>CAIRCP010000220.1 GCA_903877095.1 uncultured Actinomycetes bacterium | reverse complement strand
GTCCGCACCCGGGCCGGCCACGTTGTACTTGGCCTTGCCGGAGTGGAACCACTCACGGGTCAGCCGGTTGCGGTCCAGCGGATACACCCCGTCGAGGAAGGTGTCCCACTGCTGGATGGTCATCGTGCGGCCACCGCCGTCGACCAGACTCATCTGGTTGTCCATCCCGGCCTGCGCCGTCCCGGGCAGGGCCACGAACGGGCCTACCAACGCAGCGGCCAAGGCCGCCAGAACACGACCGATACCCTTCATGGTCTCCCTAAGCTTGTTCGGCTGGTGAACCCTTCAGGTCCACCAGCAAGTCTTCGGTATCCGGCTGGATCACAACGACTGGTGTTGCGATGTCAAGAGTAAGATATCGGTAGTACAACCGTGCGGGCAACGCGAACGAAAGAAAAATCAGGTTGCATTCAGACAAAGCGCGATTTTGCTGAGTCTGCGGCGCCCGGCCGGGAGATCCGATCGCCCACAGCGAAGACGCCGGTTCGTTTGAGCACTGTCGATTCTGGGCGCCGACTGCCGAAACGTCATCCGGCGAGTCAAACGTGATGCGGCGGAACGTTTTCGCGGAGCCAGCGATCCCGCTCACTTGCCTCGGCGGTCAGATCGACCTCGCGCTCATCCGATGACCCCTGGGGAAGCTCGGAACCGAAAACGGAGTTAACCACATCCCGGCCGGGGCGTTCGGCGATCATCGGGTCCGGCAAAAACTGTGACGAAGGTCACAATGGGAGCGTTTCTGCATGTCATCGGGCTGAAACATAGTCTTCATCCGGCCCACTCGACGGATCACATATCCAGGCTGGACAGCTCGGCGATCACGTGGGCGGCCATCGGCCCGAGCGTTGCCATGCCGTCCCGGACGGCCGCGCGCGACCCGGCGATGTTGACCACGAGGGTGCTCCCGGAGATGCCCGCCAGGCCGCGCGAAAGGCCGGCATCGGTGCTGCCGGCCGCCAGACCGGAGGTGCGAATCGCCTCGGCGATCCCGGGCACCTCGCGGTCCAGGACGGCGAGGGTGGCCTCCGGCGTGACGTCGCGCGGAGTCACCCCGGTGCCGCCGACGGAGACCACCAAGTCGACGCCGCCGATCACCGCCGTGTTCAGCGCGTTGCGGATCTCGACCTCGTCCGCCGAGACGACCACCACACCGTCGACCACGAACCCCGCCTCGGACAGCAGTTCGGTGACCAACGGTCCGCTGTGGTCGTCGGCCACGCCGCGCGCCTGCCGGTCGTCGACGACGACGACGAGAGCCCGCCCGGCCGCACCCACTGGTTCATCCATAGGTGTCACCGTATAACCGCGTGCCGACGCCCGTGACGACTCTCCGACGACTGTCACAGGCCGGCCGTCGGCCACCCGCATCACTGGTCGGCCTTGCCCAGCGTCACCTGAACGGTCTGGCTGCTGCCAGCGGGGTCCAGATAGGTCAGCGTGAGCCTGTCGCCGGGAGCCCGCGAACGCACCGCAGCCACCAGGGCGTTGGCGCTGGCGATCACCCGATCGTCGACCTTGGTCACCACCACCCCGCTGGGCAGGCCGGCGGATGCCGCCGCCCCATCCTTGACCACCTCGACGATCTTGGCGCCGTGGGTCGTGACGTCGTTGCTCACCTGCACACCCAGCGACGCGTGTGCCGCTGACCCGTTCGCGATCAACTCGTCGGCGATGCGCTTGGCCTGATCGACCGGAATCGCGAAACCCAATCCGATAGAACCACTTTGAGAGTCCGGGGAGTCACCACCGAGGGTCGCGATCGCCGAGTTGACGCCGACGAGTTCGCCTTTCATGTTGACCAGCGCGCCACCGGAGTTACCCGGGTTGATTGCTGCGTCGGTCTGGATGGCGTCGAGGACGGTGTTCTGGTTGGTCGCGTCACCGCCTGCCGCGACCGGCCGGTTGAGCGCGCTGACGATCCCGGTGGTGACGGTGCCCTCCAGGCCCAGCGGCGAGCCGATGGCCACCACGTCCTGGCCGACTCGCAGGCTCCCCGACGATCCCAGACTGATGGGGGTCAGCCCCGAAACCCCCTGGGCGCGAACCACTGCGATGTCGGTGGCCGGATCGGTCCCGACGACGGTGAACGGGGCGGTACGGCCGTCGGCGAAGGTCACCAGAGTCTTCGGTCCGCCCGCCGCAGAATCGGCCGGGGGCGCACCCGGTTTGGTCGGAGCCGGCGTCAGCGGGCCGGGAACCTTTGGCCCGGGAGGACCGCCCTGGACGGCCGACACCACATGGTTGTTCGTCAGGATCAGGCCGTCCGCGGACAGGATGATGCCGGATCCCTCCTCCGACGCGCGCCCCATTTTGGTCTCCAGCTTGACCACACTGGGCACAACTTTGGCCGCGACCTGTTCCACCGAGCCGACCGGGACGTTGGCCGTCGGCACCGCGCTGCGGTCAGGCGCGGACGCGACGGAGGTGTTCGCGGTGGAGACCGGGTGGTCCTCGGAGCGGACCATCGTCGCCACAGCTCCCCCGATACCCGCCGACACGGCGGCGATCGCCAGCGCGCCGGCGGTCAGCGCGACCGAGCGGGAACGTTTCCTGCGCGGCTTGCCGCTGACCGGCGGCAGCACGGCGGTACTGCCCGAGCGTGCGCTGCGGTACGGATCGTAGGGTGGCTGCGAAGCCTGGGGTTGGGCCTGGGGTTGGGGTTGGACACTGCCATAACGCCAGTCGTAATGCTGCTGGTACCCGGTCTGGGAATAGCCCGGCGCCGCTTGCTGATTCGGCACGTTCTGGCCGGGTTGCTGCGGGGTCGAGTACCGCGGGTCGTCTGTCATTTCGCTGCTGCGCTCTTTCTCTTCACCGACGTGTGAAATTACGTCGTTGTCGTTGCCGATCAGCCTGCCGGGTACTACTGAGAGTCGACTGAGATAACACTCGGCAGCGTCGATGCGTTCCCGTGTACCCCGTTCACATAGCCTTTCACCGAGTTGATTTCGCTATGGGATGAGGCGCTGTGGTACGTCAGCCCCGTCGGAGACCCTGGCAGCAGTACGTAGAACGACGTTCCGGGTGGGTCGCCCCCGGGCACCGTCTGACCGATCCGGATCATGCCCCCGTGTTTGACGACAACCTGTTTGACGATCGCCAGACCGAGACCGGAACCGGGCATTGCCCGAGCTGAGGTGGACCGGTAGAACCGCTCGAACACCAGGCCCCTTTCCTCCGGGGCGATGCCGGGACCTTCGTCGGACACCACTAATTCGGCATGCGCCGCATCGACCTGGTGCAGCCGCAAGCCCACCGTGCCCCCGGCCGGACTCCACTTGGCGGCGTTGTCGAGAAGGTTGAGCACGGCCCGCGCCAGACCCGCCGGATCGCCGTGGACCTGCCACCCCACGGCGTCGATATCGAACTCAATGTCGTTGCGGCGGCGGCGAACCCGCTCCAGGCTGCGGTCGATGATCTCGGTCATCTCGACGTCCTCCAGGACCGCGGTGTGGACACTGTCCTCCCGAGTCAGGTCCACCAGATCGCCGACGAGCGTCGACAGTTCCTCGATCTGGCCGATCACATCGGTTCGCAGTTCGGCCAGTTCGCTCTCCGGAAAGGGGGGCGCCCCGGGCGCACTGGAAGCCATCAGCAGTTCGACATTGGTTCGCAGTGAGGTCAACGGCGTCTTCAACTCGTGGCCGGCGTCGGCGACCAGTCGCGCCTGCCGCTCCCGGGACTCCGCCAGCGCGCGAAGCATGGCGTTGAACGCCTCGGTGAGCCGGGCGAGCTCGTCGCTGCCGAACACCGGTATGGGACGCAGATCGTCGGTCCGGGCCACCCGTTCGGCGGCTTCGGTGAGCTGGCCCACGGGGCGCAGACCGGTGCGGGCGACCATGCCACCGGCGACCGCCGCGATGGCCACACCGATACCGCCGACCGCCAGCAGCACCCACTTCAGTCTGTTCATCACCGCGTTGGTGGGCTGGAGGCTCTTGGAGATCAGCAGGGAGCTGCCGTTGGGCAGGTGCACTGCCAGCACCCGCTGACTGCCGACGGTGCGGCGGGACATGAACAACTCGCCGCGGATCACCGCCTTCTCCGGCTGCCCGACGGGCAGCGTCTGCCCCTGTTGGTTGGCGGTGTAGATGGATCGGCCGGGGTTGACCAGCATCGCGTTGACGTCGGAATAGGCGGTGCCTTCGATGGCCTTGGCCGGATCGGCGGCCAGCGAACCGCTGGCGATCAGCAGCTGCGCCCGGCTCTGCAGCTGGTTGTCGATGTCGGTGTACAGGGCCGCGGAGACCACCGCGTAGACGGCGACGGCCATCAGCACCACCACCATGGCCACCATCGACATGGCGAGCAGCATCACCCGCCATCGCAGCGACAGGGATGTCTTCACCGCCGCAGCCTTTCCGCCGGCCTCAGCTACCTTCGAGCGCCGGGTGAACCCCAACATCAGGGCTTCTCTTCACACATCAGGGGGGAGTCTCACGCAGCACGTAACCCACCCCGCGCACGGTGTGGATCAGCCGCGGTTCTCCTTCTGCCTCGGTCTTGCGCCGGAGATAGCCGACGTAAACTTCCAGCGCATTTCCAGAGGTCGGGAAGTCGAAACCCCACACCTCCTCCAGTATCCGGCTGCGGGTCAGCACCCGGCGCGGGTTGGCGATCAGCATCTCAAGCAGCGCGAACTCGGTCCGGGTGAGGCTGATTGGGCGCTTGCCGCGGTGCACTTCGCGGGTTCCCGGATCGAGGGTGAGGTCGGCGAAATTCATCACCGCGCTCTCGGAGGACTCCTCCGGGCCGGTGCGGCGGAGCAGTGCGCGCAGCCGGGCCAGCAACTCCTCGAGCGCGAACGGCTTGGGCAGGTAGTCGTCGGCGCCGGCGTCCAGGCCGCCGACCCGCTCAGAAACAGAGTCACGGGCGGTCAGCACCAGGATCGGCAGGTCGTCGCCGGTGCTGCGCAGTTGGCGGCACACCTCCAGGCCGTCCATCCTGGGCATCATCACGTCGAGCACGACCGCGTCGGGCCGATCGTTAGTGATCGCCTCCAGCGCTTCGACGCCGTCTTCGGCCAGATCGACCGTGTAGCCGTTGAAGGACAAGGAACGTCGAAGGGACTCCCGGACAGCACGGTCGTCGTCGACCACAAGAATTCGCACGGGGCCCAGTCTCAACCAACCGACTTAGATTCGCCTGAGAGGCGCGCCGCGCCTCCGGGATTCATCTCGAGAGGCGCGCAATCCCAGCAGAAAATCAGCGCTTGTCGAGGTCGATCAGGCCGAGGCGGGCGGCCTTGAGCAGCCGGCGCGGCACCTTGTGCTGACGGCCGCCGACGGACACGGTGACAAGGCCGACTGCTTCGGTCTTCCACTGCGACCGACGACTGCGGGTGTTCGAACGCGACATCCGGCGCTTGGGCACAGCCATGACGACAAATCTCCTTGTGAGGTGCTGGCGCACGCAGAACAGGCGCGGCCGAGTTGCCCATCAGGATAACCGCCGGGCTATCTCTTTCAAAAAACGGCCCTTTTACCCAAAGCGGGCGGCCGTTGACAGCGGCCCACGGCCAGCGGATAACCTACCGGTTGGTTGGGCCGACTTCGGCTCCCGCACATCGTGGCCAGGGAGGACCCCATGTCAGCTGCCTCCGGACCGGTTCGGATCGGCAACTGCTCCGGCTTCTACGGCGACCGCCTCGACGCGATGCGCGAGATGCTGACCGGGGGTGAACTGGACTATCTGACCGGCGACTACCTGGCCGAGCTGACGATGCTGATCCTGGGTCGCGACCGGATGAAGTACCCGGAGCGCGGCTACGCGCGAACGTTTCTGGCGCAGCTAGAGCAATGCATGGGCCTCGCCCATGACCGCGGCGTGCGGATCGTCACCAACGCCGGCGGCCTGAACCCGGCCGGGCTGGCCCAGGCCGTCCGCGGTCTTGCCGAGAAACTGGGCGTCCCGGTGACGGTGGCCCACGTCGAGGGCGACGACCTGCTCGACCGCTCGGAGGGCCTGAAGCTGGGCTCCCCGCTGACCGCCAACGCCTACCTCGGCGCGTGGGGCATCGTCGAATGCCTCAACTCCGGGGCTGACATCGTCGTCACCGGCCGGGTGACCGACGCCTCGGTGGTCGTCGGGCCGGCGGCGGCGCACTTCGGCTGGGCGCGCTCGGATTACGACAAGATCGCCGGGGCTGTAGTGGCCGGGCACGTCATCGAGTGCGGCGCCCAGGCAACCGGCGGGAACTACGCCTTCTTCACCGAGATTCCCGACCTGGATCACGCCGGGTTCCCGATCGCCGAGATCCACCCGGACGGCTCGTCGGTGATGACCAAGCACCCCGGCACCGGCGGCCAGGTCAGCGTCGGCACGGTCTCCGCGCAACTGCTCTACGAGATCAGCGGGTCCCGCTACGGCAACCCCGACGCCACCGCCCGCTTCGACAGCATCGTGCTCAGTGACGACGGCCCCGACCGGGTGCGGATCAGCGAAGTCAAGGGCGAGCCGCCGCCACCGACCCTGAAGGTGTCGCTCAACAGCATCGGCGGGTACCGCAACACCGCGACGTTCGTGCTCACCGGACTGGACATCGATGCCAAGGCCGCTCTGGTGCGACGCCAACTCGAGAAGGCGCTGATCGACCGTCCGGCCGAGGTGCAGTGGACCATGGCCCGCACCGACCGCGACGACGCCGACACCGAGCAGACCGCCAGCGCTCTGCTCAGCTGCACGGTGCGCGACCCCAGCGCCGAGAAAGTGGGGCGCCGATTCTGCTCTGCCGCAGTCGAACTCGCGCTGGCGAGCTATCCGGGTTTCCACACCATCGCCCCGCCGTCGGACGGCTCGGTGTACGGCGTATTCACCCCGGGCTTCGTCCTGGCCGACGAAGTCCAGCACCTGGCCGTGCTCGCCGACGGCACGGCGGTGCCCATCGCGCCGTCGGCCGAGACGCTGGAACTTGCCCCGGCCGAGCAGCCCGAACCACCCGAACCGCTGCCGGCCGGCCCGACTCGCCGGTTGCCGTTGGGCACGGTGGCGGGCGCGCGCAGCGGCGACAAAGGCGGCGGGGCCAACATCGGGGTCTGGGTGCACACCGACGCGCAATGGCGCTGGCTGGCCAACACCCTCACCGCCGAGAAGGTGCGCGAACTGCTGCCGGAGACCGCCGACCTGCCGGTCAGCGTCTACCTGCTTCCGCGCATCCGCGCGCTGAACATCGTGATCGACGGCATCCTCGGCGCGGGCGTCGCCTATCAGGCCAGGTTCGATCCGCAGGCCAAGGGTCTCGGCGAGTGGCTGCGCAGCCGTCATATCGACATCCCCGAAGAGATCATGGAAGGGGTGCTCCGATGAGCATCTGGACCGCACCGGAACGTCAGCAGCTTCGAAAGAGCGTGCGGGCCTTCGCCGAACGCGAGATCCTGCCGCACGTCGACGAATGGGAGCGGGCCGGCGAACTGCCCCGCGAGTTGAGCCGGCGCACCGCCGAGGCCGGTCTGCTGGGCGTCGGTTTTCCCGAGGAGGTGGGCGGCGAGGGTGGCGACGCCGCCGACACGGCGATCGTCGCGGAGGAACTGCACGAGGCCGGGGTGCCCGGCGGGGTGTTCGCGTCGCTGTTCACCGTCGGCATCGCCGTGCCGCACATGATCGCCTCCGGCGATCAGCGGCTCATCGACACCTTCGTCGCTCCGACGTTGCGCGGCGAGAAGATCGGGTCGCTGGCGATCACCGAACCGGGCGGCGGCTCGGACGTCGGGCATCTGCGCACCACCGCGGTGCGCGACGGGGATTACTACGTCGTCAACGGCTCCAAGACCTACATCACCTCGGCGGTGCGCGGCGACTACGTCGTCGCCGCAGTCCGGACCGGGGGCCCCGGCGCGGCCGGGGTTTCGCTGCTCGTGATCGAAAAGGGCACAGCGGGATTCGAGGTCAGCCGCAAGCTGGAGAAGGTGGGCTGGCGGTCGTCGGACACCGCCGAGTTGTCCTTCACCGATGCCCGGGTTCCGGTGGAGAACCTGGTCGGCGCGGAGAACAGCGGCTTTCTGCAGATCGCCCAGGCCTTCGTCTCCGAGCGCGTCGGCCTCGCCGTGCAGGCTTATGCCAGTGCCCAGCGCTGCCTGGACATCACCGTGCAGTGGTGCCGGGACCGGGAGACCTTCGGCAAGCCGCTGATCGCCCGGCAGAGCGTGCAGAACACGCTGGCCGAGATGGCGCGGCGGATCGACGTGGCGCGGGTGTACACCCGCAACGTGATTGAAAGCCAGCTGGACGGAGCAGCGGGGCCGGCGACATCAGGACTCAGCAACCAGAACCTGATCACTTCGGTGTGCTTCGCCAAGAACACCGCAGTCGAGGCCGGCGAGTGGGTGGCCAACCAGGCCGTCCAGTTGTTCGGGGGGATGGGCTACATGGCCGAATCGGAGATCGAACGTCAGTACCGCGACATGCGAATCCTGGGCATCGGCGGCGGGACTACGGAGATCATGACCGGGCTGGCCGCCAAGACCCTCGGGTACCAGGCGTGACCGGCCTGCGCACCACGGTCAACCCGCAGTCACCGGAATTCGCTCAGGCGGCCGAGGCGATGACAGCCAAACTCGCCGAACTGGACGCCGAACTGGCCAAGGCGCTGGGCGGGGGCGGGCCGAAATACGTTGAGCGCCATCACGCCCGCGGCAAGCTGACCGCGCGGGAGCGCATCGAGTTGCTCGTCGACCCGGATTCACCGTTCCTCGAGTTGTGCCCGCTGGCCGCCTACGGCAGCCAGTTCCAGGTGGGCGCCAGCCTGGTCACCGGAATCGGCGTGGTCGAGGGCATCGAATGCATGCTGGTGGCCCACGATCCCACCGTCAAGGGCGGAACCTCCAACCCGTGGACACTGAAAAAGGTGTTGCGCGCCAACCAGATCGCCTACGAGAACCGGCTTCCGATGATCTCGCTGGTGGAGTCCGGCGGCGCGGATCTGCCCACCCAGAAGGAGATCTTCATTCCGGGCGGCCAGATGTTCCGCGATCTGACCCGGCTGTCGGCGGCCGGCATTCCCACCATCGCCCTGGTGTTCGGCAACTCGACCGCCGGTGGCGCCTATGTGCCCGGGATGAGCGACTACGTGGTGATGATCAAGGAACGCTCCAAGGTGTTCCTGGCCGGCCCGCCGCTGGTGAAGATGGCCACCGGCGAGGACTCCGACGACGAGTCACTCGGCGGCGCCGAAATGCACGCTCGCACTTCGGGTCTGGCGGACTACTTCGCCAACGACGAACTCGACGCCATCCGGATCGGACGACGGATCGTCGCCCGGCTCAACCGGGTGAAGCTCGGTCCGGCGCCACAGCCCGTCACCGAACCGCTGGCCGACCCGGAGGAACTGATCGGCATCGTCCCGGCCGATCTGCGCATCCCGTTCGACCCGCGTGAGGTGATCGCCAGGGTGGTCGACGGTTCGGATTTCGACGAGTTCAAACCGCTTTACGGGTCGTCACTGGTCACCGGCTGGGCCCGGGTGCACGGCTACCCGCTGGGCATCCTGGCCAATGCACGCGGTGTGCTGTTCAGCGAGGAGTCCCAGAAGGCGACCCAGTTCATCCAACTGGCCAACCAGTCGAACGTCCCACTGTTGTTCCTGCACAACACCACCGGATACATGGTCGGCAAGGCGTATGAGGAAGGCGGGATGATCAAGCACGGCGCGATGATGATCAACGCCGTGTCCAACTCGGCGGTTCCGCACATCTCCCTGCTCATCGGTGCGTCCTACGGAGCGGGCCACTACGGGATGTGCGGCCGTGCCTACGATCCGAGGTTTCTGTTCGCCTGGCCCAGTGCGAAGTCCGCGGTGATGGGCGGCGCCCAGTTGGCCGGGGTGCTCTCGATCGTCAACCGCGCCGCCTCCGAGGCCCGCGGACAGTCCGTCGACGAGGCGGCCGACGCCGCGCTGCGAGCGGCGGTCGAGGCTCAGATCGAAGCCGAGTCACTACCGATGTTCCTGTCCGGCCGGCTCTACGACGACGGGGTGATCGATCCGCGGGACACCCGGACGGTCTTGGGAATCTGCCTGTCCGCCATCGCCACTGGCCCGATCGAGGGGACGTCGAAGTTCGGCGTCTTCCGGATGTGAGCGACATGGCCATCAGCAAAGTCCTGGTCGCCAACCGCGGCGAGATCGCCCGGCGGGTGTTCGCCACCTGCCGGCGTCTGGGCATCGGCACCGTCGCCGTCTACACAGACCCGGACGCGGCCGCCCCGCACGTCGCCGAAGCCGACGCGCGGGTGTGGATCGCCAGCTACCTCGACGCCGCCGAACTCGTCGCTGCCGCCCGGGCCGCAGGCGCCGACGCGGTGCACCCCGGCTATGGATTCCTTTCAGAGAACGCGTGTTTCGCGACTGCGGTGATCGACGCCGGTCTCATCTGGATCGGTCCCCCGCCGGCCGCGGTGTCGGCGATGGGCTCCAAGATCGAGGCCAAGAAGATGATGGCCGTCGCCGGGGTACCGGTGCTCGCCGAACTCGACCCGGCAATCGTTGCGCCCGAACAGCTTCCGGTTCTGGTGAAGGCCTCCGCCGGTGGCGGCGGCCGCGGGATGCGGGTGGTCGACGACCTCGCCGATCTACCCGACCAGGTGGCCGCCGCGCAACGCGAGGCTCACTCCGCATTCGGCGACGCCACCGTCTTCTGCGAGCGCTACCTGCCGCGGGGCCGACACATCGAAGTGCAGGTGATGGCAGACCAGCACGGCACGGTGTGGGCGGTTGGCGAGCGGGAGTGTTCCATCCAGCGCCGCCACCAGAAGGTCATCGAGGAAGCACCCTCACCTCTCGTTGACGCCGTCCCCGGGATGCGCGAACGGCTGTTCATCGCGGCCAGGCTCGCCGCGAAGGCAGTCGGCTACACCGGCGCGGGCACCGTTGAGTTTCTGGCCGACGACTCACCGGATCGCGCCGGCGAATTCTATTTCCTGGAAATGAACACCCGGCTTCAGGTCGAACACCCGGTCACTGAACTGACCACCCGCATCGACCTGGTGGAGTTGCAGCTGTCCGTCGCCGACGGTGAGCGACTCCCCGCCGAGCCGCCCCGCCCTGTCGGACATTCCATCGAGGCCAGGCTCAACGCTGAGGACCCGGCGCGCGGGTGGCAGCCCCAGGCAGGGACCATCCACCGTTTCGACGTCCCCTCCGCCACAACATATTTCGGATTGATCGACCGCTGTGTTGATTCTTCTGGGGCAATCCGGCTGGACTCGGGCATTCGCGACGGGTCGGTGGTGTCGATCCACTATGACCCGATGCTGGCCAAGGTCATCTCGTACGCGCCGACCCGGGCCCGGGCCGCACACGTGCTCGCCGACGCCCTGGCCCGAACCCGCCTGCATGGACTGCGCACCAACCGCGACCTGCTCGTCAACGTGCTGCGCCACCCGGCGTTCCTGGCCGGTGCCACCGATACCGCGTTCTTCGACACCCACGGCCTCGACACGCTCGCCACCCCGTTGGCCGACCCCCGGACGGTGCGACTGTCGGCGATCGCCGCCGCCATCGCCGACGCCGCGCACAACCGAGCCACCGCCAAGACGCTGGCCGGGCAGCCCAGTGGTTGGCGCAACGTCGTCTCGGGTAACCAGCGCAAGGTGTACGCAACCGCCGGCGAGTCGAGCACCGAGCACCCGGTGGCCTACCGGTTCACCCGCACCGGGCTGCATCTGCCCGATGACCCGGGCGTCGAAATGGTCTCGGCCACCCCCGCCGAGGTGGTGCTCTCCGACGACGGGGTGGCCACCGCGTTCGCCGTCGCGCGTTACGGCCAGGAGGTATGGGTGGACTCGCCCCGGGGCGCGGTGGCGTTCACCGTCGTCCCGCGGTTCGGCGATCCGGCATCGGTGGTGGCCGAGGGATCCCTGCTGGCGCCGATGCCGGGTTCGGTGATCCGCCTGGGCGCCGCCCTCGGTGACCGTGTCACCGCCGGGCAGCCGCTGGTCTGGCTGGAGGCCATGAAGATGGAGCACACGATCACCGCGCCGACGGATGGCGTGCTGCGCCAACTCGACGTCACGCTGGGCCAGCAGGTCGCTGTGGGCGCCGTGCTCGCCCGCGTGGAGACCGACGACACCGCGACCGACGACACCGCGACCGACGACACCGAGGGAGAACAACCATGACCGACACCAGCTTCATCGAGAGCGAGGAGCGGCAGGCGCTGCGCAAAGCCGTCGCCGCCCTGGCCGCCAACTACGGCCCGGACTACTACCTGGAGCGGGCCCGCTCCGGCGGCCACACCGACGAATTATGGCGCGAGGCAGGTCAACTCGGCTTCATCGGCGTGAATCTGCCCGAGGAGTTGGGCGGCGGCGGCGCCGGCATGTACGAGTTGGCGCTGGTAATGGAGGAACTGTCGGCCGGCGGCTGTCCGCTGCTGCTCATGGTGGTCTCCCCCGCTATCAACGGCACCATCATCGCGAAGTTCGGCACCGACGAGCAGAAGAAGCGCTGGGTACCCGGCATCGCCGACGGGTCGATCACCATGGCCTTCGCGATCACCGAACCGGACGCCGGGTCGAACTCCCATCGCATCACCACCACCGCCCGGCGCGACGGCAGCGACTGGATCCTGTCCGGTCAGAAAGTGTGGATCTCCGGACTGGACCAGTCGCAGTACGTCCTCGTCGTCGGCCGCAGCTTTAAAGAGGGGGTGGCGAAGTCCGAATCCCTTCGTCCCGCGCTGTTCGTCGTGCCGACCGACGCCCCTGGACTGAGCTTCACCAAGATCCCGATGGAACTGACCATGCCGGAAAGCCAGTTCCAGGTGTTCCTCGACGAGGTGCGCCTGCCCTCCGATGCGCTGGTCGGCGCGGAGGACGCCGCGATCGCGCAACTGTTCTCCGGTCTGAACCCGGAGCGGATCATGGGCGCGGCCAGTGCCGTCGGCATGGGTCGACTCGCGCTGACCAAGGCGACCGACTATGTCAAGACGCGGCAGGTGTGGAAGACCCCGATCGGGGCACACCAGGGCATTGCACATCCGTTGGCGCAGAACCACATCGAGCTCGAATTGGCCAAGCTGATGATGCAGAAGGCCGCCACGCTCTATGACGCGGGTGACGATATGGGCGCCGCCGAGGCTGCGAACATGGCCAAGTACGCCGCCGGTGAGGCGTCCACCCGGGCGGTCGACCAGGCGGTGCAGTCGATGGGCGGTAACGGCCTGTCCCAGGAGTACGGCGTGGCCGCCATGCTGGTGGGCTCGCGCCTGAGCCGTATCGCCCCGGTCAGCCGCGAGATGATCCTCAACTTCATCGCGCAGACCTCCCTCGGTCTGCCCAGGTCGTACTGAGACCGCGATGGCAGACAGCCTGGTTTCCTACGCTGCTGACGGCCATGTCGCCCGACTGACGCTGGACTCCCCGCACAACCGGAACGCTCTGTCCGCCAAGCTCGTCGCCCAGTTGCACGAGGGCCTGCGCCGCGCGGCCGCCGACCCCGCGGTGCGGGCGGTGGTGCTCGGCCACACCGGTGGAACCTTCTGTGCGGGTGCGGATCTCAGCGAGGCCTCCGGCGGTGACCCGTTCGACGCGGCACTGGGCCGGGCGCGGGAGTTGACGGCGTTGCTGCGTTCGATCCTGGAATCCCCGATGCCGGTGATCGCCGCCATCGACGGCCACGTCCGGGCCGGCGGCATGGGGCTGGTCGGGGCGTGCGACATGGTCGTGGCCGGTCCTCGCAGCACCTTCGCCCTCACCGAGGTACGGATCGGGGTGGCGCCCGCGATCATCTCGCTGACCCTGCTGCCCAAGCTGAGCCCCCGCGCCGCAGCCCGGTACTACCTGACCGGCGAGACGTTCAACGCCGGCCGGGCTGCCGACATCGGACTGGTGACGACGACCGCCGACGACGTCCATTTCGCCGTCAACGCGATCACCGCTGATCTCGCGAAGGGCTCGCCGCAGGGCCTGGCGGCGTCCAAAGCGCTCACCACCGCCGAGGTGCTGGCCGGCTTCGACCGGGACGCCGAACGTCTCGCCGAGACGTCCGCCCGGCTGTTCGTCTCCGAGGAGGCCCGCGAAGGCATGCTGTCCTTCCTGGAGAAGCGGCCACCGCGCTGGGTGTCGTCCTAACGGGGGCGTCGCCGGTACTCGATGACGGTCGGCGAACGGGGGTTTGCAGGGCCGTTGCGGGGTCGTAGGCTCGAATCACCATGAGCATGAGCAATCTGCCGTCGCGCGCCTCGTCTGCTCAGGCTTCGGCAGACGACCGAATCCAAGTGGCCCAGTTGCTGTCCGAAGCGGCGTCGAACGGCCGCCTGACGCTGGCCCAGTACGAGGACCGGCTGTCGAAGACCTACGCTGCCAACAGCTACAACCAGTTGCAGCGCCTCACCAATGACCTGCCGGAGGCGATGGAGTTCCGCCGGGGCAAGAGCCGCCCGGCGCCATCGACGATGTTGCTGGCCATCCTCAGCGGCTTCGATCGCAGCGGCCGGTGGTATGTGCCCGGCCGGATGACCACGTTCACGTTGTTCGGCGGTGGGATGGTCGACCTGCGCTACGCCGATTTCACGTCGTCGGACGTGGAGATGCACGTGTACTCGATCTTCGGCGGGCAGACCATCCTGCTGCCACCGGAAGTGAACGTCGACATCAAGGGCCGCGGTGTGATCGGCGGCTTCGACACCACCGTGGAGGGCGCCGGTGTACCGGGCGCCCCGACTGTCCGGATCACCGGCTTTTCTCTGCTGGGCGGCGTCGGCATCAAGCGGCGCAAGCGCACGGCGGATCGGGACTGACCCGGTAAAAACACTTCGGCCCCCTCCTCGCGGAGGGGGCCGAAGTGTCTTGAGCGTCAGTGACTACTTGGCGCTGTCGCCGGCGTCAGTGCCGGAGCCTGCGTCGGAGCCGCCCGCCTTGGCGTCGGAAGCAACGGCTTCGGAGGCACCTGCGGGGGCCTCCGAGGCACCCGCCTTCGCATCCGATCCGCCCGCCTTCGAGTCGGAGACACCCGACTTCGACTCGCTGGCGGTGTCAGCCGACGAGGACTCGGCCTTCGCGGTTTCCTTCTCCAGGTTCTTGAGCTCCCGGCTTGACAGCTCGCCGGCCTCAGGAGCGCTGTCGGCGGCCGGCGTGCTCGGCTTGACCTCCGGGACCGACGGCTCCTCGGCCGCCTTTACCTCGGGCGTGCTGACCGGCGGGGTGTCGACGGCGGCCGGGGCGCTGGCCTTGGCCTCGCCGACCTCTGGGGCGCTCTCCGGCTTGCTGACGACCGGAGCGCTGACTGCCGGGCTGCTGTCGGCCGGGGCGCTGTCGGCCGGGGCGCTGACCTCGACCTCGCTGACCGCCGGGGCGGTGTCCTTCGCGGCGCGGGCGGCTGGGGCGGACTCGGCGACCGTCTCAACCTTCGGCGCCGCGACGGCGCTCGCCGCCGCCGGCACCGCGGCCGCAGCCAGAGTGGCCACCGAGGCGGCCGAACCGCTCGCGGCCGGCGGGGTCGGCCCGTAGGGCGGGTAGGGATTGCCGCCGGTGGTGACCACGTCAGAGACGTAGCGCAGGATTCCGGACAGACCCGCGGCGTAGCCCCAGTCGCCGAACTGCGGGTCCGCGGTCTGCGGGCCGAGGTAGGCGTTGATGGCACCGTAGATGTAGGGGCCAACGGTCGGAACCTGCTTGGCCAGTTTGGCGATGGCGTCCAAGCCTGCGACGTAGTAGTTGGTGAGGACCGGCAGTCCCTGGAACACCTGCATGATCAGCCCGGCGACGGTCGGGTTGTACAACGGGCTCTTCGGATTGCCGAACGGCGAAGCGACCAGGTACGCGGTGCCGGGGCCGGGGCCGCCCTCGAAGTAGTAGTTGACGGCCGACACAGACCAGGTCGGGTAACCGCCGACGTAGGGGTTCGTCGTATCGTTGTACGGCTTGGTCGGATCCTTGAGAACCGGGGCGTAGCCTGAGCCGTTGCCGTCAATGAGTGCGTCCAGCGCCAGGTAGCCGATACCGGAGGGGCCGCTCACCGTGCAGTTGAAGTTGCAGCGGGTAAAGGGGCTGACGTAGGCCGCGGCCCAGTCGAAGTCGGGGTCCTGGTTCGGGCTGATGGCTTCGCCATAGCCGCCGAAGAAGACGTTCGACCAGTCGGTGGCGGAGACGGATAAAAGGTCGGAGAACGTGGCCAGTTGCACCTTTGCCGCCTGCAGCGCATGCGGGCTTGGCAATTGGACGGACGGGGCGATCGCCGGGGTGGCGACTGCGATGGCGGCGGCGCTGGCCAGCACGGCTGCCGAGACAAGAGGATTGGTACGAGTCGCCATGATCGTTCCTTAGGTTCGGCCCGCCGGCTTAGCGGGTCACGCTTTGCTGAGCTCCATCCTAGATGGCCTCCGCCATAGTACGGGCAGGTTTGCCGATGAGCAAATCACTCATGCAGATTTGACGGCTGTCCAGTTCAGGCGCTTTTGCGGGCTGATCAGCGAGCGGGCAGTTTTCCTCGCCGCCGGCCCGGCTGAGCGCCCCTATCAGGCGGTTATAGGAATTCTGTCATCCCTTTCTCAGGCTTTCGCCAGTGTTGAGATGTTTGCCAGCATGCCAAATTCGCTGTTAGCGAACGCGGCGGGCGGATTCGAAGCCCTTAGCCGTCAGCAAACCTCGCGCATTGCACCCGCAGCCGGTATGAACACTGGATAACCGTTTGATAACGGCGGTTGGAGCAATGGCACCTAGCCGGATTGGCCAGGACAACCGGCCCCAACACACCCGGAATCAGCGCCGCCGCGACCGCAGATAGTCGCCGACCACCGCAGCGCCCAGCCCGTCCAGACCCGGTACCACCACCCGCCCTTCGACCCTGCGGGCCACCTGGTCGATGAACCGGGCCAGTCCCGGGTCATCACCGAGACGGAAGATGGTCACCTGCGCCCCCAGCCGAGCCACCTCGTCGAGCCCGCGAACCGTGTGCGCAATGGTCCGCGGGTGTGGCGGGTAGTCAAAGAACACCCGCGATCCGCGGCCGTCGTAATCCTCCAGATGCGCGGTGGGCTCACCGTCGGTGACGATCAGTACGACCGGCTGTGCGTTGGGGTGGCGCCGCAGGTGCCGGCCGGCCAGCGCCAGGGCGTGATGCAGGTTGGTGCCCTGCTCGTAGACGCCTTCCAGGCCGGTCAGTTCGGCCGCGCTCACCGTGCGCGCATAACGGCCGAAGGCGATGATCTGCAAGGCATCCGAGCGGAACCGGGTGCTCACCAGATGGTTGAGCGCCAGCGCGGTCCGCTTCATCGGCAGCCAACGGTTCTCCATCACCATCGAGAACGACGTGTCCACCAGCAGCGCGACGACCGCCTGGGTGCGGGTTTCAGTCTCGGAGACCTCGACGTCGTCGACGGCGATCCGGAGCGGGCCCCCGCTGGATTCCCCGGCGCGCCGCAGGACGGCATTGGTGATCGTCCGGGTCACGTTCCACGGCTCGGTGTCGCCGAACTCCCACGCCCGGGTGGCCCCGGTCAGCTCCCCCGCCGCGCCGGCTCGCCGGGTTTCCCGCTCGCCGTGCCGGCCGGAAAGTTGTTGTGCCACATCACGCAACGCGGCCTGACCCAGCTGGCGCATCGCCTTGGGCGAGAGCCGCCACTTGCCGTCCGAACCGCGGTCCAGGAAGCCCTGGTTCATCAGGGCGCGTTCCAGTTCGGCCAGCGTACGGGCGTCCACGGCCGCCTGGTCCCCGAGCTGGCGGGCCAGCGCGTCGAGGTCGACGTCGTCCATGGTGGCGCCCGGATAGCTCTGCGACAGCTGCTCGGCCAGCTGCTCCAATTCGCCGAGGTCGGCCAGCGCCTGGGCGCCCTGGCCCATGCCCAGCGGGTTGTCGCCGGTGAACTCCGCCGAACCGTCCCAGTCCTCCCCCGGCCGGGCGGCCCGCAGGTGCGAGTCCAGCCGGCTCAGCGAATCCATCAGCTGCGGTGAGCCAAAAGCCTGTTGCGCCAAGGCATCCAGCTCCGCGCGCTGCTCGGGGCTGAGGCTGTTACGGAACCGCTGGGCGGCCGCCGCCCGTTTGGCCAGCGAGTCGAGCAGTTCCTCAACGTTGCGCGGGTTCTCCGGAAAGTGCCGGCCGTGCTTGGCCATGAAGTCCTGGAAATCTTGGGGGGTGTCCTGTCCCCGTGAGTGCTTGTCGAGCAACTCGTTGAGATCGTTGAGCATCTCGTTGACGGCCTGACGGTCCTCGTCGGTCGCGTTCTCCAGCGACTGCTTCATCCCGGCGAACCGCTGGTCGAGCATTTCCCGGCCGAGCAGATCCTTGATCTGGTCGTACTTCTGCTTGGCCTCCGGACTGCGCCAGGTGTATTCGGACAATTCCTGCACGGCCTTGGCCGGCGACGGTGAGAGCGCCTCGATCTGCATCTCGGCGAAGCGGGCGTCGTCGTCGAGGGCTCGGGCCAGTTCTTTGCGCTCGGCGAGCACCGCGTCATCGAGCAGCTTCTTGATCTCCTGCAGCGTCCCGTCAAGGTTGTTGCGGGACAACAGCTCCCGGCGCCGGCGGTTCACCTCGGCCGCCAACCGGTCGGCACCCTTGAGATTCTTATTGCCCCGGCGCAGCAGTTCCTGCAGCGCCCGGCGGGGCGAGGCACCCTCCATAACGTCCTGGCCGATCTGCTCCAGCGCCTCGCGAAGGTCCACCGGCGGAGCCAGAGGATCGGGCCCGCCGCTGTAAGTGGAATAGCGCCGGTCGCGGCTAGCCATAGACGGTTTCCCCGTCGTCGGTGTTCTTGTCGATCTTCTTGGCGAGATAGAGGGCTTCGAGCGCCAATTCCAGCGCTGCGGCGCGCTCTCCTTCGCTGCGCGCCTCCAGACGCGTCGCGATCTTGTCGATCACCGGCAGATCCGGCAGCGCCGCGAGCACGTCCTTGGCCGATATCTGTTCACCCGTCGTCACCGTCGACTTCTCGACCGCGGCCACCAGTGGACCGACGTCGATGCCGCCCAAGGCTTTCTGTGCGGTGTCAGCGGTCGCCCGGCGCAGCAGGTGCTCCAGCACCGCCAGTTCGCGGCCCTCCTCGCCGGACTCGAACTCCAGCTTGCCGCGCAGTACGTCGATCACCGTGCCCAGATCCACCACCCGGGCCACCGGTTCGTTCTCGCCCAGGACGGCGCCGCGGTGCCGGGCCGACGCGGCGACGGTCTCGGCGGCGGCGATGGCGAACCGGGCCGAAACCCCGGACCGTTGGTCCACCGAATGCGATTCCCGCAACAGTCTGGTGAATCGCCCGATGACCTGCAGCAGATAGGTCGGCACCGCCGCGGTCAGGTGCGCCTCCTGACCGATGACGCCGACCTCGGCGTCTAGGTCACGCGGGTAGTGGGTGCGGATCTCGGCCCCGAACCGGTCCTTGAGCGGGGTGATGATGCGGCCGCGGTTGGTGTAGTCCTCGGGATTGGCGCTGGCCACGACGAGTACGTCCAGCGGCAACCGCAAGGTGTAGCCCCGCACCTGGATGTCGCGTTCCTCCATGACGTTGAGCATGGACACCTGGATGCGCTCGGCGAGGTCGGGCAGTTCGTTGACCGCGACGATGCCGCGGTGCGACCTCGGGATGAGTCCGAAAGCGATGGTCTCGGGATCGCCTAGGGTGCGGCCCTCGGCCACCTTGATCGGGTCGATGTCACCGACGAGGTCGGCGACGCTGGTGTCGGGGGTGGCCAGCTTCTCGGTGTAGCGCTGGCTGCGGTGCCGCCACGCGATCGGCAGATCGTCGCCGAGTTCGGCGGCCCGGCGGATCGAGGCCGGGGTGATCGGCGAGTACGGATGCTCACCGAGTTCGGCGCCGTCGATCACCGGCGTCCACTCGTCGAGCAGATTCACCAGTGACCGCAGCAGCCGGGTCTTGCCCTGGCCGCGCTCGCCGAGCAGAACCACGTCGTGCCCGGCGATCAGCGCACGTTCCAGTTGCGGCAGCACGGTGTCGGAGAAGCCGAAGATCCCGGGCCACACGTCCTCACCCTGGGCGAGCGCGCTCAGCAGGTTATCCCGGATCTCCTGCTTGACGCTGCGCTCATGGTGACCGGAGGCGCGCAGCTCGCCGAGCGTGCGGGGCAGGTCGGACGGGCGGCTTTCGTTCGGGTCGACAGTCACGGCCTCCACGCTACGACTGCTGTCGAGTGGCCGCCCGGGTCCGCGGGCTTACGGGCTGTTTTGACAGGATCTCGTCATGTATGTGGACACCACATGCACTTTCTGCCTCGGCAGCGGATTCGTCACCGGTTTCCGGCACTTCACCCGACCCGCCGCGGTGGCGGCTTGGCGCTTTACGTCGACACAAAACCACCCGTGGATATGCGAATGTCATCCAGCCAGACTTCGAAGGGTTGCGTATTGTTCTGCGTCCAGTCAAAAAACGTAACTCGATCGATGGGCAGATTGGAAGGGTGCCGGTTGAACAACCCTTTAGCCTCCACATACTTGACGCCATCGATTTCGACGGAGTATTCGCCATCGGCCTTTTCGTCCTGCGCAGTGGTTCCCGAGTTGTATTTCACATGCAGTTTGAAATGATGCCAACTGTCACCCCAGTTCGCTGCGGCCCAATCTTTGTTCTGCGGAGTTAACACCGTCGCAGTTCCGAACGACCGGCCTATCCACCCCGGATACTCCCCGCTGAAATTGATGACACTGCCGGTATCGTTGTCTTTTGCGCTGCCATCTCCGAAAGAAACCTGGTCCATCGATCCGTCTTCGCCGTGACCGCCGTAATCAATGCCGAAAGTGGTGTTGGCGTAGCCCACGCCTTCACCGGAAATACATTCGCCGTTAGCGCAGGGGTTGCCGCCGAATATCTTTACGAATTTCAGGCCGTGCTTGGCACGAGGCATCTTGGCCCAGAAGTCGATAAAAACCTCGCGGGTGTTTGGTGGGACTGCAAAGTGCGCCCAGGCATAAATGCCTTGATCCGCTCCGGGATATTCTGCCTTGAGACTGCCAGCACTGCCGTTGAGGTTGGCGCTGGTATCGGTTGACACGGAGACACTGCCCCCGAGCTGAGCGCCGATGGCCCACCCTGGAGGCGTCAAGCTTGCATCATCGAAGTTGAGTTGGGTGAGCAGGTTCACCCCGCCGTTGCCGGGTTTGCCGTCGTTGCCGCGGCTGCCGGCGGTGGCGGTGGCACCGCCCGACCCCGCCGGGCCCGCCGCGCCGTTGCCGACGCCGCCGACCCCGCCGATTCCGGCAGCGCCACCGCTGCCCGCGGTGCCGGTATTGCCGCCGTTACCGCCGGTGCCTGCGCCGGTGAAGGTGGCATTGCCGTTACCGCCGTTACCGCCGTTACCGCCGTTACCGCCGCGGGCCGCGTTGCCGCCAGCGCCGCCGGGCCCCGCCGCCCCGCCGGTTCCCGGCGTCGATGTGCCACCGCTTCCGCCCGTACCGCCGGTCCCGCCGCTGCCGCCGGCACCACCGGTACCGCCGTTGGTCGCCGCCAATGAAGCGGTGGCATCAGCACCCGGCACACCCGATGCGCCGCCGCCACCGCTGCCTGCGACGCCGCCGGCCCCGCCCTTCCCGCCGACTGGCGCACCGGTTCCGCTGCCCGCCGCGCCACCGGTACCACCGCCGCCACCGGTGCCACCGTTACCGCCGCGGCTGCCATCGCGCAGCGCCGAGGCGTTGAACCCGGCTCCACCGGCACCACCGTTACCCGCGGCACCACCGGCACGCCCGGCACCCGCTGTGCCCGCAGCACCCGCCGCGCCACCGCCACTTCCCGCGCCACCGACACCGGCCGCACCACCGCCACCACCGTTGCCGCCGCCACCACCGGCACCACCGGCACCACCGTCACGGCTGCCCAAGGTCCCGACGCTGCCGGTGGCGCCGGACGCACCGCCGCCGGCCACGCCACCGATACCGCCCGACCCGCCCTTACCACCGGCCACCGCACCCGACCCGGTGCCCGCCGCGCCACCGGTGCCACCGCCACCACCGACACCACCGTTACCGCCCCGGCTGCCATCGCGCAGCCCCGAAGCGTTGAACCCGGCGCCACCGGCGCCACCGGTGCCCGCTGCACCGCCCGAAGCGCCGACACCTTGCATCCCGGCCGCCCCGCCGGCCCCGCCGCCAACACCCGTACCGCCGCCACCACCGGCGCCACCGGTGCCACCGCCACCGCCGTTGCCGCCCTTGCCACCGGCCCCGCCGTCGGGCGCGTTGCTGGTACCCGCCTTACCCGCGACACCGGTCGCCCCAGCCCCGCCGACACCGGCGGCACCACCACGACCACCCGCGCCGCCGGCCGCCGCCCCGGAGGACACCGCACCCGCCTTGCCACCGGCACCACCGACACCACCGGTGCCACCGGTGCCGCCCGCACTGCCATCGGCGAGCATGGACGCGTTGAACCCGGCGCCGCCCTTTCCACCGACACCACCGACACCGCCGACACCGCCGGCGCCCTGGGCGCCCACCGCTCCGGTGGCACCGCCGTTGGCGCCCGCCCCGCCGGCACCGCCGGCACCCGCGGCGCCACCGTTACCGCCAACACCGCCGGACCCACCGGTGCCACCATCGCGCGCAGTGCTCGTGCCGGCGGCACCCGTGACACCGGTCGCACCGGCGCCGGCCGCCCCACCGCCACCACCGACACCACCGACACCACCGGCCACCGCGATCGAGGAGACCGGACCGGCCTTACCGCCGGCACCGCCCACGCCGCCGGCACCACCATTGCCGCCGCGGCTGCCATCAGTCAGACCCGACGCACTGAACCCGGCGCCGCCGACACCACCGATACCACCGACACCACCGCCCGCAGCCACGCCAACGGCACCGGTGGCCCCCGTCGGACCCTTACCGTTCCCGGCGCCCCCGGCACCCCCGGCGCCGCCACCGCCGCCATTACCGCCCGCCCCACCGGCGCCACCGGTGCCGCCGTCGCGGGAATCAGCCGCCCCGGCCGCACCCGTGACACCGGCGGCCCCACCACCGGCCGATCGGCCGGAGCCACCATTGCCGCCGGCGCCGCCGGCCGCCGCCCCCGACCCGGTTCCCGCCTTGCCCCCGGCACCACCCACACCGCCGGCACCGCCACTGCCGCCCGTGCTGCCATCTCTCAGCGTGCGGGCGTCAAAACCCAGACCACCGGCACCACCGGCTCCACCGGTACCACCGGCAGCCCCCGCACCGGTGGCACCCGAGACGCCGACCGACCCGCCACGGGCACCCGCACCGCCGCTACCGCCGGCACCACCGGCACCGCCGTTACCACCCGAACCACCGGCGCCACCGGTGGCGCCGTCACGGGCACCTGACGTCCCAGCTGCACCCGTGACGCCGGTGGCACCCCTTCCGGCCGCACCTCCGGCACCGCCGACACCACCGGCACCACCGGCCACCGCACCCGACCCGGTGCCCGCCGCGCCACCGGTGCCACCGGCACCACCGGCACCGCCGCTACCGCCGCGGCTGCCATCGCTGAGCGCCGAGGCGTTGAACCCGGCGCCACCAGTGCCACCGGCGCCACCCTGGGCGCCGCCGCGGCCCGATCCCTCCGCACCGGTGATACCGCTGGCCCCGCCTTTGCTGCCTGTTCCACCGGCCCCGCCGGCCCCACCGGTACCGCCGTTGCCGCCCGAACCGCCCGAACCCCCGGCACCGCCGTCGCGGGAAGCGAGGGTGCCCGTGGCGCCGGGGGTGCCGGTGGCGCCGCGCCCGGCCAGACCGCCGATGCCGCCCTGGCCGCCGCTGGCGCCGGCCTGGGGCAGCGCACCGGTACCGGCGTTTCCGCCGTTACCGCCGGCCCCGCCCGCACCGGCGTTGCCGCCGCGGCTGCCGTCGGCCAGCGCGGCGGCATCAAAGCCGCTGCCGCCGTTGCCACCCCGTCCTGCGGCGCCGCCCAATCCGGCCAGCCCGGTCGCTCCCGAGGTGGCCGAGGTGCTACCGGTTCCGCCGAGACCGCCGGCCCCGCCGGTCCCACCGTTGCCGCCGGCCCCGCCGGTGGAGCCGTTGCGGGTACCGGCCGTCCCGTTCCCGCCGGCGGCCCCGTTGCCGGCGGCGCCGCCGGTTCCCCCACGCCCGCCCGCCCCGCCGGTGACGCCGTTGACCGGCAGCGCCCCGGTTCCGGCTTTGCCTCCACCACCGCCGGCACCACCGGCGCCACCGGCACCGCCCCGGCTGCCGTCGCTCAGCGTTACGGCATCGAAACCGGTACCGCCGGCACCGCCGGCACCGCCGGCGCCACCGATACTGGCCCGCCCGGCCACCCCGTTCGCGCCAGTCTTACCCGCCCCGGTCCCTGACGGATACCCGGGCGTGCCGGCACCCCCCAGACCGGCGGCCCCGCCCGCCGCACCGTTACCGCCGGCCCCGCCGTTGCCGCCCGCCCCGCCATCGCGCGACTCCGTAGCGCCGGATGCGCCGGTCACCCCCGCGCCACCGGCCCCGGCGAGACCGGCGGCACCCCCGCTGCCGCCCGTACCGCCGTTGCCGGCCTTACCCGGCAGATCCCCCTTGCCGCCACCGGCAGCACCCCACGCGCCGCCCGCCCCGCCGTTACCGCCCGCGCCACCGGCACCGGCGTCACCACCGGCCTGACCGGCCGCGCCGGCCGCACCGTTACCGCCCACGCCGCCGATGCCGCCGGCACCGCCGATGCCGCCGCTACCGCCGTTGCCGCCTTGCGGACCGCCCTTACCGCCCTTACCGCCGGCACCGCCGTTACCGCCGGCCTGCCCCGCCGTACCCGACGCGCCCGGGGTGGCCCCGTTCTTCCCGGCCGCACCGTCCGCGCCCTTACCGCCGGTACCACCGTTACCGCCGTTGCCGATCAGCCCCGGCGCATCACCGCCATCACCACCGGCGCTGCCGTCCTGACCCGGCAGCACACCGTCCGCACCGTTGCCACCATCGCCGCCGTTACCCGAGAGCACACCGGCCGCGGCACCCACACCGGCCGCACCGAACGTCACCTTCACGATCTGCTGACCGGCCCCGTAAGTGATGACCGCCGCGCCCTTACCGCCGGCGCCGCCGTTGCCCACCAATAAGCCAGCCCGGCCACCATTGCCGCCCGAGCCGCCGTTGACCTCCGCCACGCCGTCTCCACCACGGCCACCATCACCGATCAACCAACCGGCCGCGCCACCATCGCCGCTACGGAAACCATTGCCGCCGTTGCCATACAGCAACCCGGCGTTACCACCCCGGCACGTCCCCGCCGGGCAATCCGCCGCACTGGTGAAGCTGTAGCCGCTACCCCACAACACCCCGGCGTCCGGATGATCCGCGGTGCCATCACCGATGAACAACCGCACAATCGACGCCACCGGATCCACACCCGCCACCGCCGCCTTCGGCGCGAACAACGACCCCAACCCCAACGGCCCACCGCTGGTCCCCCCACTGGTCGTCGTCGCCGCCGCCGACGCCAAAACTCCCGTCCCGCTCAACTCCCGCCGGGTAAACGCCAACGCCGTCCACGCCAACGGCCCGGCCGCCGCACCGCCGGTGCTGCCACCGGTCAACCACGACAAGAAATTTGCGCCCAACCAAGTCACCGACCCGCCCGTCGCCGTCGCCGGCTGCGGCGACACCGACATCGACCTGGCGCCGATGAGCACTCCGGTCGGCTTCGGAACGGCAGGTTCGGTCGGGGCGGTCCCCGCCGCGCCTACCGCACCTGAGGGCGGGACCCCGACTGCCGCGGCAATTTGCGCCACCCGCGCCTCCACCGCAACGTCCACGAACGCCGACGACCCGCCATCCCCACGGCCGCCCCGCAGCGCGGGGGCGCCGCCAGTTGCCGAACCGTCCAGCACCCCAGCCGAACCACCACCCCGCGAACCACCCGCGCCCGGAACCGGAACCGGACCTTGCTCCAGGGCTTCCGGCGTCACCGGGGCTGGGAGCTCCGGGGCCTCAAGGGAATCGGGATCATCAACGGCCTCCGGCACCTCCGGGACGGCCACCGCCGACTGCCGCTCCTGCGGCACCTGCGCCTGGGCAGGCGCCGAACTCGCCGGCCGCGGCCCGCCCCGCGTCGCCACATGCGTCAAAGGCGACTCCGACGTCCTCGCATCCGAGGACCCCGACGACCCGCCCGAACCGCGGGTATCGGCAAACGCCACCGGCACCGGCACCAGAGCCGCACCTACACCCAGGATTACCGCCATTGCGCCCACCCGACCCACATAGCGGGCACAACTCGACCCCTCCGAAAACACCATCGCCCCATCAACACTGATCGGGCGGTGACGGCCGGACAAGCGAACAGCCGCCCCAGCCGGAGTGTCAGAATCGTCGTTGGTGGAAGCGGCCATTGGGTGGGGTCCTCTCGGGTTGTTGCGAAGACCGCCCGATACCCGCGTAAGCCATAGGCCACAAATCACCTAGATTGTGCGAAAGCGTCGGGTGTGAAGACTTGCCTACACCCGAGCACTCGGTGATTTCTGCAAAATCCCCAAATTTTCAACCGATGGTGGCTTCACAACTTGCGCAGGCCGAATGTCAATGCGCGAAGTGACGCGCTCCGGTGAGATACAGCGTGATTCCCGCCGCCTCGGCCGCGGCCGTCACCTCGTCGTCACGCACCGAACCGCCCGGGTGCACAACGGCTTTCACGCCGGCCGAAGTCAGCACCTCCAAGCCGTCCGGGAACGGGAAGAACGCGTCCGAGGCGGCGACCGCTCCGGCGACCCGGTCTCCGCCGCGTTCGACCGCCAGACGCGCCGCGTCGACCCGGTTCACCTGGCCCATTCCGACTCCGACGGTGGCTCCGTCGGCGGCGACGACGATTGCATTCGACTTCACCGCCCGGCAGGCGCGCCAGGCGAACACCAGGTCGGCGAGCGTCGCCTCGTCGGACGGCGCTCCAGCGGCCAGGGTCCAACTCGCCGGATCGTCACCGGGCGCGCCCAATTCATCGCGTTCCTGGATCAGCAGACCGCCGGAGATCTGGCGGATCTCGACGCCCCCGACGGTCGGTTCGCCCGCCAGCAGCACCCGGATGTTCTTCTTGCGGGCGAGGATCTCCACTGCTCCTTCTTCGTAGGCGGGCGCGACGATGACCTCGGTGAAGATGTCGGCGACCTGTTCGGCCATCTCCCGGGTGACCTCGGTGTTGGCCGCGATCACCCCGCCGAACGCGCTCAGCGGATCGCAGGCGTGGGCCTTGCGGTGCGCGTCGGCCACCGACACGGCGGAGATGGCGATCCCGCACGGGTTGGCGTGCTTGATGATCGCCACGCAGATCCGCTGATGGTCGAACGCCGCACGCCAGGCGGCGTCGGCATCGGTGAAGTTGTTGTAGCTCATCTCTTTTCCGTGGAACTGCTCGGCCTGCGCCAGGCCCGGCCAGCCCACGTCGTCGCTGTAGAGCGCGGCCTGCTGATGCGGATTCTCGCCGTAGCGCAGCACCGAGGTGCGCCGCCAACTCCGGCCGAACCAGCGCGGCAGCAATCCCGCCGAATCACCCGCTTCGGGTGACAGTGTGGACTCCGTCCAGCTCGCCACCGCGAGGTCGTACTCCGCGGTGTGCCGAAATGCTATCGACGCCAATCTCTTTCGCTCTTCGAGGGTGAAGCCCCCGCCGCGCACGGCAGCGAGCACACCGTCATAGCCCAGCGGTTCGGTCACCACCGCCACGCTGGCATGGTTCTTGGCCGCCGCCCGCACCATCGACGGTCCGCCGATGTCGATCTGCTCGACGCACTCGTCGATCTCCGCGCCGGAATCCACTGTCTCGCTGAACGGATACAGGTTCACCACGACGAGGTCGAACGGCTCGATCTTGAGCTTCTCCAGAGCGGCGAGGTGCTCGGGGTTGCGGGTGTCGGCGAGCAGACCTGCGTGGATGTGCGGGTGCAGGGTCTTGACGCGGCCGTCGAGAATCTCCGGGAAACCGGTCACGAACTCCACCGGCGTCACCGGAATTCCCTTGTCGGCGATGGTTTTCGCCGTGGAACCGGTCGAGACGATCGTGACGCCGGCGTCGTGCAGGCCCTGGGCCAGCGGAACGAGACCGCTCTTGTCGTACACGCTGATCAACGCGCGCCGGACGGGTTTCTTGCCGATCAAGGTCTGCGCCGTCATCTCTACAGAATCGCCTTTCTGCCACTCCATGTCACTCCGCGCGTCGCCAGCGCGGCCAGCACGTCGACCAAGAGTCGTCGTTCGATGGTCTTGATCCGCTCGTGCAGGGTCTCTTCGTCGTCGCCGGCCTGTACCTCGACGGCCTGCTGGGCCAGGATCGGTCCGGTGTCCACTCCGGCGTCGACCAGATGGACCGTACAGCCGGTGACCTTGACGCCGTAGGCGAGCGCGTCGGAAACCGCGTGCGCGCCCGGGAAGGACGGCAGCAACGCCGGATGGGTGTTGAGCACACGGCCGGTGAACCGGGAAAGGAACTGCGGCCCAAGGATTTTCATGAAACCTGCCGAGACGACGAGATCGGGCTCGTGCTCGGCGGTGGCTGCGGTGATCGCAGCATCCCAGGCGGCCCGGTCCGGATGGTCACCCAGTCGCACGGTGTAGGACGGGATGGCGGCGTCCGCGGCGATCGCCACGGCACGGCAGTCCCGGTCGGCGCCGACGGCGACCACTCTGGCCGGGTAGTCGCCGACAGCGGCATCGAGGAGCGATCGCAGCAGCGAACCGGTGCCGGAGGCCAGCACCACGACACGGGCCGGCGCGCTCGGCGACACGTGGATCGGTTCGGGCGCTGGCACGGCGGTCAGCCTATCGGCGTGCCCAGTCCGCTGCCGGACCGGGCGCTCGCGGGCCGGCGTGACGGCGGCTATGCGGTGCCGGCCGGGGGCTGAGGGACGGATTCGTCGTTGATGACCATGAGGTCCTCGACATCTTGTTCATCGACCATGCGTTCAGGGCTCGATTCGTCGGGATTCTCCGCGCTGGGCTCAGAGTCGACGGGGATCGGGGCCGGGGCCGGCGGTTCGGCGGGCGCGCGTTTGGGCATCTTCGGCAGCGACGGGCGCTGGCTCACCCCGCCCGCCATCAGCACCGTCAGACCGCCGATGGCGAAGAACCAGAAGAACGCCCACGGCGCGAAGGTGGCCTGATCCACGCCGACGTGACCGAAGTTCCCCAGCGGGCCGCTGCCGGCCCAGGCCAGCAGAGCCAAGACAACCGCGGCCAGCAACGAGGCCACCGCCAGTTTGGCCAAGGCCAGGCCGAACGGCAGCGGGTGACGGGCGCACTGCTGTCCGATGGCGACCCCGGCGACCGCGCCGAGGATCAGCCACGCCACCCAGATCGCGCCCAGCGGGGGCGTCGGGGCGGCGGCGAGGATGGGTAGCGCCGGGATGTCGCCGCCGAACACGGTGAACGCGCTGAAGGTGGCGAACCCGATGTGGGCGCTGGATCCCACGGCGACCGCGGCCGCGCCGAGCACGACGTTGGGCAGGTACAGCAGCGACAGGAGCGTCAGACTCAGCTGCCCGAAGAACGAGTCGGTGATGCCGTAGAGGTCCTGCATCGTCCCCCAATGGACCACCAGCGATGCCGCGACGAGCGCGGCCGACAACGACAGCAGCGTCGCCACGGCGACCGCGGCCGGACGCAGGGCATCGAGGACCCAGCCCGGCACGTCGAACCGATCCCACAGGCCGTCCTTCAGCTTTGGCCCGATCCGCGATCCGACGCCGATGAGTGCACCCAGGCCGTGAACGGCCAGTACGCCGGCGAAGGCGCGCAGCGCGCTGGGCGTCTGCAACTCGGAGATCACCGAGGCGGCATCGTGAATGACGGCCAGCATGACCGCGGTCACCAGCAACGGTCCGCCGACGGCCGATAGAACGATCCAGCGCAGGACGAACCACGATCCGCGCGGCGGGGTGATCGCCGCGGTCGAGCGCGCGGTAGCCCACACCATCAGCGCCGTCGGCACCAGCGGCAGCGCACCCAGTTCCTGCCCCGCGATGGACACCGGAACCAGGTGCACCGCCAGCCACATACTGGCCACCGCGCCGAGGGTTCCGGTCAGATCGCTGTTGGCGACGACCAGTTGGACCAGAACGATCGCCGCGATGACGACCAACGCCACCAGAGACGGGCCGAACGCGACCCGCACCAAGTCACGGGGCTGTGGCGCACCGGTTCTCACCGGAGCCTGGCCCGGAATACGTGTCACTGATCAGGTGGGAACCGCTCGTCAGGACTGGACTTGGCCGGATGGATCCGACGGCTGGGACGGCGGCTGTTGCTGTCCGAGGCTGGGAAACCCGGTCGGCGGGGTGTCCAGGTTGGCGTCAGGCTGGCCATAGCCCCGGGGCGGGTAGCCGCCGACGGGCTGTTGCGGCACGGGGTAACCGGGCACCTGGCCGGCGGGCTGGCCGTAATAGCCGCCCGGGGGAGGGCCGTACGGTCCGTACTGGTCGTAGCGCGGGCGCGGGGCGGGCGGAGTGAGCACGCCGGTCTCGTACAACAGCGCACCGAGCGCCGCTGCGGCCTGGGCCAGCGTCAGCAGCAGCACCACCCACAGCGCCCAGCCGATGGAAATGGTGCTCGGGCGGTTGAGCACCTGACCAATGACCAGCAGCACGCCGAGCACGGCCGCGACGGCCACGGCGGGCGTGTAGTCCTTGCCCTTGGCGATCAGGCCGACCGCCGCCAGCAGCGCCGCGATCAGCGCGGCGATGGTCCAGTACCCCATACCGCTGGCGGTCAGTTCGGCGCCGCCGAAGGGCCCCATGCCGGTGTTGATGTTGAACAGGGGGCCGAAGCTGAAGAGGTAGGCCAGCAACCCCAGGACCGCGACGCTGACCGTCAGGTAAGCCGGCAGCTTGCTGGGCCCGGCGGCCTGAACGACCGGCGGAGGCGCGGCCGGGGCACCATAACCGGCGTTCTGCTGCGGTGCGGGGTAGCCCGGATGATTGGGCTGCTGGTACGTCATGGCCTCTCCTTTAGGTCGTGGACCTCTTCTAGTCGTGGACCTTGTGGCCCACGCTAGCGCAAGACCGGCAGCCGCCCGCAGACCACGCGCCGACGGTGGGCGCATGGAATCCGGGTTTGCGAACGGTTGCCCGAGCGAGGTAGAACACGTTCTAATTCAGACCATGGATTACGGGCTCGTGTTGTTCACCAGCGATCGCGGCATCACCCCGGCCGCCGCGGCGAGGCTGGCCGACGACCACGGGTTCACCACGTTCTACGTGCCCGAGCACACCCACATCCCGGTCCGGCGAGACGCGGCTCACCCGACCACCGGTGACGCGACGCTGCCCGACGACCGCTACATGCGCACCCTCGATCCGTGGGTCAGCCTGGCGACGGCGGCGGCGGTCACCTCGCGGGTGCGCCTGTCCACCGCGGTCGCACTGCCCGTCGAGCACGATCCGATCAGCCTGGCGAAAGCCATCGCGACCCTCGACCACCTGTCCGGCGGCCGGGTGAGCGTGGGCGTCGGATTCGGCTGGAACACCGACGAACTCGCCGATCACAAGGTGCCACCGGGGCGGCGTCGCACCATGCTGCGCGAGTACATCGAGTCGATGCGCGCACTGTGGACGCAAGAGGAGGCGTCCTATGCGGGCGAGTTCGTTCAGTTCGGCCCGAGCTGGGCATGGCCCAAGCCGATCCAGAACCACGTTCCGGTGCTCGTCGGTGCGGCCGGAACCGAGAAGAATTTCCGCTGGATCGCTCGCAGTGCCGACGGCTGGATCACCACCCCGCGCGACTTCGACATCGACGCCCCGGTGCGCCAACTGAAGGAGATCTGGGCTGACGCCGGCCGGGAGGGCGCCCCGCAGATCGTCGCGCTCGACTTCAAACCGGTGCCGGAGAAGCTGGAGCATTGGGCGCAGATCGGCGTGACGGAGGTGTTGTTCGGACTGCCGGACAAGTCGGTCGCCGAAGTCGGCGGCTACGTCGAGCGTCTGGCCGGCAAGCTCGCCGCGTTGGCCTGATCCGTCAGGCGAGCACCGCGCGGTTGCCGTTCTCGGTGTGGCTGACCGAGATTCGTGCACCGAGCGGGTCGCCGTCGCTGAGCAGTCCCACCAGGTCGGGATCCTCGCTGAGTGCCAGGAAACGGCTGCCGTCGGCGCCCAGGCGGCCGACGACGATCCCGGTTCTGACCGGCCAGTCGTACCGCACCGTGTAGGTCTCCACCGCCGCCGGACCGTTCGCCTGCTCGGTCACCGGCGGTGACGGCCGCGCCGCGACCTCGGCGCGCAACTCCGCGCTGTTGTCGGGCGCCCACGGGGCGGCCGAGGTGGAGTAGACGCCCACCGAGTACTTGTTCATGATTCCGCCGTTGGCGGTCACCAGCCCGAAAGCTCCTGGCTTGCTGCGCATCCGGGCGACGGTCTCGGCGATGCCGTGCAGCGAGTAGCTGTTGCCCGGCCCGCCGAAGTACGGCAGTCCGCCGGTCAGCGTCACTCCGCGGGGGTCGTCGGTCGCCAGTCCGGTGCCGTCAAGGAAGTTGAACACCGGAACCGGGAAGCAGCTGTACAGATCGAAGGTGGCGATGTCGTCGAGGCCGACGCCGGCGACCCGCATCGCCTCCTGCACGGCCAGCGTCGACGCGGAGTTGTAACTCAGGTCCGCCCGGTCCAGGAAAGGCTGGTCGACCATGTCGGCGTGGCCGCGCAGGTACACCCAATTCTCCTCGGCCACACCGAGTCTGCGGGCTGTCGCCACCGACATGAGCAACACCGCCGCACCCTGGTTCACCTGGTCGCGGGCCACCAGCAGCCGCGGATAGGGATCGCAGATCATCCGGTTATCGGCGTCGACGGTCAGGATCTCCTCGACGGTGCGAGCCACCGGCGATGTCGCGTACGGGTTGCGGGCCGCCACCTGCGACATGGGTGCGAACAACTCCGCCATGGCGCGGCGGTACTCGGCGACACCCAGGCCGACCCGGCCGCGGCGGGCGTTCTCCAGCAGACCGTATTGCGCCGGGGCGCCGTGCATTCCGTGCGCGACGGTGTACTTGGTGAACAGTCCCTCATAACCCAGGCCGCGGTCCTCGAGTTGCCCCTCGGGGGCCTCCGAGTGGTCGGGCTTATCAGCCCCTTCAGCAGCGCGCTTGGCGAAATACCGGAGCGTCGAACCGTTCTCGGAGCCCAGCACCAGCACCACATCGGCGCCGCCGGCGGCGATCTGGGCGGCGAATTCCGTTACCGCATGCTGCGGGCCCTGTCCGCCAATGGGTTCCAGCACGGCCCGGGCCGGCGAGGCACCGATGCGCTGGCACACCGACCGGGGATAGTTCGTCGAACTTCCCAGCGGCGCGGGACCGCGACTGGAGATCTCGAACTGCCGGATGCCGACGACGGTGTCGATCGCCCCGGCGACGGCATCGACGTCGGCGCCGGTGTCGGCCAGCGCCGCTCGGGCCGCCGCGGTGGCGAGGTCCACCGACGACATCCCCCGGTAGCCCGGATCGTCGATGCGTTCGGTGAACTGCCCGACGCCGACGACAACCGGTGTTCGCGGATCGACCGCGCTCACAGGCCCTTCAGGATCTCCCGAGCCAGCTCCGCGGTGGCCGAGGGGGTTTTACCGACCTTGACACCAGCGGCCTCGAGGGCTTCTTTCTTGGCCGCAGCGGTGCCCGACGAGCCCGACACGATGGCGCCGGCGTGGCCCATGGTCTTGCCCTCCGGCGCGGTGAAGCCGGCGACGTAACCGACGACCGGCTTGGTGACGTTGGCCTTGATGTAGTCGGCGGCACGCTCCTCGGCGTCGCCGCCGATCTCGCCGATCATCACGATCAGCTTGGTCTCGGGGTCCTTCTCGAATGCCTCGATGGCATCGATGTGAGTGGTGCCGATGACCGGGTCACCACCGATGCCGATGGCGGTGGAGAAGCCGAAATCGCGCAGTTCGAACATCATCTGGTAGGTCAGCGTGCCGGACTTGGACACCAGACCGATCGGGCCCTTGCCGGTGATGCTGGCCGGGGTGATGCCGACCAGCGCCTCGTCCGGGGTGATGATGCCGGGGCAGTTCGGCCCGATGATCCGGGTCTTCTTGCCGTGCTCGACGTTGTAGGCCCACGCATAGGCGGTGTCCTGCACCGGGATTCCCTCGGTGATGACCACCAGCAGCGGAATCTCGGCGTCGATGGCCTCGACGATGGCGTCCTTGGCGAACTTCGGCGGGACGAACGCGATCGAGACGTCGGCGCCGGTCTTCTCCATCGCCTCGGCGACCGAACCGAACACCGGTATCTCGATCTCGTTGCCGCTCTTGTCTTTGTGCGTGACCGTCGTGCCGGCCTTGCGGGCGTTGACGCCGCCGACCACCTGGGTGCCGGCCTTGAGCATCAGCGCGGTGTGCTTGGTGGCCTCACCGCCGGTGATGCCCTGGACGATGACCTTGGAATCCTTGTTCAGAAAAATCGACACGCTATGCGTCCTTCCCGGCGCCCGAAACAGATCCTGCGGCGAGTTCCGCTGCCTTGTCGGCACCGGAGTCCATGGTGTC
>CAIRCP010000219.1 GCA_903877095.1 uncultured Actinomycetes bacterium | reverse complement strand
CCTGCAGCTTGTTGGTTACCTGCCGTCTCGCGGCCATATCGATCTTGCCCTCCACGCTGGGCAAGCCTTCCGGGTAACGCGCTCAAAGTAGGTGAGGCACCGCTACCGGCTACGCGCTCAGAGTGGGTGAGGCACGCCGACCCGTCGCAATAACCCCACCCGCCACGCTATTCTCCTCCTGTATGCGCGGGTGTGGTGCCAGCGGTGGGGAAGCCGCTGGAACTGCCCGCGCCCGACGGAACGGGTTGCGATGACGTCTATTAAAGGGCCCTCGGCGCGGGATTCCGTGGCCGGAAAATCGGCACGCGAAGCCGGTCCCGGCGAAGCTGCGCCGGTTACCCGAACGCAGTTTCTCACCGTCGCCGAAGTGGCCGCGCTGATGCGGGTGAGCAAAATGACGGTCTATCGCCTGGTGCATAACGGCGAGTTGCCAGCGGTCCGGGTGGGCCGCTCGTTCCGCGTCCACGCCAAAGCCGTCCACGACCTGCTGGAGACCTCGTACTTCGACGCCGGCTGACGCTGTTTTGGGATGCCGGCTGACGCGATGTGGGATGCCGGCTGACGCGATTCGGGACGCTGGACAGCCCCGCGAATTGGGGGGCCGCGCAGCACTTCGGTAAGGTATGCCCCCGGCACTGGCGTCAGCTGTGTGTCCTCAATACAGACTCGCCCGGACGTCGGGCATCTGAAGTTCTTAGGTAGCGGAGTTCATGGGTTCAGTCATCAAGAAGCGTCGCAAGCGCATGTCCAAGAAGAAGCATCGCAAGTTGCTGCGTCGCACCCGGGTCCAGCGCAGAAAACTCGGCAAGTAGTCCCCTGCCGCACCGGCACCCGGCTCACGCCGATGTGCCGGTGCGCGCAATCGCCGATAGGCTCTAACGCATGGAATCCGGTCGGCCCGGCGCTGATGCGCCGCACTACCCCAAGGTTGTGCTGGTAACAGGGGCGTGCCGTTTCCTCGGTGCGTACCTTACTGCGCGTTTGGCGGCGAACCCGCTCATCAACAAGGTGATCGCAGTGGACGCGATCGCGCCGAGCAAGGATCTGCAGCGCCGGATGGGGCGTGCCGAATTCGTCCGCGCCGACATCCGCAATCCCTTTATCGCCAAGGTGATTCGAAATAGCGACGTCGACACCGTGGTGCACGCCGCTGCCGCTTCGTACGCACCGCGCTCCGGCGGGCGGGCCACGCTCAAAGAGCTCAACGTCATGGGCGCCATGCAGCTGTTCGCGGCGTGCCAGAAGGCGCCGACGGTGCAGCGGGTCATCCTGAAATCCACTTCGGAGATCTACGGATCGCACCCCCGCGATCCGGTGGTGTTCACCGAGGACAGCAGCAGCCGTCGTCCGCCGGGCGAAGGGTTCGCCCGCGACAGCATCGACATCGAGGGCTACGCGCGCGGTCTGGGGCGTCGCCGGCCCGACATCGCGGTCACCATCCTGCGGTTGGCCAACATGATCGGACCGGCCATGGACACCACGCTGGCGCGCTACCTGTCCGGGCCGGTGGTGCCGATGGTGTTCGGTCGCGACGCACGCCTGCAGCTGTTGCACGAGCAGGACGCGCTGGGTGCGCTGGAGCGGGCCACCATGGCCGGCCGGTCCGGCACCTTCAACATCGGGGCAGACGGGATCATCATGATGTCGCAGGCGATCCGCCGGGCTGGCCGGCTGCCGCTGGCGGTCCCCACCTCGGGGGTGCGTTTAGTGGACTCGGTGCGCAAAGCGACGGCCAACAGCGAAGTCAACCGCGACCAACTCGACTACCTGAGCTACGGGCGCGTGATGGACACCACCCGGATGCGCACCGTGCTCGGCTTTGAACCGAAATGGACCACGCTGGAAGCCTTCGACGACTTCGTCCGCGGTCGGGGGTTGACGCCCATCATCGACCCCGGCTGGGTACGCTCGGCAGAAGGTCGCGCGCTGGCATTGGCGCGGCGATGGGGTGGGGCACTGGAGAGGTTGGGGGTGTAGCTGTGGCCGGCGAGAAGGCGAAAGTCATTCCTCTGCACGCTGATTCGGTTCGGGCCGGGGCCCGTTCGGCGCAGCGCGCCAACGCGACGCGGCGGCATCCGTCGGCGAATCCGACGCCTGAGTCAGCCGAGGGCATCGAGGCTGTGATCCGCGAGTTCGATCAGCGTCGCGGCTCCGAGCCCGACCAGAGCGACCTGGTGGCCCGCATCGCGGGTCTGGCCGACTTCCTGCGCAAGCGCCTGACCGGGGACTACGCCGTCGACGAGTTCGGGTTCGACCCCGAGTACAACGAGGCCGTGGTGCTGCCGGCCTTGCGTTTCTTCTACGACAAGTGGTTCCGGGTGGAGGTCAGCGGCATCGAGAACCTGCCGGCCGCCGGGGCCGGACTGGTGGTCGCCAACCACGCCGGGACGCTGCCGTTCGACGGCCCGATGCTGTCGGTCGCTGTGCGGGATCACCACCCCGCCCACCGCAACCTGCGCCTGCTGGTCGCCGACATGGCCTTCGACATGCCGGTGTTCGGCCCGATCGCCCGCAAGGCCGGCCACACCATGGCCTGCAACACCGACGCCAACCGGCTGCTGTCCGGCGGCGAACTGACTGCGGTGTTCCCGGAGGGGTACAAAGGTCTGGGCAAGCCGTTCCGGGACCGCTACAAACTGCAGCGCTTCGGCCGTGGCGGCTTCGTCTCAGCAGCGCTGCGCGCGAAGGCGCCGATCATCCCCTGCTCCATCGTCGGCTCGGAGGAGATCTATCCGATGATCGCCGACGTCAAACTGCTGGCGCGGGTCCTCGGGGTGCCCTACTTCCCGATCACGCCGCTGTTCCCGCTGGCAGGGCCGGCTGGGCTGATTCCGCTTCCGTCCAAGTGGCACATCGCTTTCGGGGCACCCATCGACACCTCCGACTACGACGAGCATGCGGCTGACGACCCGATGGTGACCTTCGAGCTCACCGACCAGGTTCGCGAAACCATCCAGCAGACGCTGTTCGGGATGCTGACCCAACGGAGCAATACGTTCCTGGGTTGACTCCAGCTCCCGAGTTGATCCGCGCAGGTTAGCGCTGCCGTCCCAGCGCGGCCGCCGCGATTGCCGCCACCTGAGCGTTGTCTTCCTCGGACCCGGCGGACTCGCCGAACATCGTGACCAGTGTCGTCATCACCGGCTTGCCCTCGCCATCGGTGACCTCGGTGCGCAGCGTGCTGATGACGGCGCCGAAAGACTCCACCACCGACTCCAGCCAGGAGTCGAAGTACAGCTTGTCACCCGCGCAGATCGGCCGGTGGTAGGTGATTTTCTGGTCACGGTGGATCACCCGGGCCAGATTGATGCCGACGTCGAAGTTGCGGAAGATGTCCAACTGCACCTGACGGCCGGGGATCGCGATGAACGTCAGCGGCGCAACGACGTTGGGGTAGCCAGCGGCTTGCGCGGCCTCCACGCTGAAGTGCAACGGGTCATCGGACTGGATCGCGTTGGCGTACTCCCGGATCTTCTCCCGGCCGACGAGGTAGTAGTCCGGGTAGCGGTAGTGAGTACCGATGATGTCCTTGGCGAACGACATTGGGGCAGCTTAGCAAGGGCGTCATCTATGACCGGGCTCCTCAGCGGCTCGCTTCGCTGCGCCGCATCGGTCGCCCGGTGATCTATGACCGGGCTCCTCAGCGGCTCGCTT
>CAIRCP010000218.1 GCA_903877095.1 uncultured Actinomycetes bacterium | reverse complement strand
GCTCGTCGATCTTGGCGCGAACACGGTCGGTCGGGGATACTCGTGCAGGCACGGGCGTGGGTCCTTTCTTCGATGACTTGGTAGGTCTCGAAACAGAACCTACGCCCGGCCCCCATTTACACCGGTTTCAGGACGCGACCCCGGGTACGCCGCCAAGTCTCCCGGTGAGTTCAAGATCGTGGGCAAGCCGTTCTCGCAGGAGCGCTACGGCATTGGTCTGAAGAAGGACGACGATGAACTTCGGGCCAAGATCAACGACGCGCTGGCGAAGATGGAAGCCGACGGCGCCTGGAAGGCGGCTTTCGACAAGAACCTTGGCCCGGCCGGACTGACCGCACCGGCACCGCCAGCCATCGACAGGTACTGAGCCGGCGGTGCGCAGGACGCCGGCCGCGATCGACAACGCTTAACCCGCAGTCAGGCCTCGCCCTGCGCGAATCCCTCCTCGTCAAGGACGTCCTCGTCGTGCGGCGCGAGCCGGTGCACGAAGGCGAGTCCCAGGGCGACCGACTGGCCTACCAGCAGTGCGAAGATGGCCGTTCCCGCGCCGACGATGCCGCCCAGCAGCCATCCGAGCACCAGGACGGAAACTTCGATGAGCAACCGGACCCGCCCCACGGGCCAGCCGGTCACGCGGTGCAGGCCCGTCATCCAGCCGTCGCGCGGCCCGGGGCCGTGGCCGCTGGTGAGGTAAAACCCACTGCCCAGGCCGATCAGGCCAACCCCGAGGAACACCAGACCGAGTTGCCCGATCAGGGAGTGCGGCGTGCCCACTCTCGGATAGGTGACGCCCAGGGCGAACGCGACCACCACGACGTTCATCACGGTTCCGAGGCCGGGCCGCTGGTGCAGCGGGATCCACAGTGCCAGAACGCATACCGACACCAGGAGAGTGGTCCACCCGATTCCGAGTCCGGTGCGCATGCTGATGCCCTGAGCCAGCACCGACCACGGGGCGCCACCCAATCGGGAGGCCAGGATGAGGGCTTCGCCCGTGCCGAACAGCCACAGTCCGAAGATGAGCGAGGTCATCGAAGCCGGCGTGGGATGCCACACCGTCGGCGCGGTGAACCGGGTGCGGGGAACTGTGTGGGATCCGCGCAGCAGGGAGCGCACTCGCTGGCTCAGGCGACGGGGATGTGGCACGCACCGAGCCTAGAGGCGGAGCGGGCTATTCCACCCGCTCCGAGTCACCACCGAACGTCGTGGTGCTCCATCACTCCGTAGCCCTCGCGCAACCGGATTCCCGCGATGGAACCGGTGAACGTGCCGAACGGCTGTCGGTACTTGCTGTCGACGAGGATCAACCGGTCATGTCGGGCTCGTTCGGATTCGGCGTGGAACTCGAGTTCGCCGACCCGGGACAGATCCGCGGCGAACTCGACGGGGCCCACCTCTTGCGGAACGCCGTCAACCCACATGGTGCGCTCGGAATTGGTCGGCGAATCATGCACGCCGTCAACAAGATTCCAGGTGATCGCAGCACCGGATTCGGACGTTCCGCAGCCGGCACTCCACGACCATCGGGTGACGCGCGCGTGGTGACCGGCGGACTCGTCGACCAGACCGGGGGAGTCGATGGCGATGCCGTCGATGGTTCCGGCGACATGCACAGGCGTCTTGCGGGTCCAGATCGGGTACTCACCGTGCCGGGTGACGATTTCGACCGGATCGCCGGCCCGCTCGTAGGTGACGTCCACGGAAGCGAATCGGGCCGAGGTCTCATCGAAGTGAGCAATAGGCCACAGCGCCGCCCGGTCGCGGAACGTGTCGGTCCTTCGGTTGTGCACGGCCCAGAAGGCTTGGTATCCCGGGCCGATCCGTGCCACACCCACACACATCTGGACATCCGGACCGTAGACGCCGAGGTAACGCCACCTCTTGAGGGGCCTGAGTCCGCGGAACAGAGGCAGCCGGTCGGCCTCGATCGGCGGATTGGCTGCACCGCGCCAGGGAAGATTCATGGCGTCAGCATGCACCAGGGTCGATGAATGTCGCAGCCGGAAAGGCCGCCGGGGCCGCGCACTCGGGGCTAAAACGGGATGGAAGTTTGCCACGCCGGACGTTACGCTCTGCCGGAAGCAAAGGGGTGGACTTGTGAAAGCCGCACTGTATGTGGGTCGCCTGGGTGCGTTGGCAATCGCCCTCGGTATCGTTGCGGCGGTCGGCGCCGGTGGCGTCGGCGTTGCCGCGGCTGACTCCGCGGACGCGCCGGGCCGTGGCTCCGTAGCGTCCTCGGATTCCCCGTCCGACGCTCCCTCTCCCCGCACCGAGGCGCCGCGCAGGGGCGGCCAACCGCATCGCCAGTCCGCTGAGCCCACCGGTCGCCGGGGGACGTCGAACAACGAACGCCCCGACGCCACCGCTCGGGTGCGTGGCACATTCGACGCCAGTCGCTCGGCTACCGACGCGATCCCGGCGGCCGCAACGGTCCCGCCGGGGCGCGTCGCAACCCCGGAAGCCGCGCTCCCGGACCTCGCACCGTCTGTTGCCGTGTCGGTCACTCAGCCGCGTCCGGTCGCGACGATGCCGTCGGTCCCCGCTGCAACCATGCCGCCGGCGATCACCGTTGTCTCGAATACCCCGGCCGCACAGCAGTTGCCGACGCCCCAGGCGGCGCGCACCGCGCCGCAGCCGCTCGCCGCCCGCGTGCTGGGGACGCTGTTCGGCTCGACACCGGGTGGAACAGCGGAGTCCCCGATTGGTTGGGTGGTGCTGGCCGCGATCCGCCGCCAAGGCGCCGCCACAGGCACCCGGGTCGCTGTACCCGCGGCGACCACCACATTGGTCAACAAACCGCCGACCATCACCAATGTCGTTCTCAGCGTGGCGAATTCGACTACCGGCGCGGTCACCGGAACCGTCACCGCCTCGGACCCCGACGGCGACAGGATCACCTACAAGGCCACCACGTCCACCAGGGGCGCGGTGTCCATCACCACCGCGGGGGTCTTCAGTTACAGCCCGACCGCCACCGCCCGCCATGCCGCCGCGAAAGTCGGCGCCACCACCGCGGCGACCACCGACACCGTGACGGTGACAGTCACCGACGCCAAAGGCGCGGCCACCAGTCGGGGCGTCACCGTCTCGATCCTGCCGAAGAACACCGCGCCGACGGCCACCACGACGGTCGGCGCTCCCAACGCCACCACCGGCGTCGTGACCGGAAGGGTCACAGGCGCCGACGCAGACAAGGACCCGCTGACCTACACCGCCGCCGCCCCGGCCAAGGGCACGGTCGGCATCACGACCGCCGGGGCGTTCACCTACACCCCGACCGCCGCGGCCCGCACAATCGCCGGCGCGTCGTCGACGCCCGTGACCGACACGTTCACCGTCACCGTCGCCGACGGCTACGGCGGCACCACTGCGGTCAACGTCACCGCCACCATCGCCCCGTCCGCCCGACCCGGCGTGCTCTCGACCTTCTGTGGATGCACACTGATGCCGGCCAATACGGTGTTCCACGCGGACGTGAGTTCGCTTCCGGTGCTGGCCAAGTCGACCACCTGGACCACGCTGCTCGGCGGCAACCTGTTCGCCGCGTGGGGCGGGGACCCGTGGATGGGCAACACCGCCGGGATGCCCGTCAACACGGTCGCAGCCACCCGGGCCCCGGAAAAGGTGATCTTCAACCGCGGCTATTCCACCAGCGGCCCAAGCATCGACAGCAGCCCCTACGCCATCCCGGACTACCCGCTGGTGGAGGGGATGCCGTTGGCCCCGGCGTGGGACCGCCACCTGCTGGTGTTTCAGGAGGGCACTTGCGTCTCCCAGGAGCTCTACAACGTCGCGAACGGAGTTGAGTTGCCCGCCAGCGACATTGGCGACGCGCTGGCCAACTCCATCTACGCCGGCAGTTACGGCTCCACCTGGCTTGCCGAAGCCGGGGTTCACTACAACATGAACTCCCCGCTGTACCCGACCATCGGCTGGGCCAACGCCTCCCAGCTGCCGTACCTTCCGCTGATCCTGCGCCCCGACGACCTGGCCCGCGGCTCGATCGACCACATGCTGGGCATCACCATCGCCAAGGACCGTGGCACCGGCTACGCCTGGCCGGCCCGGGCCGGCGACGGCACCGGCACCAACCCGAACGGGGTGCCGATGGGCACGGTGTTCCGGCTGCGCGCCGACTTCGACATCTCCAAATACGACCCGAACACCCAGGTGATCCTGCGGGCGCTGCAGCAACACGGCGCCGTGGTCTACGACTCCGGCAACCCCGGTCAGAACGGGGCGACACTGATGGCGATGAGCAACGGCTGGACCGGAACCGGCTACCTGACCGCCCAGCAGCAACTGCGCACCATCCCGCTGAGCGCCTTCGAGGCGGTCGATGTGCTCAGCCTGGCGACCGAACCGGCCACCGGGTGGGCGATCCGCTCGACGGTGTGACGCGATCAGCCCCGCAGGGCGGTGAGCAACGCCTCCGCCGTCGCGTCCGACGATCCGGGATTCTGGCCGGTGATGAGCAGACCGTCGTGTTCGACGTGGCTGTTCCAGTCCTCGGCTCGCCGGTAGTCGCCGCCGTTGCCGCGCAGCATGTCTTCGACCGCGAAGGGGACCACGTCGGTCAGGCCGACCGCCGCCTCCTCGGTGTTGCTGAAGCCGGTGACCCGCTTGCCGCGGACCAGGGGAGCCCCGTCGGAATCCCTGACGTGGCGCAGCACCGCCGGCGCGTGGCAGACCGCGGCCACCGGCTTTCCCTGGGCGATGGCGTGCTCGATCAGGGCGATGGAGTCGGCGTCCTCGGCCAGGTCCCACAGCGGCCCATGGCCGCCGGGGTAGAAGACCGCGTCGAAGTCGGCGACGTCGACGGTGGACAGCGCGACGGTGTTGGCCAGTGCCGCGCGGGTGTCGTCGTCGTCTTTGAGGACGTAGTAGGGGGCGGCGAACTCCTCGAGCCAGAAGCCGGTGGCGTGCCCGGTGTCGCCGAGCTGATCGTGGGATGTCAGGACCATGAGGATCTTCAACGCTGCACTCCTTCGTTTGCGAGCCGAATGCTACTCGACAGCGATCAAAACCTCAGCCGCTCGGCGTGCCTCACCCACTCTGAGCGCGTAGCCGGTAGCGGTGCCTCACCTACTTTGAGCGCGTTACCCGGAAGGCTTGCCCAGCGTGGAGGGCAAGATCGATATGGCCGCGAGACGGCAGGTAACCAACAAGCTGCAGG
>CAIRCP010000217.1 GCA_903877095.1 uncultured Actinomycetes bacterium | reverse complement strand
ACCGACCACCAGCCCTACCTCGACGCCATCGCCGACGAACTCAACGACCGACCCCGAGCGATCCTCGGATTCCGCACCCCCCGAGAAGTCTTCACCAAACTCCTCACCGACTCCGTTGCTTCCACCGCTTGACACTGCCCGGTGCTGCTGGTGGGTAACCACAGCGGCGGCAACGTCCCCCCGGACACCTTCGTGTTCACCCTGGCGTTCTGCTCCTACTTCGGTGTGGAGCGGCCGTTCTACCAGCTGGTGCACAACCTCGTCGCGCTCTACCCCGCGCTGTGGTGGCTGCCCAAGTTCGGCACCGTGGCCGCCAGCCCCGACAACGCCCGCCTGGCACTCGAGTCCGGCGCCGCGGTGCTGGTGTACCCCGGCGGCGACTATGAGGTGTATCGCCCATCGTGGGAGCGGCACGTCGTCGATCTGGGTGGCCGAACGGGATTCGTGCGCCTTGCCCGCGAGACCGGCGTGCCGATCGTCCCGGTCGCCAGCGTCGGCGGCCAGGAGTCGGCGCTGTTCCTCAGCCGCGGTCAGGGCCTGGCCCGGCTACTGATGCTGGACAAGGTGCTGCGGCTCAAGAGCCTGCCGATCTCGCTGGCGCTGCCGTGGGGATTGAACGTCAGCGACTGGTTGGGCCACATCCCGCTGCCGACCAAGATCGTCATCGAGGTGCAGGAGCCCATCAAGGCCACCGACGACGACCAGGCGGTCTACGACGAGGTGGTGGACAGCCTGCAAGCCGGCGTGAATCGGCTTGCCGCGCAACGTCGTTTCCCGGTGATCGGCTGATGCGCGTCGAACGCCGCCTCACCCTCGACGCCGAACGCGACGCCGTGTGGGAGGTACTCAAGGACCCGAACGACTACCCGGCACTGCTCCCCCATCTCCAACGGTGGGAGCCCGTCACCGAGGGCCCACTCGGTGTCGGGTCGCGCTACACCGTGATGTGGGAGATCGGCGGGATCCCGGTGGGCGGCGTCGTCGAGGTGGTCGAGTTCGACACCGCGCGCGATCTGGCCTGGATCAGCATCACCGGCGTGACACAGCGCGGCCGCTTCCGGCTGCGCGACGCCGGACCGGGCCGGACCGCGGTGACATTCCGGCTCGCCTACCACTCCGACGGCGGACTGCTCGGGCTCATCGCCGACCGCATCGCGGCCCGCCAAGTGGGCCACTCGCTCTCGGAGAGTCTGAACAACCTTCAGCGCCTTGTGGAGTCCCAGGGCTGACCGAAGACAAAGCGGGCCAGGGCTTGTCGCCCTGGCCCGCTTGTCGCATCCTGAATCTGCCGGCGGCCGGAAGGGTTACACCGGAGACGGGGTGCCGTTAGCGCCGTTGGTGCCCGGGGTGTTGGTGGTGCCGGTGGCGGCTCCACCAGAGCCACCGAAACCACCCTTGCCGCCACCGGTGGAATTGCCGCCTTTGCCGCCGTTACCACCGGTGCCGATCGACACGGCCACCGCGGAACCGCCGCCGCCGCCGTTGCCACCGTTGCCGGTGACGCTGTCGCCACCGACCCCACCGGCGCCGCCGTCGACGCCGGTACCCGCGGCCGTCCCGACGCCGTTGCCGCCGGAACCGCCGGTTCCGCCGGCCGCGCCGCCGAAACCACCGGCACCGCCGTAGCCGGCGAAGCTGACTCCGCCCGGCGAAGCACCGAACAGGGTGGCCGCACCGCCGGAACCGCCGGCGCCGCCGGCAGCCAGGAGCGAGTCGCCGCCCTTGCCGCCTTCGCCGCCGAAGGCGTTGAGGGGCTGGGCGCTCGTACCGGTCAGCGCGGTCGTCGTCGCGCTACCTGCGGCACCGCCGGCGCCGGCGTTGCCGCTCGTACCGGCGCCGCCGGCCCCGCCGCTGCCGCCGAACGAACCGGTGTAGAAGTACGACTTCGAGTCGCCGACCATGGTGGCATTTCCGCCGTTGCCGGCCGCACCGCCGACCGGTCCGCCGGCGCCACCGGCACCGCCGGTACCGCCCTTGGCGAAGGTGTCGTACCCCGTCGAGGAGGCCGCACCGCCGTCGGCGCCGGCTCCACCGGCCGCCCCGCCGGCACCACCGGTACCGCCGTTGCCGGCCGTCGCATTGACATACTTGGGATCACCGAAGAGGTCATTGCCGACCAGCGAGGCGCTGCCGCCGCGGCCGGCCTTGCCGCCGGTGGCCTTGGTCGAAACGCCACCGTCGCCGCCATTACCGCCGCCGGCTAAGCCCCCGTCGCCGATAGCAGTGGCAGCGCCGCCGGCGCCGCCGGCGCCGCCGTTGCCGCCGGCACCGCTGCCACCTAAGCCACCGTTACCGGCGAGGGCGTTGGCGGCGAAGCCCGTTGCCGACGCGTCGCCACCGGCGCCACCGGCGCCACCCGTGGTGCCACCATTACCACCGACACCGCCGACGCCAGCCCCGCTGATGAAGTGGCCGCCCAACCCGGTCGCGTCGCCGCCTTCACCACCGGCGCCGCCGGCCCCGGAGGTGGAGTTGCCACCCTTACCGGCATCACCGCCCACGGCCCGACCTGTACCCGCCGGGCTGGAGTAATCACCGGTCTGGACGCCGTTGCCGCCGTTGCCGCCGGCACCACCTGCCGCACCACCGTTACCGCCGTCGCCGCCCTTGCCGGCGAGGGCCGTTCCATCGGTGCCGTTGGCGGTGGCCTGACCGCCGTTGCCGGCGCTACCGCCGACTCCGGTCGCCGAGTTGCCACCGCCACCACCGGCACCGCCGTCGACGTTGACTCTGTAGGCAGAACCCACGCCGTTGCCGCCATTGCCGCCGGCACCGCCGGCGGCGCCACCGTCGCCACCGGCACCACCGGAACCGGCGAAGCTGACCCCGCCCGGCGACTCACCGGTCAGGTTGGTGGCACCGCCGGCACCGCCGGCGCCGCCGGTGGCCTTCGTCGAGGCGCCGCCGGCACCGCCGTTACCAGCGAAGGCGTTGAGGGGCTGCGCGCTCGCGCCGGTCAGCGCGGTCGCGCTCGCGCTGCCGCCGGCACCGCCGGCGCCGCCGTTTCCGGTTGTGCCGGCGCCGCCAGCACCGCCGTTAGCGCCGAATGCGCCGGTGTAGAAATACTGCTTCGAGTCGCCGACCATGGTGGCGCTGCCGGCGTTACCGCCCGCACCACCGATAGCGCCGTCACCGCCTTTACCGCCTTCACCCGCCAGGGCGAAGGTGTCATAGCCGGTCGACGACGCGTCACCGCCGGCACCGCCGGCACCGCCGGCGACCGCACCCGCACCACCGGTGCCGCCATTGCCGGCTGTCGCGTTGACGTACTTGGGATTGTTGGTGACGTCATTGCCGACCAGCGTGGCGTTGCCGCCGCGGCCGGCGTTGCCGCCGCTGCCCTGGGCCGAGAGTCCGCCATCACCGCCGGCGCCGCCCGCTGCCAGACTCTCGTCGCCGGTCGCTGTCCCGGTACCGCCGGCGCCGCCGTTGCCGCCGTTGCCGATGGAGCCGTTGCCGCCGATGCCACCGCCACCCGCGGTGGCTGCGAGCCCTATGCCGGCGGTCGTCGCATTGCCGCCAGCGCCGCCGTTGCCGGCCAGGAGGCCACCAAGACCGGCATTGCCGCCCTTGCCGCCAGTGCCGCCGCCGACGGCGCCCAGGGTTCCGACGGCGCTGCCGCCGGCACCGCCGTCGGCGCCATTGCCGCCGATCCCGTCGGCCGCGCCGGTTCCGCCGACACCGCGGTCACCACCGTCGCCACCGGCACCGCCGTCGAAACCGCTGCCGTTGAAGGCGGATCCGGCGGCACCACCGAGGCCACCGTTGCCGCCATTGCCGCCGACCCCGGTGCCGCCCGCGCTGCCCGCGGCGCCCGTCCGGGCGAAGAGGAAGAAAAGGCGACCGGTTCCCGCGGTGCCTCCGGCGCCGCCGTCGGCGCCGTTGCCGCCGTTGCCGCCCTTGGCGCCGTCACCGCCGAATCCACCGGAACCGGAGGGCGCTGAATATCCGGTGCCGCCGGCACCCCCCAGGCCACCGTTACCGCCGTGACCTCCGGTGCCGCCGGAACCGGCGGCCCCGCCCGTGCCCCAGACCCAACTGCCGTCGCCGCCGTTGCCGCCAGTGCCGCCCTTGAGGCCGGCCGTGCCGTTGGTTCCGGCCGTTCCGTTGGTGCCGTTCGTGGATCCGGGGGTGCCGTTGACGCCGTTGGTGCCGTTGGTGCCGTTCGTACCGTCGGTGCCGCTGCCGCCGCTCCCGCCGGCGCCGCCATTACCGAACACCGACAGCAGGCCGGTGCCGGCGCCGTTGCCGCCGTTGCCGGCAACACCGCCGGCACCGCCGCTGCCACCGTTGCCGATCCACAGACCGCCGACACCGCCCTTGCCGCCGGCGGTGCCGGTGGCCAGTCCGGCGCCGCCGTCGCCGCCGTTGCCGAACCAGCCCGCGGACCCGCCGTTGCCGCCGTTGTAGCCGGCGCCGCCGCTGCCGAGCAGGCCGCCGTTGCCGCCGGTGCAGGTGGTCGCGCAGGTCTGCGCGGTCCAGCTGTAGCCGTTGCCGATCAGGATGCCGCCGTTGGGGTTGGCAGCGGTGCCGTTCCCGAAGAAGATCCGGAAGATGCTGCCAGGCTGCCATGCGCCGACCGCAGCGGCGGACGTGCCCGAAACCAGCAGGGGCGCAGACGTTGTCGTGCTAGCGGCCGCCGGCGCGACCTTCGTGGACGAATCACCCAACTCGCGGCGGGTGACCGCCAGCGCGGTCCACATCAGAGGTGCGGCGGCCGGGGCGCCACCGTCGGCCCCCGATCCGAGCCGGGCTAGCGTGTCGTTCCCGAGGCCGTCGACCGATCCGGACGCAGCGGCCTGCGGGGCCGAAGTGACCACCGGAGCCGCAGCCGCGGCGGGGGCCGCGGTGATCACCGAATTCGCAGCCGGGGCCGTTGGCGCCGAAGCCTTTTCGACGACGGGAGCCACCTCGACGGTGGGTGGGGAAACCTCGACCGCAGGTGTCGCGGCCTGCGTGGAGGGAGCTTGAATATCCGCCGGGGCGGCATCTGAAACCGAGACGACCGGGTCGTGCGAGGACGAGGCCGCGGGAGCGGAATCGGAGTTGGACAGAACCGGTGCCTCTGTGGATGCGGCCGGACTGCGGTTACCGCCGCGAACGGCGGACGGGGAGTCGCTTCGCGCGGGGGCCGGCGCGGAATCATCGCCCGAGGGCGCTGATTGGGTGCTGCCGATATGGCTGCCACGTCCGAGGCGGCGGACGGGCGCGCTCGCCTTGGGCGACGAACCCGTCGCGTCAGAGCCAGCCGAGCCAGCGGCAGCCGAGCCAGAGTCGGCCGAGCCAGAGTCGGCCGAGGCCGACGAGCCGGTGTCGGCGAACGCCATCGGGACCGCGGCGAAGCCGCACCCGACGCCCAGCGCAACCGCCAGCGCACCGACACGACCCACGTAACGCGCATTGGAAATAATCGTTCGTCTCCTCAAATTCAGGCGGCACCGAATTGCCGCTCAGGTTCCCCTCAGACTCTGTCACGCTTCGCCGACAGAGGAACCGCCGGGGAGCCTGATATGTAAGGTTCAGCGGGAGATGGAAGGTCTCGGGCGGTGGCGGACGGCGCGGAGAAGGAGTGACCATGGGATCGGCGGGGCGCCGCGCCGGTGTTTCATCGCGCATCACTCGAGCCGAAGGTCCCCGCCACCCCTGGAAAACCGGTGGGGTGACGGTCGATCTGCCGGTCATCGTCGACTGGGTGCTGGTCAATCGGTCGACCCGCGACGTCGTGGTGCGAGTCGAAGCGCGGGTGGACCTCGTGGACGACCAGCCGCAAATCGTGAGCGTTTCCCTTGACGCCCCTACCGGCCTGGACCTGACCACACTCCAACGTGACTTTCGCTGGGCATCCCCCCTGGAGGCCGTAACAGGCATCCTGCCCGGGCTCGTCGAGTCCGGGGCAGACCCGTTCGCCGTGGAACTGCCGATTGTCGGATTCCCCGCCGTCGCGATCCAGCCACTGCGCCGACGCGGGATCCTCACCGACGAATTCCTGACGACGATCGCCCGCGAATACCTCGCCCGGGGCCGCGGCTACGCCACGAGCCTGGCCCACGAGTACTTCGTCGCCCCGCGGACAGTGGTCAGTTGGGTCGAAAAGGCCCGCGCTCGCGGAATTCTCAGCGCACCACCCAGTCCGGGGGCCACCGGCGGCCATCTGCTGGCCAATCCGCCGGAGGGAACATAACCGCACCCTGGGACGATTGCGTTCAGAAGACGCTATCGACGCTGCGACTGCCGCGCGTCTGCTGGGGTGGCCGATCTGCCCCAACCCGAGAAGGAGATCCAGTGAGCAAGATCGAGGTATTCGAGCCGGCCCTGTGCTGCGCCACCGGGGTGTGCGGGGAGGACGTCGACCAGCAACTGGTCACCTTCTCCGCCGACATGGACTTCATCCGCAGCCGCGGTGGTGAGATCGCCCGATACAACCTGGCCAGCGAACCGCAGGCCTTCGCCGCCAACGACGCCGTCACCGCGTTCCTGCATGTTTCCGGCTCGGCCGGGCTCCCACTGATCCTCGTCGATGGGGTCACCGCGATGACCGGCCGCTACCCCGACCGCATCCGATTGGCCATCTGGGCCGGGCTCGACGCTCTCACCCCGATCGGCATCACCAGCCTGGGTATCACCGACACCACCGCGCCGGCGGGCGGCTGCTGCGGCGGCGGCGGCGATTCAAGCTGTTGCTGAGCTCCTACGACCACCGAGCAGAGGATCCGCATCTGATGAAGTTCCTTGACCATCCGCCGCGCTTTTTGTTCTTCACCGGCAAGGGCGGCGTGGGCAAGACCTCCATCGCCTGTGCCACCGCGATCACCCTGGCCGGCCAGGGCAGGTCGGTGCTGCTGGTCAGCACCGACCCCGCCTCCAACGTCGGGCAGGTCTTCGGGCTGACGATCGGCAACACCATCACTGCCATTCCTGGGATCGCCGGCTTGTCGGCGCTGGAGATCGACCCCGACCAGGCCGCCGATGCCTACCGGGAACGCATCGTCGGACCCGTGCGGGGTCTGCTGCCCGAAGCGGAGGTGGCCTCGATCACCGAACAACTCTCCGGCTCCTGCACCACCGAGATCGCCTCATTCAACGAGTTCACCGAACTGCTCACCGATTCTGCGGGCCGGATCGGGCAGTTCGACCACGTCCTGTTCGACACCGCGCCCACCGGCCACACCATCCGGCTGCTGCAACTGCCCGGCTCCTGGACGGACTTCCTCAACGACGGCAAGGGCGACGCCTCCTGCCTGGGCCCGTTGGCCGGCCTGGAGAAGCAGCGAGCCGTCTACGCCGCTGCGGTGCAGGCTCTGGCCGACCCCGACCGCACCCGCCTGGTGCTGGTGGCCCGCGCCCAGACCTCGACCCTGACCGAGATCACCCGCACCCACCTGGAGCTCGCCGCCATCGGGCTCAACCATCAGTACGTGGTGATCAACGGCGTCCTGCCCGCACCCGCCGATGACAGCGACCCGCTGGCCTCGGCGATCTACCGCCGCGAACAGGCGGCGATCGCCGCCCTGCCTGAAGAGCTGAAGGCGCTGCCGCTGGATCTGGTGGACCTCAAGGCCACCAATATCGTCGGAATCGACTCCCTGGCAACACTTTTCACCCCCGACGCCGCCGCGGTTCAGCCCGGCCAACCGCCGGTCGAGGTGCCCGATGCGCCGCTGGCGTCGCTGGTCGACCAGATCGCCACCGGGGACAAAGGCCTGATCATGTGCATGGGCAAGGGCGGGGTCGGCAAGAGCACCGTCGCCGCCGCCATCGCCGTCGCCCTGGCGCAGCGCGGCCACCCGGTTCACCTGACCACCACCGACCCCGCCGGCCATCTCACCGAGACCCTGCACGGCACCCTGGAGCGCCTGACCGTATCCAGCATCGACCCCGTCGAGGCCGGCCGCGTCTACCGCGAACATGTCCTGGCCACCAAAGGCGCCGACCTTGACGAGCAGGGCCGGCTGATGCTCGCCGAAGACCTGCGCTCCCCGTGCACCGAGGAAGTCGCTGTCTTCCAAGCATTTTCGAAGGTCATCAGCGAATCGCGTCGTCAGTTCGTCGTCGTGGACACCGCGCCCACCGGGCACACCCTGCTGCTGCTGGATGCCACCGGCTCCTATCACCGTGAAGTCGCCCGCCAACTCGGCGACCGCCAGTTCACCACCCCATTGATGCGGTTGCAGGATTCTGAGCTCACCAAGGTCATCATCGTCACCCTCGCGGAGACCACCCCGGTCCTGGAGGCTGCCGGCCTGCGCAGCGAGCTTGAACGCGCAGGCATCCACCCGTGGGCCTGGGTGATCAACAACTCCCTGGCCGCCGCCGAACCCACCTCACCGCTGCTGCGGCGCCGCGCCGCCGCGGAGATCGCCCAAATCGACACAGTGCGAGACGATTACGCCGACCGACTCGCCGTCGTCCCACTGCTCGCCGTCGAACCGGTCGGTATCCCCGCGCTCCAAGCACTCGCCGAAGCCCGCGACACCGGCACCCGATAGCGGTTAACCGCGACCACCCGCTGAGGTCGTTTCCTTACGTGGTTCGAACACAGGGGCGCCGACATCGTCGACGCCCCTCATGCCCAACCGCATGGCCCCTTCAGGGTCCCTGCAGGACTTACCGATTATGTCCCCGCGCCGTGGGCGCCGTTGGCGCCTGCTGCGCCTGGAGTGCCGGCGACACCGACTGCGCCGGTATTGCCGGTCGCTCCGGTGGGGCTGGCGCCGCTCCCGCCGGTGACGCCGGTACTGCCGGTGGCACCGGTGTTGCCTGCGGTGCCTGCGGCTCCGGCTGTGCCGCCCGTACCGGGGGTACCCGCAGCGCCGCCCAGACCACCGGGGCCCCCAACAGCACCGGCACCACCAGTGCCGGGTGTACCGCCAAGGCCACCGGGACCACCGGGCCCGGCAGTACCGCCGGGACCACCGGGACCCGCCAGACCGCCGGTACCACCGACTCCCCCGGTTCCGGTGCCAAGACCGGCAGAGCCGGCCCCACCGGCCCCGCCGATAGCGCCGTTACCGCCGTTAGCACCAGCGCCGCCGTTACCGCCGGTGCCGCCCGTGCCACCCGTGCCGCCGTCACCACCTAGCCCGCCGGTGCCACCCGTGCCGCCCGTGCCGCCGTCGGCGCCGTTACCGGCGGCGCCGCCCTTGCCGAAGATCCCGCCGCTGCCGCCGTTACCGCCGGCACCGCCCTTGCTGCCTGCACCGCCGGCGCCACCGATGGTGCCGCTGGTGCCTGGAGTGCCCTCGCCACCGGCACTGCCGGCAGTTCCGGCCTGGCCGGCAGCACCGGCACCACCGTTGCCGCCGTTTCCGCCGATACCGCCGAGAGCGCTGCCGGCGGTGTCGCCGGTAGCGGCTCCACCGGCCCCACCGACACCGCCGTTAGCGCCGGTACCGCCATTGCCGCCATTACCGGCGTTGCCGCCGAAGGCGATTCCACCGCTGACGCTGGAAGCCGCCGCACCGCCGGCCCCGCCGACACCGCCACCGGCACCCGGAGTGCCATTGCCGCCAGCAGCGCCATTGCCACCGGTGACCGGGGAGTTCACCGCCGAGGCCGCGGCACCACCGGCACCACCGGCACCGCCGGTGCCGCCCGCGCCGGGGACCAGGCTGCCGTCGCCACCGGCGGTGCCATCGCCACCGACGGTGGTACTCGTCGCACCCGCAGCGCCGGCAGCACCGTCGGTGCCACTTGGCACCGGATTCACCCCGGGTCCACCGTCGGTGCCTGGCGTGCCCGTCGCGCCCGGCGAACCGGCACCTCCCGCCGACCCGGTCGGGCCCGTGGCGCCGACCGTTCCGATGCCGCCGTTGCCGCCGTCACCGCCGTTGGCGAACTGCGCCAGTGCCCCTGCGTTGCCGCCGTTACCGCCCGCACCGCCACCGACGAATCCGTCCCCGCCCTTACCGCCGTTACCGCCGGTAGTTGCCGTCGCCCCGTTGGCGCCGTTGGCGCCGGGGGTGCCCGTCGGGCCGCCGGCCGTGCCAGCCGCCCCGCCGGTGCCCACCAAGCCCGGGTCGCCGCCGTCACCGCCCGCGCCGCCGTTCGGGGTGATGGCGTCGCCGGCTTTACCGTTGCCGCCGTTACCGCCCGGGCCGGAGTTACCGCCGGTGCCGCCGTTGCCGCCGTTACCGTCGGTGCCAGCACTGCCGGTCGCTCCACCGGCCAGGCCGCGGACTCCGCCGTTACCGCCGCTGCCGCCGCTGCCGCCATTGGTGCCGACACCCCCGGCGGTCCCGGGATCACCGGGGTTGACGCCGTCGGACCCGTTGTTGCCGGCCACGCCGGCCGCACCGTTGCCGCCCAGCGCGCCATTACCGCCGTTACCGCCGTTACCGTCGACACCCGCTGCTCCGGCCAGGCCGTTGACAGTGCCGGTGCCACCCAGACCCGCGGTGCCCGCGGCGCCACCGGTGCCACCCTTACCGCCGTCCCCGCCGGCCTGACCGTCCGGGCTGCCGGCCGCGCCGGCCTTACCGTTACCGCCGTTGCCGCCGAGGCCGCCACTGCCGGCGTTGCCACCGTTACCGCCGTTGCCGTCAGTGCCGGCACTGCCGGTCGCTCCACCGGCCAGGCCGCGGACTCCGCCGTTACCGCCGCTGCCGCCGCTGCCGCCATTGGTGCCGACACCCCCGGCGGTCCCGGGATCACCGGGGTTGACGCCGTCGGACCCGTT
>CAIRCP010000216.1 GCA_903877095.1 uncultured Actinomycetes bacterium | reverse complement strand
GGCCGCTGGCTGCATTGCAGCCGGCGGCCCGCGCTCTTGTTTCCACCCCCATGCTTGACGGGGCGGCGACGCCGTAGATTCTGCTTCGATGTCGACCGCTGCAGATCATCAGGCGGCGGGCCGGTTCGCGCCGAGCCCGTCCGCCGATCTGCACATCGGCAACCTGCGGACCGCGGTGCTGGCGTGGCTGTTCGCCAAGTCCACCGGGCGCCGGTTTCTGATCCGGATCGAGGATCTCGACGACCGCGCCCACGACGACATCGCACAGCGGCAGTTGGCGGATCTGGCGACGATCGGCATCACCTGGGACGAGGAACCGGAGTGGCAGTCAGCCCACCCCGAACGCTACGACGCGGTGATCGATGAGCTGGCCGCGCGAGGTCTGCTGTACGAATGCTATTGCAGCAGAAAAGATATCCTCAACGCGCCGCGGGCGCCGCATGCCCCCGAAGGGGCCTACCCCGGCACCTGCCGGGATCTGGCCGACGCACAACGGGCTGAGCGCCGCGACAGCGGCCGGCCCCCCGCGCTGCGGCTGCGCACCGACGTCGCCGAGCACACCGTCGGCGATCTGATCCACGGCCGTTTCACCGGCGTCGTCGACGACTTCGTGCTGCGCCGCGGTGACGGGGTGCCGGCCTACAACCTCGCCGTGGTGGTGGACGACGCGCACTCCGGCGTCGATCAGGTGGTGCGCGGCGACGACCTGCTGACGTCGTCGCCGCGGCAGGCCCATCTGGCGCGGCTGCTGGGGTATCCCGAACCGACGTACGCCCACGTCCCCCTGGCGCTCAACGCCGAGGGCAAGCGGCTGGCCAAGCGCGACGGCGCGGTCACCCTCGCCGACCTCGGCGCACCCCGGGCTTGGGCGCTGCTCACCGAGTCGCTGGGCCGGCCGGATGCGGATCTGACGCGGCTGCTCGACGACTTCGACCCGGCGCAGCTGCCACGCGAGCCGTGGACCTACCAACCAACCTGACTTGGGATGCGCCCGCCCTTAGGCCATCTGATCGGCGGTCATGTCCTCCAGCGCAATGCCCTTGGTCTCACGCACCCAAATCCAGACGAAGACAAAGGACAGGATCGCGCACAGCGCATAGAAGCCGTAGGCCAGGCCCAGCGTCCCGCGCACCTGCGGAAAGGACCACGTAATGAGGAAATTCGCCGCCCACTGGGCCGCGGCGGCCAGCCCCAGAGCGGCGGCCCGAATCCGATTGGGGAACATCTCCCCGAGGAGAACCCACACCACCGGACCCCACGACATTCCGAACGCCACGACGAACAGGTTGGCCGCGACCAGTGCGATCGGACCGGCCGTCCCGTTCAGTTGCGGATTGCCGTCGACCTGCGGAGCAGTGCCGAAAATGAATGCCATCGTGGCGAGCGTGATCGCCATTCCGGCCGAACCGATGAGCAGCAAAGGTTTGCGGCCGACCTTGTCGATCAGTGCGATCGCGACCAGTGTGGTGACGATGTTCACGATCGACGTGATGACAGTGATCAGAAAGGCCTTGCTCTCGTCGAAACCCACCGCCTCCCACAGAACGTTGGAGTAGTAGAAGATCACGTTGATACCGACGAATTGCTGGAAGACGGACAGCCCGAGACCCACCCACACGATGCCGTAGACGCCGCCGGTCGGCTTACGCAGATCGCGCCAGGACGGCTTCGTCTCACCGGCCAGCGTGCTCTGGATCCGATCGATGGTGATGTCGAGATTCTTCTCCCCCAATAGCAAGGTCAGCACCTTGCGTGCCTCCGGAATGCGATGCCGCGCAACGAGGTAACGGGGTGACTCCGGGATCGTGAAGGTCAGTAGCCCGTAGACGACGGCTGGGACGGCCATCATCAGGAACATCCACCGCCACGCCTCCAGCCCGAACCACAACGGCTTGTCTGCGCCGCCGGCGAGATGGGCCAGCAGGTAGTCGATCGCCAGTGACACGAAAATGCCGCTGACGATGGCGAGTTGCTGCAGCGAACCGAGCCGGCCTCGGATTCGGGCCGGCGAGGTCTCGGCGATGTACGCCGGAGCGATCACCGAGGCAACGCCGACGCCGACTCCCCCGACGATGCGGAACAGCACGATCAACCAGACGCTGCCCGCCACGGCGGTGCCGATCGCGCTGATGAAGAACAGCACCGCGGCGATCTTCATCACCGAAATGCGGCCGATCTTGTCGGCCAGCCGACCCGCCGTCATCGCTCCGGCAGCCGCGCCCAGCAGTGCCGATGCGACGGCGACGCCCAACGAGGCGCTGCTGACGCCGAAATGCTTCTCGATCGACGCGACGGCGCCGTTGATCACCGCGCTGTCGTACCCGAACAGCAGGCCGCCCAGTGCGGCCACCGAGGCGATGCGCACCACCCCGCGGCCGGTGCCGGCATCGTCATCGAACACCGAGGGCGTATCGCTGGTGGGTCCCTGACCGGCCATGTGCGTCCTCTCCCAGAGATTGCCGGAAAGAATCACCATTGCATATCTTCGGATTCCGGATAGCCGTACCCGGTAGACGGACTTACCGACCAGCCTGATCCAAACCCTTGGCGCGCCATTCCCACGCGGATACCGTCCGCCGGATGCGAGGTCTGCGACGCGCCGTCCTACTGGCCGCCCTGCTGGTGGCGGCAATGCTGCTGGGCGGCTGTGGATCGAAGACGTCGGCCTCCCAGGCGTTGTCCGCCGGTGTACTGCGGGTGGGCACCGAAGGCACCTATGCGCCGTTCAGCTACCACGATCCCGGCACCGGACAGTTGGAGGGCTACGACATCGACGTGGCCCGCGCCGTCGGTGACAAGCTCGGCGTCAAGGTCGAATTCGTCGAAACCCCTTGGGATTCCATCTTCGCGGCGTTGGAGGCGGATCGTTTCGACGTGGTCGCCAATCAGGTGACCATCACCGCGGAACGCCGGGGCAAGTACGACATGTCCGAGCCCTACTCGGTAGGCGAGGGGGTGATCGTCACCCGGGCCGATGACACCTCGATCACCTCGCTGGCCGATCTCAAGGGCAAGACCGCCGCCCAGTCCATGACCAGCAACTGGGCCAAAGTGGCCCGCGACGCCGGTGCCAACGTCGAGGCGGTGGAGGGTTTCACCCAGGCCATCAAGCTGCTCAACCAGGGTCGGGTCCAGGCCGTGGTCAACGACAGCATCGCGGTGTACGCCTACCTGGCCGAGACCGGCGACACATCGGTCAAGATGGCCGCGGAGACCGGGGAGAAGAGCGACCAGGGCTTCGCGGCGCGCAAGGACAGTGGCCTGCTGCCAGACCTGAACACGGCGCTGAGTGATCTGCGGGCCGACGGCACCCTGGCCGAAATCTCGCAGCGCTACCTCAAGGCCAATGCCACCGGCTCAGCGGAACCCACCGCGGGCAGCCGGCGGTCGACCTGGCAGCTCATCTCCGACAACCTGGTGCCGCTGGCCAAGGCGGCGATCACCGTCACGATTCCGCTGACGATCATCAGTTTCGTGATCGGGCTGGTGATCGCTCTGGTGGTCGCGTTGGCCCGGCTGTCGCACAACCCGATACTCAGTGGCCTTGCGCGGTTTTATGTCTCGATCATCCGCGGCACTCCCCTACTGGTGCAGCTGTTCATCGTGTTCTTCGCACTGCCGGAACTGGGCATCAAGATCAACCCCTTCCCGGCCGCGGTGATCGCCTTCAGCCTCAACGTCGGCGGGTACGCCGCCGAGATCATCCGCTCGTCGATCCTGAGTATCCCCAAGGGCCAGTGGGAAGCCGCGCAGACCATCGGCATGGACTACCCGACGTCCCTGCGCCGCATCGTGCTGCCTCAGGCGGCCCGCGTCGCTGTTCCGCCGCTGTCGAACACGCTCATCTCGCTGGTGAAGGACACCTCACTGGCCTCGACCATCCTGGTGACGGAATTGCTGCGCACCGCGCAGATCGCCGCGGCTCCGACCTTCGAGTTCTTCGCGCTTTACGGCACGGCGGCGGTCTACTACTGGGTGATCTGCCTGGTGCTGTCCTTCGGGCAGAACCGCCTGGAACGGCGATTGGAGAGGCACGTGGCCCGATGACCGAACCTGGATCAGACCTGCTCGTCGCGCAGGGAATCACAAAGTCGTTCGGCGCCAACACCGTTCTGCGAGGGGTGTCGTTCAGCGTCGCCCCGGGATCGGTGACGACGGTCATCGGGCCGTCCGGATCGGGAAAGACCACGCTGCTGCGGGCGCTCAACGCGCTCGACATCCCCGATGCCGGAGTGGTGCAGATCGACGACGTGACGGTGGACTTCGCCGGTCCGGTGTCCAAGGCACTGCTCTCGCGATATCGCGCTCAGAGTTCGATGGTCTTCCAGGCGCACAATCTGTTCCCGCACAAGACGGTGCTGCAGAACGTGACCGAGGGTCCGCTGGTGGTGCAGAAGCGCTCGGCCGACGAGGTCATGCGCGAGGCACGCCAGTTACTGGACCAGGTCGGCCTGGCCGATAAGAGCGACGAATACCCCTATCAACTCTCCGGCGGGCAGCAGCAACGGGTGGGTATCGCGCGGGCTCTGGCGCTCAAGCCGAGGCTGGTCTTGTTCGACGAGCCCACCTCGGCGCTGGATCCCGAACTCGTCGGTGAGGTTCTCGCGGTGATCCGGGACCTCGCCGCCGAAGACTGGACGCTGGTCATCGTCACCCACGAGATCCAGTTCGCCCGAGGCGTTTCCGACCAGGTGCTGTTCGTCGACGAGGGCGTGATCCTCGAGCAGGGCACCCCTGAGCAGGTCATCGCCGAGCCGCGGCACGAGCGGACGCGGCAGTTCCTCGACCGGGTGCTCAACCCGCTCTAAACATCGATTACGAAACCAGTTCCTGCTGACCCCAGGGCGAGTCGTAGGCATTCAGGAGTTCCAGGAACGGCACCGAGTCGAAGCACTCCGGGCCCAGCACGCCGACGCCGCTCCACGTCCCGTTGGCCAGAAGTTCAAGCGCGACAACGGGATTCACCGCGGTCTGCCAGACGACGCACTGGTGTCCGTACTCGGCCATCGACCACTCGTTGTCGACAACGTGGTAGAGGTAGGTGGAACGCGGGTTGCCGTCCTTGCCCTTCCCGGTGACCCACAGCCCGGCGCAGGTCTTGCCCTTCATCTGCGGACCGAGCGTGGCCGGATTGGGCAGGCACGCGGCCACCACATCGCGCGGACTGACCCCGACGGGGCCCTTGTCGGAATTGACCGTCACCTTCTCGGTGCGGTCCAACCCGAGCTTGTGCAGAGTCTTGAGAACATCGATGAACTCATCCCCGAGGCCGTACTTGAATGTCACACGCTTGCAGTCGATCCAGCGCGGCATCAGCAGCACTTCCTCATGCTCGACGTTGACGCACTCCACTGGGCCGATGCCGTCGGGGAAGTCGAAAACCTCAGGCTCGCTGAACGGTTCGGTCACGAACCAGCCGCGATCCTTCTCCCAGATCACCGGCGGGTTGAGACATTCCTCGATAGTTGTCCAGATGGAGAACGACGGCGCGAATTCAAATCCCTCGACGGCGAGGTTGGCGCCGTCGCGGACGCCGAGTTCGTCGATCTCGCTGAACAGATGGTCGGCGGCGTACCGCGCAAACACGTTGGCCAGCCCGGGTTCCACGCCGAATCCGACGAGTGCCAGCAGGCCGGCGTCGATCCAGTGTGGTTCGGCTTCGAACTGCTCGTCACCGAGTTTGACCCCGGTCAACTCGTAGGGCTTCTCGGGATGGCGCTGCGACAGACTCATCGCCATGTCCATGTAGTTCGCCCCACCCGCCAGCGCACCGTTAAAGATCGGCATGGTGAATCGGGGGTCCACGGCGTTCATGACATGGGTAATCCCATGCTGGCGAACAAATTCCGCCACCGACTCGGCAGAACTGGCGTCGATCTGGGTCGCTGTGAAGCGAGGGTCGACGGCGACGACGGCCTGCTGCGCGCGGGCCAGGTCGTAGTCCGCCACCACGATCTGCTCGAAGAAGTCGCGGCGCGCCGCGATGGAACAGAACGCCGATCCGACGCCGCCGGCGCCCACCAGGAGAATCCTCACGCAGGCAATCTATCCCGCCGACCGCATCGCGCGCGAGGTTAGATGGCAACGTCCAGAGCAGCCATCCCCCGCAGGGTGACATGCGGCTTGTAGGCGGGTTCGCCGGCCAGTGTCGCGTTGGGGAAGCGCCGGGTCACCTCCGAGAGAGCGACCGCGGCCTCCAGTCGGGCTAGCGGGGCACCGAGGCAGAAGTGCGGGCCGACCGCGAACGACAGGTGGCGGACCGACGGACGGGCGGGGTCGAAGGCGTCCGGTCGCTCGTACATCTGCGGGTCGCGGTTCGCCGCGGCGATCAACAGCATCATGGTGTCGCCCTTGGGGACAACGACGTCCCCGATCGTCATGTCGTCCCCGGCCACCCGACCCACCAATTGCACCGGCGGGTCATACCTCAGCGTCTCCTCGACGATCCCCGACACCCGTCCGGCGTCGTCGGCGAGCTGTTTCCAGGCCGGCGGGTGGCGCAGCATGGCCAGCATCGCGTTTGCGATCAGGTTCACCGTCGTCTCGTGGCCGGCGATCAACAACAGGTTGCACGTCGCGACGATCTCGTCCTCGGTGAGCTGGTCACCGGCCTCCTCGACCGCGGCCAGGCCCGACATGAGGTCGTCGCGGGGCTCGGCCCGGCGCCGATCCAGGAGGTCGCGCAGGTACCCGCGCAACCACAGCCCGGCCTGCAGCCGTTCGTCGAATCCCGGCGCCGCACCGGTGAAGGCGAAGAACGGATCGAGCCCCTGGGCGAGAAGCGACGACGCCCAACTGAATTGCGGCTCGTCCTCAACCGGCACACCCAGCAGGCGGCAGATCACCGCGACCGGAAGCGGATAAGCCAGATCCCGGATCGCTTCGAATTCCCCGGCGGCCGCGACCTTGTCGAGCAGCCCCCCGACCAACTCCGCGATATCGGATTCCAGTGACTTGACGACCTTCGGTGAGAACGCCTTGCTGACGAGCTTCCGCAATCGGGTGTGATCCGGCGGGTCGAGGAAGAGGAAACTCGGGGTGCCGAACGGGTGGACCGCCGCGCCTTCGGCGATCGCGCGCTGGGTGATCATGGACTTCATCCGGTCGCTGCACGACGACGGGTGGCGCAGCACCTCATCGCACTCGGCGAACGACGAGAACACCACCAGGTTCGAGTCCGGTAGCACCAACGGACCACGTTCGCGGATGCGCCGGTAGATCGGGTACGGGTCGGCACGGTGCGCCGGTTCGAGAAGTTCCAGCAGCATTGGTTGCCCAGCGGTCATGCGTTCAGTCTGCCTGTCCTCACGGAACTCGTGCCTGGCCGCACCCCGGCGCGACGGCCGGACCGGCAGCCAGCGCCTCGGCCAGCGATGTGCCGGAGCGCAACTGCGTCACCGGCGGAAGCGATAGCCGGACCTCGTAGACCACCGGCGCCTCGCCGCGCACGTCCCGGCAGGCCAGTGCGACGCGGGAACCGGCACCGGACCCGATCGCCGTCCCGACCGCGTCGCGCACCGAACGCGCCGCGAGCTGGCGGCCCACCGCGCGGTCGAACACCGGATCCAGGATCGCCATCGCCTGCTCCGCCAATCCCGTTGCGATACCGAAGTATTGGTCCGGCGTCACTCCCGAGCACGTGCCGTGGGCGTACCACTCATGCGGGGCCATGACATCGGCGTCAGACATCATCGCCTGCAGCCGGCTGGCCAGATCGGGCGGCAGCCGGAGCGGCTTTCGCTCGCGGTCGGCAGCCTTTCTAGGGACGTCGCAGTACTGCTGGGACCGCGGCTGCGGCCACAGACCATGCAGGACGAAGGACTGACCGCGCCGGCCCACACTCCCGGACCGGCAGCCGCTGGCCGACGTTTCGACCTTGCACAGGCTCGGCGCCCACGTCAGCACCAGCACGCTGGACGTGCTCGCCGAGGAGGGGCTCGGCTGTGCACCCGGACGCTGGCGCAGGTGGACACCGACGGCCACGACCGCGACAACGATGACCGCCAGGCCGGCAATCCCGACCAGCCGGCCTCGTGTCACGGCGTCGCAGTCGCGTAGTAGCGGCCGAGGAAGTCGTCACGCAGCGCGTCGAAATCGCCGGCGCCGATGGCGTCGCGGATACGGTCGACGAGACGAATGATGAAGCGCTCGTTGTGAATCGTGCACAACGTCGCCGCCAGGATCTCCTTGGCCTTGAACAGATGGTGAATGTAGGCGCGGGTGTAATGGCCGCAGGTGTAGCAATCGCACTCGGCGTCGATCGGGGTGAAGTCGCGTTTGTAGCGCGCGCCGGTGATGTTGTAACGGCCGTCCGGTGAGTAGACCGCGGCGTTTCGGGCCACCCGCGACGGCGAGACGCAGTCGAAGGTGTCCGCCCCCGCCGCGATGGCGGCGAACAGGTCGTCGGGTTCGCTGATCCCGAGCAGGTGCCGCGGTTTGTCGTCGGGCAGTTCCTCGGTGCACCAGCCGACGATGGTGGCCAGGTTCTGCTTCTCCAGCGCACCGCCGATGCCGTACCCGTCGAATCCCCGGCCGTCGGCGTCGGCGCAACTCTCCAATCCGCGGCAGGCCTGCCGGCGGAGATCCTCATAGTGCGCACCCTGCACCACGCCGAACAGCGCCTGCGGCGGGCGCGACGCCGGGTCCAGCGTGCCCAGCCGCCGGTGTTCGTCCAGGCAGCGCTGCGCCCAGGCCTGCGTGCGGGCCAGCGACTCCTCCTGATAGGCACGGGTGTTCACCAATGTCGTGAGTTCGTCGAACGCGAAGATGATGTCCGCGCCGATCTGGTGCTGGATTCCGATGGACACCTCGGGGGTGAAGCGGTGGGTGGAGCCGTCGAGGTGGCTGATGAAGGTGACGCCGTCGTCGTCGACGTGCGCCAGCTTCTGTTTTCCTTTGGCCATCAGGTTGTCGGCCTGTTCGCGGTCGGGGTCCGCCATGAGCACCTTGCGGAACCCCGCGCCCAGCGACATGACCTGGAACCCGCCGCTGTCGGTGAAGGTCGGCCCGGGCCAGTTCATGAACGCGCCCAATCCCCCGGCCTCGGCGACGATGTCCGGTCCCGGCTGCAGGTACAGGTGGTAGGCGTTGGCCAGCACCGCCTGGGCGCCGAGGTCGCGCATGGTTTCGGGCAGAACTGCCTTGACCGTCGCCTTGGTGCCGACGGCGATGAAGGCCGGGGTGCGGATGTCCCCGTGCGGGGTGTGGATGACCCCGCTGCGACCGCGTCGGCCCGCAAGCTGCGTCTCGATGGTGAAGTACGGCACGCCCGTCATCTAACCAAGAGACCAAGAGGATTAAGGCCCTGCCCAAGTGGGCATGGGTGATGCGTCAATTGACACACGAGGCTCACGGTGAGCCCTCGACCGAAAGGAATGGCTATGGTGCGCGGATTTATTGTGGGCGTCGGGGCTGCCGCCGTGATGGTGGCAGGGCTGGCTGGCTGTTCGAGCGACAAGAAGACAGAAAGCTCGTCGGGCAGCGCCAGCGCGAGCATGACGATGTCCATGCCGTCCACGGCGGTGTCGGCCACCTCTGGAACCATGACGGCATCCGCCGGTTCCGGCACCGCGAAGGTGAGCATCGACGGGCAGCCCAAGGATGTCACCGGGCAGATCGCCTGCACGACGGCGATGGGCAACCTCAACATCGCCATCGGCGACGCCGCCACCGGCATCGCCGTGGTGATGAGCCCGGACGCCTCGAAGGTGTCCTCGGTGGGGTTGGGCAACGTCAACGGGGTCGTGTTGGGCTTCCAGGACGGCGCGAGCGGTGCCAGCGCCTCGGCCACCAAGGACGGCAACACCTACAAGGTCACCGGAACCGCCAGCGGCGTCGACATGGCCAACCCGATGCAGCCGATGACCAAGCCGTTCGAGATCGAGGTCACCTGCCCGTAGTCGGATGACGATCAAACTGGGCCGGGCTCACCCCGCCGGTGGACCGCTTCTACGACGAAGCGCTCCGCCGGCGGGACGGCGTTGCCGGTGAACCGCCGGTTCCGACCGCCCGCTCAAGCCCGGCGAGGGAGTCCTCAAGATGGCCGAGGATGCGCTGCAGACTCGGGACGCTGCGCCGGCAGCCCACCAGGCCGAAGTCCAGATTGTCGGCATTGTTGGACAGCGTGATGTTCATCGCCTGGCCGTCCAGCGCGATCGACAGCGGATAGTTGCCGCCCAACCGGGCGCCGTTCCAGTACAACGGTTCCCGAGAACCCGGCACGTTGGAGATCACCAGATTGAACGGCGGGGCCGCGGAGCCCAGCGCCGGGGACACCAAGGACAGCAGCAGCGGGGAGACGTTGAACGCCGACAGCGCGAGTTGCTGCACCCGGGGCAACTGCTTGAAGACCTCTTTGTTCCGGCGCATCGAGTCGCTGACCTCGGTCAGCCGTTCGGCGGGATCCTCGAGGTCGGTGGCCAGACTGGCCAGCAGCGCACCGACCTGGTTCCCGCCGCCGGGGCTGGCGTCGTCGCGCAGACTCACCGGCACCATCGCGATCAACGGCCGATCGGGCAGGGCGTTCTGCTCCAGCAGGTAGGCGCGCAACGCGCCGCCGCACATCGCCAGGACGACGTCGTTCAAGGTCACCCCGGCGGCCTGCTTGACGGCCATGAAACGTTCGATGGGCCACGATTGCGCGGCGCAGCGCCGGGCTCCCCCGATCGGCACGTTGAACAATGTCTTGGGGGCGCCGACCGGCAGCGTCAACTGTTGCTCCAGCAGACCCTTGCGAGCCAGAAACAACGTCGAGGGACCCAGTCCGAGAACGGATTCCGCCATACCGCGCAACTCGCCGACGAACGACGGCCGCGCTTTGCCCTTTCGGGAGGAGCGCCGGTTGTCGCCCCACGGCACCCGGATCTCGGGATCGGTCGGGTCGGTGTTCAGCGCGCGCTGCATCAGCCGCATCGCGCTGACGCCGTCGACAAGGGCGTGGTGGATCTTGGTGTAGACGGCGAAGCGGCCGTCGTTGAGTCCCTCGACGAGATGGCTTTCCCACAGCGGTCGATGACGGTCGAGCAGACTGCCGTGCAGCCGCGACGTCAGTTCCAGCAATTCCCGCACGCGGCCCGGCGAGGGCAGCGCCGAGCGGCGCAGGTGGTATTCCAGGTCGAGGTCCTTGTCGAACGCCCAGGTCAGGTTCGCGATGCCGCCGAGCAGTTCGGCGGGGTGTTTGCGGAACGTCGGAGCGACGTCGTTGCGGGCAATCACGTCCTGGTAGATCTCCCGCAGAAACTCCGGCCCAGCGCCCTCGGGCGGCTCGAACAACTGCAACCCGGCGACGTGCATGGGATGCTCGCGCGATTCGGCAAGCAGGAACATCGAATCCACTGGTGAGATCAATTCCATGCGAATGCCTCCCGCGATTACGTGGATACCCCCAGCCCTGCGTCAACGATAGACGAGTCCGACATCAGGGCCGAAAGTCTCTGGCCTCGCGGGGGTGGCCCCCGCACTGTGGGGGAATGACGGACCTGCGCCGCGGGAGGCTGCTGTGCGGCGTGCTGGTTGCTGTCGCACTGAGCGCCCCTGGCTGCGCGCAGCGCACGGCGCCGTCAGCCACGCCGGTGCCGGCACCCGAGGCGCCGTCCGCCAGTGCGACGACGACCACGTCGGCGCCCGTGTCCCTCGCCGAAGCGATGCGGCAGTGGGAGGCGCGGGCCGGAGATCACTTCGCCGCGTCGGGCAAGGCGCTGCAGCAGGTGTCGGAGGCCTCAGCTGCCGGCGACGAAGCAGCGCTGCAGTCCGGGTGCACACAACTGCACGACACGAATACCCTTGGGCTGCAATATGATCTGCCCACCCCGGACCCGCGACTGACCGACGAACTGCAGCGGATGATCGACGATATCAACACCGCCACCCACGCCTGCCTGCGGTTCGCGCTGGCCCGTGCGGACGTCGACGCGGGGAACTACCGGGAATACCTGACCAGGGCCGTGGAACATCTACACCGCGCGAAGGAAATCCTCGACGCCGACTTGGCGCCCAAGTGATCGACTTGTCGACACGACTAGCGGTGGCCGCCGCCTCCGCCACCACCCGGGACGGCGTTCCAACCGGGTTCGGCGACTTCGGCCTCGGTGAGTTGATCGCTGGTGTCGGGAATCACCGTCGGCACGCAATCCATCGAGAAGCTGTCGGTGGTGTCGACGATGTCGTTGCACGCGGCAAGCACCCGCGGGGTCGAAGCGTGGAAATCGGCGACGGCAGCGACCACCGGCGCCACGGCAATGGCGGCGCCCACCGCGACGAACAGCAGTTGACGGGCGGAGGCGGTCACGGCCATGAATGCTCCCAACATATTGGTCCTACCGCGTTCAGGTTAGACCACCGATGGCGCCGGCGCGGTGGTGCCGATCTGGGAGAGATCGCTCAGGCGATACGCCGTGACCGTGGTGTCGCCCACGGCGTACAGCACGTCGCCGATGCGAACGGTGCGCTGGACCGAGTCGGTCGGATGGATCTCCCCGACCACCTCGAGGCCGGCCGGGGTGACTCGCAGAACCTTGAGGTACTGGGAGTACCGGTAGCCGGTCTGCGGGTCGTTGCCGCTGGCCGAGACCGGGACGACGAGCAATCCGTCCTGCGCCGAGTACAGCAGAGCATGGTGGTCGAACTGCGCGTCCGACCAGGACCACTGGTAGCCCGAGTCGAGGTACTCGCGGTCGATCTGGGTGGGCGCGCCGCCGGCGACGTTGAACAGGGTCGCGTCGAGATGGTTGTTCCAGTTTCCGGGTTCCCGCTCCTGGCCGATGCCGAGCAGGAGCCCGTCGCCGACCGGCTGCAGGTAATTGGAGAAACCGGGCACCACCAATTCACCGGTCAGGGTCGGCGACGTGGGACGCGACAGGTCGACGGCAAACAGCGGGTCGGTCCGCACGAACGTCACCAGATAGGCAGCGTTGCCGACGTAGCGAACGGCGTAGAGCTGCTCGCCCGGAGCCAGGCCGGTCAGCTGGCCGACCTGGTCGAGCGTCGCCCCCGCGGTGTCCAGGACGTAGATGCCGTTGTCGTTGCGGGTGGTCACGGTGCCACCGATGTTCTGGGAGCCGTTGGAGTGGGTGGCGACCCGCAGGTAGCCGTCCTTCTCGTCCATCGCGAACTGGTTGATCAGCGTCCCGGGGACCACGCCGGTGCCCTGCCACCCCAGGAACGGCCCGGCCACGATGAACCGGTCGATCCGGGTATCGGTCGACCAGTTGGTGTCGGTGTAGCTGTCCTGGCTGGAGGCGACGTACAGCGCGCCTTTGTTCATGTACACGGTGCTGGCCCAGCCGGACACCATCGTGCCGACGCTGTCGACCGACCTTCCGCTGCGCTTGGCGTCCACCGAGACCGCGGTGACCAGCGACTGCTGCTCGGGCCTCTGCGGACGGACGATGTCGCCGGCGTCGGCGATCACACCGAGATCAACCGTGGCGCCGTCGGCACCGACGGTGTAGGCATGCGGCAGCGACAGATTCACGATGTCGCCGCCCACCCGGGCGACGTAGGCGTCCCAGGTCTCATAGGTCCGGTTGGCGATCGGGGCGTACGGGTCGTAGCGGATCGGCGCCTTGGTGGTTACCGCGTCCGGCTGGGCGTCCAGCGGGGTGATGTACGCGATCGGGGTGTCGGTGTATTTGGGCGCCGGCAGTTGCAGCGAACGCTGCAGCACCAGATAGACCGTGCCGTCCACGGCCCGGGAGCTCTGGTAGCTGCCGTCGAAAGTGGTCTGCTTGACCACCGTGGGCGCGGTGCGGTCGGTCACGTCGTAGACGGTGACCGTGGTCTGGGGCTTCCAGGGCTGCCAAGGCCCGTAGGCCATCTTGACCTGGGGTCCGTACCAGCCGGTGCCGGTTTGGCTGACGACGGTCAGCCGGTCGCCGGACAGGTATTCGCCGAGGACGTCACCGGACAGCGACGACTGCGAGGCCACCGACGTGTCGCCGGCCCGCACGATGGTCAGCTGGCCGTTGTGGGCGACGTAGACGTACTTGCCGTCGTTCTCGACGTAGTCGGCCTCGTCGACGCCGTTGACCTGGGTGTTGGTGGACGACGACGGCGGCTTCGCGGTGCTGTCCATCTTGAGGTACTCGGGATACGGATACGGGCCGTAGCCGTACACCGGCACGGTGGTGCCGAACAGGCTGCCGTACTGCTGCTTGGCCAGGTCGAGCAGGTAACTGCGCAACTGATCGTTGGTGAAGTACGCCGGATTCGGCGCGACCTGGCCGGTGGTGAGCGCGACGTTGAGTTCCGGGAAGACGTCGAAGAACGTCCGCCGCACCATCAGCAGTGCACCTTCGAGCAAGTTGCTGAGCGGGCCGTTGGGCAGGCTGGTGAGCCAGTTGGCGGCGGTGTCGAAGAAGCTGGTGACGGCCTGGCCGATCATCGCGGCGGGTTTGGCCAACGCCGGCGGTGGGCTGACGGTGGTGGACGTCGTGGTCACCGCGGCGGCGGCCGGGCGGGGGACGGCCGGGCCAGCCGGGGTCGCGGCAGCAGCGGCGGGCGTGCTCAGCGCGGGGAGAGAGTTTCCGGCCACCGGGTCAGCCGCCGGCGTAAGGTTGCTGCGCGGCACGGATAGGGTTGCTGCGGCCGGAGGCACGGAGGTGTGTTGCGGCGCCGCGGCCGGGGTGGAATCCCGAGCCGGTTCAGGCGTGGGCGGGGCATCGTCGACTGCACTGCCCGACTTCGGGACGGTGGCTTCGACGGCGGCGGCGACGGCAGCGTCGTCAACCGGGTCGGCCGGCGTCGCGGCGGTGCCGCGCCGGGGCGCGGTGTTGCCCGATTCCGCTGGCTGGGTAGCTCGCGGCGCCCGGGAACCGCGGTGGCCGGCATTGCTGGACGAGTCAGACGGGGACGACGCCGATGCCGTATCACCGTCGGGAATGTCTGCGACGGCGACACCCACCGCCTGGGGTCCGGCCAGCGACAGGCCCAACGCGAACGCTGCAACCCCAGCCCGTGCTCCGCGCTTGACCACCGACATGGACGACCCGCCTTCGCTGAACCAATCGGATTTTGCTGTGAGGTGGTCGCACCATAGCTGTGAAACTCGTCACGCGTCAAACGAACGGGTTCCGGCCAATCGGATCACCAGCTGACCTGCAAGGAATTCAGTCCGTAGATGAAGTTGGACGTGCGGAACTGCACCTGATCGAACGGTTCGGCCAGCGCAAGGTCCGGGAATCGGCGAATGAGGGCCGGGATGGCGATCCTCAACTGCATGCGCGCCAGCGGCGCCCCCAGGCAGCGGTGGACGCCGTGGCCGAAGGCCAGGTGACCGGGGGCCCGACGGCGGATGTCAAGGGCCTCCGGGTTGTCGATGAACGCCGGGTCGCGATTGGCCGCCGGTATCGCGGCGTACACCGGCTGGCGGGCGGGGATCACGACGCCGGCCACTTCGACCTCCGCGGTCGTGAACCGGGTCTGGCCGGTCTGAATGATGGTCAACCAGCGGAGCAGTTCCTCAATGGCGGGATCGACCGCCTCGGGATCGCCGCGCAGGAGTGCGAGTTGGTCCGGATGACGCAGCAACGCCAGTGTCCCGAGGCTGATCATGGTCGCCGTGGTCTCGTGGCCGGCCAGGAGCAGCAGACTTCCGATCCCGACCAGTTCGGCGTCGGTGAGTTCGCTGCCATGTTCGCGCACGAGCATGCCCAGGATTCCCTCACCCGGCCGGCGGCGAGTTCGTTCGACCAGGCTGGCCATATAAGCCTGGCGCTCGCGTTCGATGGCCGCCCGCTCATCGTAGGAAATGGTGACGTCGGTTCCACGAACTCCGTACCGCTGGAACTCCTCTCGGTCCTCATAGGGCACGCCGAGCAGTTCGCAGATCACCAGCGAGGAGATCGGGAGGGCGAAGATCTGCAAAAGATCAGCGGGGCCACCCGCACTCTCCATGGCCGCCAGACGTCCATCCACGATGCCGACGATGAGTTGTTCCAGACGTGCCACCCGTTGGGCGGTGAACTGGGCGGCCAGCATGCGGCGAAGCCGAGTGTGCTCGGGCGGATCGAAGACCATCAGGTTGCCGGCCCGGGGATCGTCCTGGCCACCGGCCGACGGCGACCGTTCGCCGGAGACGACAAACGGCGGGCTGGTCGCGAACCGCTTGTAGTCGGCCAGCATGGTCTTGACGTCGTCATAGCGGGTCAGCACGTACGTCGTGGCACCGAATGCGGTGGGCACGATTTCCACACCTGTGGACGCGCGGATCTCAGCCAGTTCCGGTGCGGGGTCGAATCCGTTGCGCCGCAGATGAATCGGATCCCCCACCGGCCGGGACGATGCCGCTGCGCCCAGTGTCCGGCGATTGATCAGATCAGCCAGTACGTTCGCATGGGACTTCTGCAACACGTCGGCGTGGAAATCGACGTCCAACGGCTCACGCTCGATCTGGGCGACCGGAGTACCGAAGACGGCCGTCGCGGTTCTTTGGGAAAGGCTCATTTCGCGGGATTGGATCCACAGCACCGGGATGGGCGGCAGGTGGATCGAACCGTCCCGATAGACCTCTTCGAGCTGGAAGTAGGAGGCTTCGGCTTCCTCATCTTTGTGCAGTTCGATGAGGGATGCGACGGCGGCATTGGCGGCGGGATCGAACAGCGTCGGAGCGCTCGCCGCAAGCTCCGGGTTTCGCCACCTGAGCAGTGCGATGTAGGCGCGTGGGCTCAGCTTCTGAAGTGCCCTCAGGGCGGGTCCGCGGAGTCCGCTTCGGGGCTTGCTCGACTCCAGGGGGTTGGGGTCCAGCAGATACAGATGCCCAATGGACACTCCCTGTTCGGCCAGCCAGCCCACCAGGTCCGCCGCGACCAGGGCGCCGAAGGAATACCCCATCACCGAGATCGGCCGGCCGGCCGCAGCCTGGCGCCGCACGGCTGCCAGCGCCGCCGAACGGATCGCCGACCGCGCCGGCTCCGGGCCGGACTCCAGGTCGGTGAGGCTCAAGGCCACCACCTCGCACGGACCGGCCAGACCATGGGCCAGGGGTGCGTAGTTCGCGGCGTAGCCCGCCCAGCCGGGAATCATGAGATAAACCGGGCCGTCGCCGTCGTCGCGCAGGCTTATCACCGGGTTGCGTAGCTCGTTGACGCCGGTCTGAATATCTTCTGCCAGAGCGGCAACTGTGGGGCGGTCGGCGAAACGGTCTACCGATATGGCCACCCCGAAACGCGCTTTGACCAATCGGGAGAGTTCCACCGCCGACAACGAGTCCCCGCCGACATCGGTGAAACGATCGCGCCGGCCGGGCCGGTCGATGGTGAGCAGGGTTTGCCAGGCGTCGGCGATCCAGACCTCCACCGGGCCCAGCGGCGGGCCGCCCTGTCCCTGCGGCCGGGACGGGCGCACCCGGTCGGATGCGGGAAGGCGGGAGTCCCGCAGAACGGTCTTGAGCACTTTTCCGCCGATATTGCGGGGTAGGTCGTCGACGACGGTCACGTATCGGGGCGTCTTGAAGCCGGCGAGGTGCTGCCGGGCGTGCGCGACGACCGACTGCTTATCGAGGGCGACTCCCGGCCGGGCGACGATGAAAGCCCGACCGACCTCGCCGAGATCCTGGTCGGGCACTCCGACCAAAGCGGCTTCGGCGACCCCGTCGAGGCGCGCCAGCACCTGCTCGACTTCTGCGGGGTAGACGTTCAAGCCACCGGTGATGTACATGTCGGTCAGGCGATCGGTGATCCGCAGATTCCCGGCGTCGTCCACGGTGCCGACGTCACCGGTGTGCAGCCAGCCGTCGGCGTCGATCACTTCCCCGGTGGCCGCAGCGTCGTCGAGATATCCGAGCATCACGTTCGGACCGCGTAGCAACACCTCACCGGTGCCGGTCGTATCTGGGTCGTCGATGCGGACCTCGAAGTCGGCGATCGGCCGGCCGACGGTCGTGGCGATGGTCAGCGGGTCATCGCCGGGACGGCACATGGTGCCAAAGCCGCACGCCTCGGTCAGGCCATAGGCGGTCAGCACGACATCGATATCGAGTTCGCGCTGCATTCGCTCGATCAGGGCCACCGGCACCATCGCCGCCCCGGTCACCGCGACGCGCAGCGACCCCAGGTCACAGGCGGTGCGCTCGGGGTGGTCCAGCAGAGCGCGGTAGAGCGTGGGCGGTCCGGGCAGCACCGTGATCCGCTGCTCCTGGACTGTCCGCAGAGACCGCTCGGGATCGAAGGCGCCCTGCGGGATCAGCGCCGCACCGGTCTGAAGGCAGGCCAGGATGCCCGCCTTGTACCCGAAATTGTGGGAGAACGGATTGACGCACAGATAGCGGTCGGTCATGTTCAGCGTGGCGGTCTGCGCCCACGACCGCGACACCGACAACGACTGCCGATGGGTGCTCAACACCCCTTTGCTGCGGCCGGTCGTTCCGGAGGTGAAGAGGATGTCGGAGATGTCGTCGGGATTCACCGCCGCAGCCCGGGCGTCGACGTCGGACATCGGCGCGGCGGGACCGCCGAGGAAGTGGTCCCAGGAACTCTCGTCGGAATCCGACATGCCGGCCGGCGGGACCCACACGATGTGGCGCAATGCCGGCGCCGCAGCCCGATCCAGTTCGGCGAGCGCATGTGCCGCCCTGGCGCCGCCGGCGATCAGCAACGGCGTCCCGGTGCGCGACAGCACATCGCACAACTCGCCCGCGGTGTAGCTGACGTTCACCGGAACCAGAACCGCGCCCGCGTAGTGCGTGGCAAGCGCCGCGATGACCCAGTGCCAGGTGTTCGGCGACCAGATCGCCACCGCGTCTCCCGGCTGGACATCCCGGGCGATCATCGCCGCGGCGGCTCGCCGAACCTCCAATCGCAACTGCGCGAACGTCAGGCCTCGGTCCTCGCTGACCACAGCAGGATGGTCGGGAAACTCCCGGGCCATCCGGTCCACGACACCCGAAGTGGTGTACAGCCCGTCGAGATGCAGTAGTGCGCGAACCGGCCCGGCATCGGGACCCCGGCTGGACATCTCAAGCTCCGCGGTGGCGGGGCCCGCCCCTGATCAGGAACTCAGAAAGCCGCCGGGGAGCTTCGACGAGCATCGGTGCGGCGGCGGCGTGCCTGGGAAGACGCACGTGCCGCCGATTTCTGCGAACCGCAGCCACGACCGCCTCCGTGACCTCGTCCCGCGTGGCGCCGCCGAGGAGTCGCGCGCGGCTCAGCCGTCCGACGGCGTCGACGGTGGGTCCGAATCCGGCACCCGGCATGCCGCCCGAAATCGCCCCCAGTTCGACGAGAGTGGTACCGATCGGCTGGCCGTGCAGGTCGGCCCGCAGGGCGGCGGTGAAATGCGCCAGCGCCGCCTTGGACGCCGAATAGCCGACCATTCCGGGCATGGCCAAGGTGCCGGCCAGCGACGAGATGTTGACGATGTGGCCTCGCCCGCGATTCAACATTCGGGGGATCACCTGCCGACTCAATTCCGCTGGAGCGAGGTAGTTGACCTCGGTCATGTGTCGCAGGCTTTCCGCCGACGAAGTGACGAAGTCGCCGGACTTGACGACGGCCGCATTGTTCACCAGCACGTCGATCGGCCCGGCCTCCTCCTCGACCCGGCCGATGAGCGAGGCGACCTGCGCCGGATCGGAGAGATCGGCGGCGTGGGCGCTGCCCCCCAACGACAACGCCAGGGCGGCGATGGCATCGGCATCCCGAGCGACCAGTGCGACCGTCGACCCGGCGGCGGCAAACGCCCCGGCGAGGGATTCGCCGAGACCTCGGGATGCACCCGTGATCAACACGCGCGCGCCGCGCAACTCCACTGTCAGCTCGCCTTAGCGTCCCCACCGGCCGGCATCGGGACGCCGATCGTCACAACTGACGGCGCTCATTGAAACTGCTCAGTTCTGCTCATCGAAAGTGCTCACTGTGTGGCTCCGCCATTGAGGGCGGGCCTTCCTCGATGCTGGTGGTCCCTTATAACCATCCAGCAAATTTTCGAGGAGGGCCCGCTTTCT
>CAIRCP010000215.1 GCA_903877095.1 uncultured Actinomycetes bacterium | reverse complement strand
TTCAACCGGCTCAAGCAATGGCGCGGCATCGCCACCCGATATGACAAGTACGCCCTGACCTACCTCGGCGGTGTCCTACTGGCCAGCGCCGTCATACATTCCCGCGTCGGCACTACCGATTCGGGAGACACGCCCTAGCCCGTCAACTGCTCGGCGCGGGTCTTGAGATTGCCGGCGAGGTGGTCGAGTGCGTCATTGACGAGTTTCTTGACCATCAAGGCCGGCACGCCCGGCAACGAGGTCTCGACGTCCATGTCGACGCTGAGCAGGCTCGACGGCCCCATTTCCACCACCGAGAACAGCTGATGCTGCTTGGAGAACAAGTCGCCCTGCTGCATGACGGTCTGGATCTGCGTCGGACTCGGGTAGTAGACGGCCTGAATATAGGTGCCCTGCTGGCCTTGGATCTCGGTGTCGATCCGCAACTGGCTGGGGCGCCCGTCGTTGTACCGGGCCAGGATGTAGACGGCCTTGACCTCGTCGTTCCATTGCGGGTACGCCTCGAAGTCGGCGACGATGCCCAGGATCGCCGCGGCATGCGCGTTGACCTCGACAGTCTTGCTTACCAGCGGCATCAGGCGTGCACCTTCTTGGTCGCGGCCTCGGCGTCGCCGAGGGGGGATTCCACCCGGAGGTTCTCGTCACGGATCAAGCCGCGCAGCAGTGCGGTGCTGAATTCGGCGGCGATCTCCTTGGCGCTGCGCCGGCCGTCGGGCCGCAGCCATCGGTAGGCGCCCATCGTCATGCCGATGTAGCCCAGCGCCACGACGTGGGAGTCGCACTCGAAAAACTCCCCGCTGGCGATCCCGCGGTCGATGAGACCGGTGACGTGCTCATAGACCTGGGTCTCCTTCTCCCGGACCTCGGCCACCTGATCCTCGGTGAACCACTCGGTGATGTAGGGCTGCTCCTGGAAGTACACCGCCGCGCCTTCGGGGTTGTCGGCGATATTGGTGAGCAGTCGAACGGTGTACTGGTAGAGGGCCTCGCGAGCGGTCCAGGACGGGTCGTCGTGGACGGCGGCCAGCGTGTTCTCCGCCGCGCGGGCGTAGATATCGAACAGGATCAGCGACTTGCTGGCGTAGTAGTGATACACCGTGGCCTTGTTCAGCCCGACCACGTCGGCCACGTCGTCCATCCGGGTGCCGTGGTAGCCGCGCGCCGCGAAGAGCTTGGTGGCGACGGCCAGAAGTTCCTCCCGGCGCGTCGAGCCGTTCTCCGGTGGCATGGCAGTCCTCCCTATCAACTGGTTGGCCAGTCTAGAGAATGCCCCCTGATCGCCACTCGCCATGGCGGCATGGGGATACACTCGCCCCCAAGGAGGCCAGCCCATGAATCCCGATCCGAATCCCGATTACGACGCGACCGATGAGATCGAGTACTTCTTCAGCTGGCTGCCGTGGGCGTTGCGCGGGACCGACTGGACCGGAACACCGGCATACCCGCCGGTCTAAGCCCCAGTCACACCGGCCTTAAGTCTCAGTCACCCCAGGCGAAGGCGTCGACCCCGACGTCGATCCGCTGCGGTTCCTTCGTAGGTCCGCTCTCACTCTCATCCGTCGTGATCAATAGCGGCCGGTCGTCAGCCGTCCCGACGTAGGCGACGGTCTCGCCTACCCACTGCGGCCCCGGGGCGTCGCTGCGGGTGTCGGCGATGGTGTGCGGCGCGGCGCCCGGCTTGACCACCTGGATGCTCTTGGTCTTCTGATCGGCGCTCCACTGGGTGAAGCCGACTGCACCTTTCCACAGCGCCGCGACGTCGGCGTAGGCCCCGGATCCGGTGAACACCGGGCGGGGCGCCGCGGGCGGCTCGATGGTATAGATGCCGCCGTCGCGGATCGTGAAAGGTGTTGCGCGATAGGCGGTTCCGTTGGCATCGCTGTTGGCGAACACCAGCGAGCGGCCACCGTCGGCGTAATCCACCGAGTCCGCGTTGGCACCAGTTGCGACGGGCTGCGATCCTTCGCCGACGGTCAGGACGCTGACGTTCACCGGGCTGACGTCCATCCGTCCGGCCACCCAGGCGATGCGCTTGCCGTCCGGCGCCCAGGCGTAGTGCTCGTCGGCGTACAGCGGCCGGGGCGGCGTTTCCACCTTTCCGGTGCCGGCGGCCGCGGTCAACAGGAATCCCCCGTTTCCGGAGGCTTTGAGGAAGGCGATCCGGTCGCCGGCCGGCGACCACCGCGGGTTGCGCACGATGCTGCGGGCCGGGTCGTCCCCCTCGAAGTTGGGCACCAGTTCCCTCGGGTCCACCAGACGACGCGGCGGCCCGGCCGGCGCGCTGTCGTTGGAGAGGTCCATCACCCACAGTTCACCGCCGCCGTCGGCGCGGGATCCCTTGCGCACGAACGCAAGCCGGCTGCCGTCCGGCGAGGGTGCCGGGTCGGTGTCGGCGGGTCCGTCGGTGAGCTTGCGGCCCGGGGTGCCCGCCGGGTCGCTCACGTAGACGGCGCCGTCCTTGGCGTAGAACAGCGCCGGCCGGTGCCCGGTGTCGGGGCCGGCGACGGGAACCTGCTTCTGCGGGGACGCACAGGCAGTGGCGCCGATCAGGATCGCCGAGACGACTACCGGGACCAACCGCACCGCCGAATTGCTCCGCACGGCCGTCACTCTATCCATCTGTCGGTCACCAATCGGCCGGGCGATAGTCCTTGAGGAACACCCCGTACAGGTCAACTCCCGCCTCGCCCTGCACGATCGGGTCATAGACACGGGCCGCCCCGTCAACGAGGTCGAGCGGGGCGTGGAAGCCCTCCTCGGCCAGGCGGACCTTGGTGAAGTGCGGGCGCTCGTCGGTGATCCAGCCGGTGTCCACGCTCGTCATCAGGATTCCGTCGGTCTCGAACATCTCCCCCGCGCTGGTCCGGGTCAGCATGTTGAGGGCGGCCTTCGCCATGTTGGTGTGCGGATGCCCCGGCCCCTTGTAGCGACGGGAGAACACCCCCTCCATGGCCGAGACGTTAACCACGTACTTACGGCGAGCCGTAGAGGCGGCCATCGACGGTCGCAGCCGGCTGATGAGCAGGAAGGGCGCGGTCGCATTGGCCAGTTGCACCTCAAGCATCTCCAGCGGCTCGACCTCGTGGACATGCTGCGTCCAGCTGTTCACGTGGTTCTCGTCGGGCACGAGGCCGCCCGCGTCGATGGCGGTTCCGGCGGCGAGCCTCTCCAGCGATGTCGACCCGGCCGTCATCGCCGCTTTCGTCAGCGCGTCGCCGCTGGAGGCGGCTGCCGCGAGGATCGGTTGGCTGGCGACCGAGGCGGCCAGCGCTTGCGGATGGGCGTCGTTGGTGTGCCCGAAGGTGAGCAACTCCGGAAGCGGACCGCCCGGCAAGGGCGCGAGCTCGGCCTCGGCGAGGGGCGCATAGGCACCCGGCGAACGCCGCACGGTCTGGGCGGCATTGTTGATCAGGATGTCCAGCGGACCTGCCGCTGCAACGGCGTCCGCCAGACCGACCACCTGAGCGGGGTCACGCAGGTCGATTCCGACGATTCGCAGCCGGTGCAGCCAATCGGGGGCGTCCGGAAGACCAGAGAACCGGCGCACGGCGTCACGCGGAAACCTGGTGGTGATCGTCGTGTGGGCGCCGTCGCGCAGCAGTCGAAGCGCGATGTACATGCCGATCTTCGCCCTGCCACCGGTGAGCAGCGCACGCTTGCCGGCGAGGTCGGCGCGGGCGTCCCGCTTGGCATGGCTGAACTGCGCGCAGTCCGGGCATAGCTGGTGATAGAACGCGTCGACCTGCGTGTAATGCGTCTTACAGATGTAGCAGGCCCGCGATCTGAGCAGGGTGCCGGCGCTCGGTGCGGTCACCGAGGTGGACAGCGGTACGCCACGGGTCTCGTCGTCGATGCGGTCCGGTGCCCCGGTCGCCGTCGCGGCGACCACACTGCGGTCGGCTTCGGCGATTTCCGCCCGCTTCTCGTCCCGGCGCGACTTCTTCGCCGCTTTGAACATATGGGCGGTGGCCCGCCGCACGGCGATGAAGTCCGGATGGTCCTTGTCGAGATGGTGCAACTCGGCCAGAACGGCCAGCGTCACTGCCAATCGTTCGGGGTCGGTACCCGTACCCTGCCGGTCAGAACTCACAGCCGAGTGTAACGAGGCTAGGCTGCGCATCTTGTGAGCGATCTGACGTCGACGGCGGCGCGGCCGGACCCCCGGCGGTTGCAGTTGGACTGCTATCCCTACGTCGACGAGATCGCCACCCGCTACGGCGATATGGACGCCAACGCCCACCTGAACAACCTGGCGCTGGAGTCGTTGCACGAGAACGCCCGCGCCACGATGAACCGCAAACTGCTGCCCGGGGCGTATCGCGCCGGCCCACGGCTGCGCCTGGTCACCTCGCAGAACGCCGTGCACTTCCTGGCCGAGGCCCATTGGCCGGTGACCATCCAGACCGGCACCGGCGTCGGCCGCATCGGACGGACGTCGTATGTGGCGTCCACCGGGTTGTTCATCGAAGGCCGGTGTATCGGGGTGTGCGACACCGTGTTGGTGCTGCTCGGCGACGACGGGCCGGCAGCACTGCCGGATGAGTTCCGCGGGGCGCTGGAGGCGGCGGCGCTGCGCACAAGTTAGGAAATCTGTCGTCTGAAGTCCTGTCACCCCCAGGCCTTATCATCGAATGTATGTTCGAAGCGCTCGACGATCCCGGTCTGCTGATGGAGATGTCTGCGGCGAAGCGGGCTGAGCGGATGGCGGTCGCGCGTCAACTGTTCGCGGCGGGACGGCTCTGCCGGCGGCGGTTAGCTCAAGTGCCCGACGACCAGCGGGCGCAGTGGTGTATCGACAACTGGGAGGCCGTCGCGGCCGAGGTAGGCGCGGAACTCGGTATCAGCCGGAATCGGGCGTCGGCCCAGATGAACTACGGGGTCGAACTGTTGGAGCGGTTGCCCCGACTGGGTGCGGTGTTCGCCGCCGGTGAGGTCGACTTCCGGGTCGTCGCGGCGGCGGTGTTCCGAACCGGTCTGATCACCGACGCCGCGGTGCTGGCCGCCGTCGACGCGGAGTTCGCCCTGCGCGCGCGGGCTTGGAACCGCCTGTCCCGCAAGCGGTTGACCGGCGTGATCGACATGTGGATCAGCCGCGTCGACCCGGCGGCGTTGCGCGCCGCGCGCGGCGCTGATCAGGACCGTCACGTCGAGTTCGGCGAGGCCCGCGACGGCATGGTGGAGTTCTGGGGTTCGCTGCGCGCCTCCGACGCCGCCGTGCTGGATCGCCGTCTCGACGAACTGGCCGCCGAGACCACCTCGGAGGACACCCGCACCAAAGCCCAGCGCCGCGCCGATGCCCTGGCCGCTCTCGGCGCCGGCGGCATCCCGGGTGCATCGGGGCAGGTGGTGGTGCACGTGGTCGCCGAGGCCGCCTCCCTCGACGGCCGTGCCGACAAGCCCGGGTACCTACCGGGCTACGGCTGTCTGCCACCGGGGATGCTGCGGGAGTTGGCCGGCGCGGCCCGGCTGCGGCCGTTGACCCCCGCCGCGCTGCTGTGCACCGAACCGCGCTACCGGCCATCGGCGGCTTTGGCCGACTACATTCGCTGCCGCGATCTGCACTGCCGATTCCCAGGCTGCGACCGGCCCGCCGAGGTCTGCGACATCGACCACACCGTGCCCTGGCTGCTCGGCGGGCCTACCCACCCGTCCAATCTGGCGTTGCTATGCCGGGCACATCACCTTCTCAAGACCTTCTGGTGCGGCGAGAACGGCTGGGCCGAAAGGCAATACAGCGACGGCACGATCGTCTGGACATCGCCATCGGGGCGCAGCTACACCACGCAACCCGGTGGCGCGCTGCTCTTCCCGCAGCTGGCCGAACCAAGCGGTCAGCTGAAAACCGGCTTGCGACAGGTACGTCCGGCGCCGGGACGCACACTGATGATGCCCGCCCGCCGGCGCACCCGCGCCGAGGAACGCGCCGCACGGATCTCGTGGGAGCGGAGCCTCAACGAGAACCGTTGGGCCGCCGACCCACCGCCGTTCTAGCGGCGAATCGCTTACAGCGCCTTCAGTTCCTCGATGACCCCGTTGACCGACTTCTTGGCGTCGCCGAAGAGCATCGAGGTGCCCGCGCCGAAGAACAGCGGGTTCTCGATACCGGCGTACCCGGACGACATGGACCGCTTGAGCACGATGACCGACCGGGACTGGTCGACGTTGAGGATCGGCATGCCGAAAATCGGGCTGGACGGATCGGTCCGGGCGGCCGGGTTGGTGACGTCGTTGGCGCCGATCACCAAGGTCACGTCGGTGCGCGGGAATTCGCCGTTGATGTCGTCCATTTCCTTCATCGCGTCGTAGGCGACGTCGGCTTCGGCCAGCAGCACGTTCATATGGCCCGGCATGCGGCCGGCCACCGGGTGGATGGCGTACTTGACCTCCACGCCCTTGCTCTCCAGAAGATCGGCCATCTCCTTGACGGCGTGCTGCGCCTGCGCGACGGCCAGGCCGTAGCCCGGCACCACGATCACCTGGTTGGCGTAGGCCATCTGGATCGCGGCGTCGGCGGCCGAGGTGGCCTTGACCGGTCCCTGGTCTCCCCCGGCCGGACCGCCGACGGCGTCCGTTCCGCCGAAGGACCCGAACACGATCGCCGGGATGGACCGGTTCATCGCCACGGCCATCAGGTTGGTCAGGATCGAACCCGACGCGCCGACGATCATGCCGGCGACGATCATCGCGGTGTTGTTCAGCGCCAGACCGGCCGCGGCAGCGGACAACCCGGTCATCGCGTTCAGCAGCGAGATCACCACCGGCATATCGGCGCCGCCGATCGGGAACACCACGAACAAGCCCATGATCCCGGCCAGCACCAGCAGCAGGATCATCCACCAGATCGACAGGCCGTGCTCAGCGCCGGGGTGCAGACCGATGTACACGGCGACCCCAACGGCGGCGAGCAACAGCGCAATGTTGGCGGCCTGGAAGATCTTGGCGTTCTTGACGAACGCCTTCTCCACGTTCTTCGGGATGATCGTTTCCTGCAGTTTGGCGAACGCGACCAGCGAACCCCAGAACGACACCGACCCGATGATGGCCGCGAACAGCGAGCCGACCACCAGCGCCACCGTCGGCGACTGATCGGGCTTGAACTGCGAGAAACCCTTCGTCTCAATGAATTCCGCCCACGCGATCAGCGCCACTGTGCCACCGCCGACGCCGTTGAACAGCGCGACCAGCTGCGGCATCGCCGTCATCTTGGTCTTCTTGGCCGGCGGGACGCCGAGGATCACACCCAGCGCGAGACCGGCGATGATCAGGATCCAGTTGATCGGCGCGGTGTCGCGGATCTTGAGCAGCGTGGCGAGCACCGCGATGCCCATACCGACGGCGGCGATCAAGTTGCCGCGCACCGCGGTCTTGGGCCCGGTCAGGCCCATCAACCCGTAGATGAAGAGCGAGAACGCGAAGATATAGAGGACGTCGACGAGGTAGGTCATTTGGCCGGCTCCTTCGCCTTGGCGTCTCCTTCTTTCGAGGAAGGCAGTTCCTTCTTCTTGCCCTTGAACATGCCCAGCATGCGGTCGGTCACCAGGAAGCCGCCGATCACGTTGAGCGTGCCGAACACCAGCGCGACGAACGCGATGGCCCGCACGCCCCAGTGCGCGTCAGCCGGCAGGTTGCCCAGCACCAGCAGCGCACCGAGCACGACGATGCCGTGGATGGCGTTGGTGCCCGACATCAGCGGGGTGTGCAGGGTGTTGGGCACCTTGGAGATCACGGCAAAACCCACGAACCCGGCCAGAACCAGGATCGCGAGATTGGCGAGGAGTTGGGTGTACACCAGTGTCAGCCTCTCGTCACGCAGGAGGCCGAGACGACCTCGTCGTCGAAGTCCGGCGCCAGCGCGCCGTCGGAGATGAGCAGTTCCAGCAGCGACGTCAGGTTCTTGGCGTACAACTCGCTGGCGTGCTCGGGCATGGTGGCCGGCAGGTTGAGCGGCGATGCGATGGTCACCCCGTGCTTGACGACGGTCTGTCCGGGCTCGGTGAGTTCGCAGTTGCCGCCGGTCTCGCCGGCCAGGTCGATCACCACGCTGCCGGGCTTCATGCCCTCGACCGCAGCGGCGGTGACGAGCCGTGGCGCGGGACGCCCGGGAACGAGCGCGGTGGTGATCACGACGTCGAACCCGCCGATGGCCTCTTCGAGCTTCTTCTGCTGCTGGGCCCGCTCGTCCTCGGTGAGTTCGCGGGCATACCCGCCCTCACCGGCGGCGTCGATCCCAAGGTCCAGCCACTGCGCGCCCACCGAGCGCACCTGATCGGCGACCTCGGGCCGGACGTCGTAGCCGGTGGTGCGGGCGCCGAGGCGCTTGGCCGTCGCCAGGGCCTGCAACCCGGCCACACCGACGCCGAGCACCAGCAGGGTGGCCGGCTTCACGGTGCCGGCCGCGGTGGTGAGCATCGGGAAGAACCTGGTGGACTCGCTGGCGGCCAGCAGCACGGACTTGTATCCGGCAACGTTGGCCTGCGAGGAGAGCGCGTCCATCGCCTGCGCCCGGGAGATCCGCGGGATGGCCTCGACGGCGAACGCCTGCACGCCGGCGGACTTCAGCGCGCCGATCTGAGTGTCGGCATTGCGCGGCGCGAGGAAGCCGATCAGGGTCTGGCCGGAGCGCAGGCGGGCGACCTCCGCCGGCGTCGGCGGGGCGACCTTGACCACGACATCGGACCCCCACGCGTCGCCGATGGTGGCGCCGGCGGCGGTGTAGAGCTCGTCGGGCAGCAGTGCACGCTGGCCCGCGCCGGACTCCACCACCACGGCGACACCGCTGTTGACCAACGACGCCACCGCCTTGGGGACCAGCGCGACGCGTCGCTCGTCGGCGCCGGACTCGGCCACGACGCCAACGGTCGTCGCCGCCCGGCCATCGGCCGAAGTTTTGGTTTCTGTCATGAGCTGTGCGTGTGCTTTCTACGCAGAGTCGGGGGATCTCCCCGGGTGCTCGTGACACCTTAACGGCAGGCAGGGGCTAGTTCCCAAGCCGCGCATCCCGCCCTCACCCGATCAGGGGATGACTTCCGACCCTGAAATGTGACGGCCGTCACCGCTACGCTCAGCCAGATGATTGCCGTCGGCCGGACCGGATTTCTTGCCGCCACGCTGGGCGTGGGGATCGTCTTTGGTGGATTCGGTGTCTCGGCCGCTGATCCGGGGACGGAGGCCGACGCAGCCTCGCCCCCGTCGACGGGCAGGCGCGCGGCTACCCACGAGGCGCCGCAGAACAGCGGCCATCGAGGTGGACGTTCCGCGGCCGACGCGGCGGCAGCGGTGCCCGCGGTGCCGACTCCATCGCGGCGCGAGACTCCGGCCCCACTGCCCGACGTGACGCCGCCTGCTCCGCCTGCTCCGCCGGCGCCGGCCGCCGTGCGAGTGCCGGCCGTCATCGCCGCACCGCCCGTCGTCGTCCCGGCCGCCGTCAGCGCGGCCCCCGCGGCGGTGGCGCAGCCCGTTGTGGTGGCTCCGGGCGCCGTCGGGCCGGTGGTAGTCGCGATCGCTCCGGCATCCGCTGCGCCCCCCGCGCTGACCCAGACCCCACCGATCACGTCGATCAGTGCCGCGCTGTCTCCGCTGCTGGGCGACGGCACCGGGGCGCCCGTCGAGTCCCCTGCCGGATGGGTCGTCCTGGCCGCAGTCCGCCGCGGCCGGGTGGCGATACGGCCGGCACCCGCAGCGACGGTGACAACGGGACAGGCCCCGCTGCCGGCGGCCACCACCGGCACGGCGACGACGATCACCTGGAACTGGGGCACCAATCCGGTGCTGGCGTTCAACCCGGCCACCGACAAGCTGGACTTCGGGTGGATGGGGCCCACCCAGTTCGACGTCGCCGAGAAGTCCGGCTCCACCGTCATCGCCGTCGTCGGCAACAACCACAGCTACACGCTGCAGAACGTCCCCGTCAGCCAGTTGCAGACGACCAACATCGTCGCCAAGGACGCCGGCACCGTCAGCAAGTGGCAGACGCTGATCAGCGCAGCGCAGACCACCGTTCCCGCGCTGTCGATCGCCAATGCCACTGTCGCCGAGGGTAATTCCGGCACGGCAAACGCCGCCTTCACCGTGGCACTGGCCAAGGCGTCGACCAAGACCGTCACCGTCGGATACAGCACCGCCAACGGCACCGCCACCGCCGGTTCGGACTACACCGCCGCGTCCGGCACGCTCACGTTCGCCCCCGGTGTGACCAGCCAGAAGGTGAACGTCGCCGTCACCGGCGACACCGCCGTCGAGCCCGACGAGACATTCACCGTGACGCTGGCCAACGCCGTCAACGCGACGGTCGGCACCGCCACCGCGACCGGCACCATCACCAACGACGACGCGGCCCCCGTCACACCGCCGTCGGTGTCGATCGCCAATGCCACTGTGCTGGAGGGGAATTCCGGCACGACGAACGCCGCTTTCGCCGTGACGCTGTCGAAGGCCTCCGACAAGACCGTCACCGTTGGTTACAGCACCGGCAGCGGCAGCGCGACCGCGGGTCAGGACTTCGCCGCCGCCGCCGGGACGTTGACGTTCGCACCGGGGGTCACCGCACAGAACGTCAGTGTCGCCGTCACCGGCGACACGGCCGTCGAGCCCACCGAGACGTTCACCGTGACGCTGTCCAACCCCGTCAACGTCACGCTGGCGACAGCTACCGCGACGGGCACCATCACCAACGACGACAGCACCACCCCGCCGCCGGCCACCGCCGACCGCTGGGGCACGTCGTTCTATGCGCCCTACGTCGACATGGGCGGCTGGCCGGTGCCCGACCTGGTGGCGATCAGCCAGACCAACGGCGGCGGTTCGCTGTTCACCGCGGCGTTCATGCAGGCCACCCCGGACGGCAAGCTGGCCTGGGCGGGTCTCAACGCACTGGAGCCCAGCGCCACCAACGATCAGGCGCAGGCCATCAACAGGTCGATCAAGGCCGTGCAGTCCGCCGGCGGGGACGTGATGATCTCGCTGGGCGGGCAGGCCGGAACGTCTCTGGCGCAATGGGGTTCGACGCACGGCATGACCGCCGCGCAACTGGCGAACGCCTACGCCGGAGTGGTCGACACCTACGGCATCACCCATCTCGATTTCGATATCGAGGGCGCGGCGGTGGCCGACCCGGCCTCCATCGCACTCAACAGCCAGGCGCTGAAACTGCTGCAGCAGTCCAAGCCTCAGGTCCAGGTCTGGTACACGCTGCCGGTGCTGCCGACCGGGCTGACCTCCGACGGGCTCAAGGTGGTCGACTCCGCATTGAAGGCGGGGGTGAATCTGGCGGGCGTCAACGTGATGGCGATGGACTACGGCGAGTCCGCCGCCCCGACGGCCGGCACGGCCGCAAAGAGCATGGGCGCCTATGCGATTCAGTCCGCGGAGTCCACCTACGCACAGCTGACCAAGCTCTACGGCGGATACGGCAAGACCTTCGGCTACGGCCAGCTGGGCGTGACGCCGATGCTGGGCGTCAACGACATCACCAGCGAAGTGTTCAACCTCGCCGACGCACAGGCGGTCGAGGACTACGCCCGCACCAAAGGTCTGGGGATGATCGGCCTGTGGTCGGTCACCCGGGACACCCCCGGACCGCTGGGGGTGTCCATGTACACACACTCCGGCATGAGCGTCCCGGCCGGCAGCTTCGCGAAGATCTTCAACGACTACGGCACCGTCAACGCGCTGAAGTACCCGACCGGAGGCTCGGGAGGTTCGACCACTCCGGTCAGCGGCGGCACCACGACCGCCCTCGGCTGGCACTGGGGCACCAGCACCGCGCTGAAGTTCAACACCGCCACCGACAAACTCGACTTCGGGTGGATGCAACCCGCCAGCTTCGACATCACCGAGAAGGCCGGCTCGACGGTCATCACGATCGTGAACAACAACCAGACCTACGTGCTGACCGGCGTCCCGCTGCGCTCGATCGGCATGGGCAACATCGTCGCCCTCGACCCGGCCACGCTGGCCAAATGGCAGGGGGCCATCACCGCGACGAAGGTCTAGCGGATTGCCCTATCGTGGCCCTATGGATTTCGCCATGTCCGCCAAGGGTGCCGACTACCACCAACGTCTGACCGACTTCATGGTCGAGGAGGTGTTCCCGGCCGAGAAGTTGTACGACGAGTACCGCGCCGCGGCCGGCCCGGCGGACTTCACCGTTCCCCCGGTGGTTGAAGAGCTGAAGAAGAAGGCCAAGGACCGCGGGCTGTGGAATCTGTTCCTGCCCGCCGAGTCCGGTCTGACCAACCTTGAGTACGCGCCGCTGGCGGAGTTGTCCGGGTGGAGCACCGAGATCGCCCCGGAGGCGATCAACTGCGCCGCACCCGATACCGGGAACATGGAAGTGCTGCACATGTTCGGCACACCCGAACAGAAGAAGCAGTGGCTCGAACCGCTGCTGGCCGGCGAGATCCGCAGCGCCTTCTCGATGACCGAGCCCGCGGTGGCTTCCAGCGACGCGCGCAACATCCAGACCGAGATCGTCCGCGACGGCGACGACTACGTCATCAACGGCCGCAAGTGGTGGACCTCGGGAGCCAACGACCCCCGGTGCAAGGTCCTGATCGTGATGGGCCGCACCAACCCGGACGCGGCCTCGCATCAGCAGCAGTCGATGATCCTGGTGCCCACCGGCACTCCCGGGCTGAACATGCTGCGTTCGACGTCGGTGTTCGGCTGGCAGGACCAGCACGGCCACGCCGAGATCGTCTACGAGAACGTCCGGGTGCCGGCGTCGAACCTGCTGGCCGAGGAGGGCATGGGCTTCGCGATCGCCCAGGCCCGGCTGGGCCCGGGCCGCATCCACCACTGCATGCGGGCGATCGGGGTGGCCGAGCGCGCCCTGGCGCTGATGACCGAGCGGGCCCGCACCCGGATCGCGTTCGGCAAGCCGTTGGCCGAGCAGGGCATGGTGCAGCAGCAGATTGCGTTGTCCCGCAACGAGATCGACCAGGCCCGGCTGCTGTGCGAGAAGGCGGCGTGGACCATCGACCAGCATGGCAACCGGGCGGCGTTCAGCCTGGTGTCCCAGATCAAGTCGGTGGCCCCACTGATGGCGTGCACGGTGATCGACCGGGCCATCCAGGTCCACGGCGGCGGCGGGGTGAGCGACGATTTCCCGCTGGCCCGGATGTACGGCTGGCAGCGCGCGATGCGCATCTTCGACGGTCCCGACGAGGTGCACTTCCGCACCATCGCGAAAGCCGAACTCGGCCGCGAACCCAGCGCGATGGCCGCAGCGGTGACCCGGGGGTGATCCTCTCCGGGGCGTGGAACTTCCGGGACGTCGCCCAGACGGCCGGTCTGCAGCCCGGCCGGCTGTTCCGGTCCGGTGAGTTGAGCCACCTTGACGACGACGGCCGGAGCACGCTGACCGAGATCGGCGTGACCGACGTGGCCGACCTGCGCTCCCCAGTCGAGGTACAGCGCCGCGGCGCGGGCGCGGTGCCGAATAGCGTTGTGGTGCATAATCTTCCGTTCCCGGAGGTTTCGCACACCCACGACGGCGAGGCGGCCGCGCCGCACGAGAGCAGCTGGCAGAAGATGCTGACGGAGTCCGGCGACGACGACCCGTCGGTGTCCGCAGCCCGCTGGATGACGAGCGAGTACGAGCGGTTCCCGACGCTGGCCGGCGCCCGGCGGGCGGTGCACCGGATCATCAACCTGCTCGGCGCTGACCGGCCGGTGCTGGTGCACTGCTTCGCCGGTAAGGACCGCACCGGTTTCGCCGTCGCCGTCGCGTGCGAGGCCGCGGGCGTTCCGCACGCCGCGATCATGGCTGACTACCTGCGCAGCAACGACGCGATCGCGCCCCTGCGGGATTCCATCCTGACCACGATGCGCAGCCGCGAGGGCGTCACCGACGAGGTGGTGTCCTTCGCCGAGTCGCGCCTGACCGACGAGGTGCTCGGCGTGCGCGAGGACTATCTGGCCGCCGCGCGGAGGGTGCTCGACGAGACCCACGGCAGCCTGGCGGGATTCCTCGACGCAGCCGGGGTTACCGGCGATGACATCGCGCGGTTGCGCGCTCGGCTACTGGGTTAAGTCCGGGTCAAGTCAGTACCCCGACCGCCCAGACCGCGGCGGCCAGCAGGGCGGCACCCAGTTCCACGCCGGCCGCCAGTGCGACGCCCTTGATGGCGTGGACGGTGGACGCCCACGCCCGCCGACCGTCGCGGCGCGTGGCGAGTTCGGCCAGGAACACTCCGCCGACGAAGCCCACCAGCAGGCCCGCGACCGGGATGACGAAGAACCCGACGACTCCCCCGGCCGCACCGGCGAGCAGAGTTCGGGTGCTGACGTCGGCGGCGCGCATCCGGCGGGCCGGCCACAGGTACTTCACCAGGATGCCCGCAGCCAGCACGGCGGAGGCCACGCCGAGGACGATCCACGCATGGGTACTGTGCTCGATGTAGGCCCACACCGCGATGGCCGCCCACACCAGCAGGCTGCCGGGAAGAAAAGGCACAAAGATGCCGGCCAGGCCCACGGCGATGGCCAGCGCGACCAGAATCAACCCACCGGTGCTCATGACGGCTCCAGCACCACCTTTGCGAGCACGCCGGCATTGGGCAGCAGCAGGCGGCGGCGCAGTGCGAAGCACATCGTGATGAAGTTGCTCAGAGCCGGAATGCTGCGGGCTCCGGCGACGACAGGTCGTCGATCGTCGACCACTGCTCGGCCACCTCGTCGACGGTCGGGACGTGATCGAAGGTCACACCCTTGTTCTGGAACAGCGCCGTGCGCTGCACCTTGCCGCCGCCGACGATGAAGATCGAGGCGGTGTCGGGCACCTCCTCGGTGCACAGGTAGCCGACCACCGGCGCGATGTATTCCGGGGTGAGCTTCTTGAACACCTCGGGCGGCAGAATGTCCTCGGTCATCCGGGTGGCCGCGATCGGAGCCAGCGCGTTGGCCTTGATGTTGTACTTGGCGCCCTCCTGGGCGAGGGTGTTGATCAGGCCGACCAGACCGAGTTTGGCGGCGCTGTAGTTGGCCTGGCCGAAGTTGCCGAACAGCCCACTGGTCGAGGTGGCCACCACGATGCGGCCATAAGACTGCTCGCGGAAGTGCGGCCATGCGGCGCGAATGACGTTGTAACCGCCGTAGAGGTGGACCTTGAGCACCGAATCCCAGGCCTCGTCGGTCATCTTGTGGAAGGTGCCGTCGCGCAGGATGCCGGCGTTGCTCACGACGCCGTCGATCTTGCCGAACTCGTCCAGGGCGGTCTTGACGATGTTGGCCGCACCCGCGGCGTCGGCGACGCTGTCGTAGTTGGCGACCGCCCGGCCGCCGGCGTCCTTGATCTCGTTGACCACCTGGTCGGCCATCGAGTGGCCGGCGCCGGTGCCGTCGCGGGCGCCGCCCAGGTCGTTCACGACGACGCTGGCGCCTTCCTTGGCCAGGGTCAGGGCGTACTCGCGACCCAGCCCGCCGCCGGCGCCGGTGACGACGATGACTCGATCCTGAACTCCGGCCATTGACGGTCCTCTCTAGCGTGTCGGGCGGGGACATTCACCGCCGTGCGTCATGGTAGCGGGGTGAATTTGCCCCGCCGTCGGCTGCTCATGACCGGTGCCGCGCTGGCCGCGCTGACCGCATGCGGCCGTTCCGGCCGTGAGATGCCGGTTCAGCTGGTCGACTCATCCGCGCCGGCCCCGGTTCTGGATCAACTGGCCGCACTGGAGGACCGCTACGACGCGAAGATCGGGTTCTACGGCGTCAACCTGGGGACCGGCCGCACCATGGGGCACCGCGAGAACGACATGTTCGCTACCTGTTCGGCCTTCAAGGCCTACGTGGCCGCGCAGATCCTGCAGAAGGACCAGCACGGCGAACTGTCGCTGACAGACATGATCTACATCGACCCGGCCGTCTTGGTCCCGGTGGCCTCGAAGGTCACCGAACCGCACGTGGGCGGCCACCTGCCGCTGTCGGAACTGGCCGCGGCCGCGGTGCGCGACAGCGACAACACCGCCACGAACCTGATGCTCGGGATGCTCGGCGGCCCGTCGTCGGTCACCGAATTCGCCCGCTCGGTCGGCGACGACCGGACTCAGATGGTGCGCTGGGAGATCGAACTGAACTCGGCGATTCCCGGCGATCCCCGCGACACCACCAGCCCGCGCGCGATGAGCACCGGCTTTCTGAACATGCTCACCGGCAACGTGCTCGACGAACCGCACCGGGCCCTGCTGTGGGAATGGATGAGCACCATCAACACCGGCGACAAGCGGATCCGGGCCGGCCTGCCGTCGGGCTGGGGCATCGCCGACAAGACCGGCAGCGGGGACTACGGCAGCACCAACGACCTCGGGGTGGCGTACGGGCCCAACGGCGAGCGCCTGCAACTCGGCGTGATGGCGCGGACCCGGTCCGACGACCCCGCGACGCCCTATAACGACGCGATCGTCGCCGACGTCACCCGGGCGGCCGTGCCCTGGCTTCTGACCTGACGCCTCAGGCAGCGCGTTCGGCGACGATGAAGGTCGAGAACGCGTCCTCGTCCGGCTGGTCCGGTACCGGAACCCACCGGCCGAGGCGACGCATCTCGTCGGTGGACTTTGTGCCGGTGGCGGCCCAGCCGTGGGCGTTGAGCCAGTCGGTGAGATCGGCGCGGTGCTCGTCGTTGTAGGTCAGGTCGGCGATGTCCACGGTGCGCTCGATGCCCATGTCGTCCGCGATCTTCTCCCAACGCTGGCGCATCTGGGCGCGACGTTCCTCGTCGTGGTGGCGGACCGCTTCGGCGGAGATCCGGCTGCCCGGTGCGCTCAACGCGGTGATCTGCTCGAACAACCGGTCCTGAGCATCGGCCGGCAGGTACATCAGCAAGCCCTCCGCGAGCCATGCGGTCGGCTTGGCCGAGTCGAAGCCCGCCGCCGTCAGCGCCGCCGGCCAGTCCTGTCGCAGGTCGACGGCTACCTCGTGCAGCTCGGCGATCGGCGCAACGCCGTGTTCGGCCAGTGTGGCGGCCTTGTACTCCAGCACCTTGGGCTGGTCGATCTCGAAGACCACCGTCCCCGGTGGCCACGCCAGCCGATAGGCGCGTGCGTCCAGCCCGGACGCCAGGATGACGATCTGCCGGACTCCCGAATCGACCGCGTCAGCGAAGAACGCGTCGAAGAAGTGCGTCCGGACCGCCTGGTAGCTCAGCATGTTGGCGAAGATCGCGGCGGCCTGCGGGTCGGCGTTGGCGATGCGCTCCTGCATCGCCGGGTCGAGGAAGTTGCCCCACACCGCGGTGTCGGCCCCGGCGACGAGCAGCCCCGCGAAGGGGTCGCGGATGAGTGGATCGGCACTTTCGGTCTCGCGGGCGCGGGCGGCGGCGACCATCACCGCGGTCGTGCCCACGCTGCTGGCGATGTCCCAAGTGTCGTCGTGGCTGCGCAAGGTGCTCATCGGTGCTCCAAACTGCCGGTTTGGGACCAGCGTAGCGAAAGTTAGACAGGCTATCCGGCGGCCTTCCAGCCGTCGCCGCCGAGCAGTCCGATGAACTGGGCGGTGATCCCGATCAGCTTCTCCCGGTTTCCGACGAACCCCCCGTAGAACCCCAGTCCCCAGAGCGTCGCCACCAGCATCTCGGCGGCGGCTTCGACGTCGAGGTCGTCGCGCAACTCGCCGTGTTCGATGCCGTCGCGCACCACCGTCAGGGCGAAATCGCGGGCGTGCTGCAGCGAGGCCTGGGTATCCCCCTTCAGTTCCGGGTTCCGCTGGGCATCGAGCACCGAGGTCACCAGAAAGGCCGCCGCCGACCGGTCCAGGTCAGCGGGATGTACCGCGGCACGGACGAACGCCTCCACCCGGCCCGCGAAGGTTTCCTCGTTTTCAGCTTCCTTGATCCCGGCGGCGATGACGACGCCGTTGGTCTCGGCGATGACGTGCTGATACAGCGCCTGCTTGCTCGGGTAGTAGTGATTGATGGCCGGACGGGTCAGGTCTGCTCGGGTGGCGATCTCCTGGAATGTGGCGGCCTCGTAACCCATCTCGCTGAACACTTCGCGGGCGGCCTGCAAAATCCGGCCACGAGTCTGCGCAGATTTCGCTGCAGGAGGCCGGCCCGGACCACGCTTGACGGATTTAGGCACACCATGATTGTGCCAGATGCAAAGATCCCGGCGCGTGGCGGCGAGACCATTGGCCTCGGTGTCGCCGGCCGGAGCGCAAATTTGAGGCTCGCGTTAACGTCCGTGCAATCATTTTCGGGGGCAATGCAATTCGCATCGCCAACAGTGGGCCGAGGGTGTTTCGAATCCCGCCCGGGCGCCGCGGCGCCCGGGTGCCGCCGCCGCCCGCTGAGCACCGGGTGGTCGTTGACCTGCAAATCAGTCGGTCCGGGGAGGCGAATCAGGCGATTCGTTTGGCTCTTCTGACCCTTCCGTGGGTCGGTTTTGGCGCTGATGGGGCGCACGTCGTTGTCGCTTAGGGTTTCTGGCTTGTCGAAGGTCAGGAACCAAGGGAGCGGGCAACGACGTGCGCAATGTGAGGGTATGGCGGGCG
>CAIRCP010000214.1 GCA_903877095.1 uncultured Actinomycetes bacterium | reverse complement strand
TTCAACCGGCTCAAGCAATGGCGCGGCATCGCCACCCGATATGACAAGTACGCCCTGACCTACCTCGGCGGTGTCCTACTGGCCTGCGCCGTCATACATTCCCGCGTCGGCACTACCGATTCGGGAGACACGCCCTAGCTTCTCGATGTCGGCGATGATCTCGAGCGGCGGCCGGTGTTCGACCTCGTCGTGGACGACCTCCTTGTAGCGGTTCAGCGACAGGTCGTAGCCCTGGGCGACGATCTCGGCTTTGGGGACACAGAACGACTGTTCGGTCCGTGCCCGGTCCTTGTCGGTGGTGTCGCGGTTCTGCCAGCGGGCGAGTGCGTCGGGTAAGTCGTTGGCCTCGATGGGGTTTCGCTTGTCGTCCAACGAGTAGCCGTCGGCCGTGACGTCGTAGAACCAGACGTCCTCGGTGCCACCGGAGTTGGTCTTGGTGAACAGCAGGATCGCAGTGGACACCCCGGCGTAGGGCTTGAACACCCCGGAGGGCAGTTTCACGATGCCGTCGAGTTTCTGGTCCTCGACCAACGCCTTGCGCAGCGCCTTGTGCGCCGTCGAGGACCCGAACAGCACCCCGTCGGGGACGACGACCGCGGCCCGCCCGCCGGGCTTGAGCAGCTTGAGGAACAGCGCCAGGAACAGCAGTTCGGTCTTGCGGGTCTTGACCACCCGCTGCAGGTCCTTGGCGACGGACTCCGCATCCAGGCTGCCGGCAAACGGCGGGTTGGCCAGGATCAGGGAGTAGCGGTCCTCGGCGCCGCTGGCTCCCTCCGACAGCGAGTCCCGGTAGCAGATATCGGGGGCCTCCACCCCGTGCATGAGCATGTTCATACTGCCGATGCGCAGCATCGTCGCGTCGAAGTCGTAGCCGTGGAACATGCTGTGGTGGAAGTGTTTCCGCTGGGCGGCGTCGGTCAGCGCCTGGGGGTGCTGGTCGCGGATGTACTCCGCGGCGGCCACCAGGAACCCCGCGGTTCCGCAGGCCGGGTCAGCGATCTCGTCAAGGGGCTGCGGGGCGGTCATGTCCACCATCAGCTTGATGATGTGGCGCGGAGTCCGGAACTGTCCGTTGACCCCGGCGCTGGCGATCTTGGCCAGCAGGTACTCGTACAGGTCGCCGGTGGTGTCGCGGTCGTGCATCGGGATGTCGTCGAGCATGTCGACCACCCGCGACAGCAGCGCCGGGGTCGGGATGGTGAACCGGGCGCCCTTCATGTGCTCGCTGTAGGTGGAGCCGTCCCCGCCCAATTCCCGCAGGAAGGGGAACACCTCGTCCCCGACGGTGGCGAACATCTGTCCCGGTTCGGAGTTCTTGAACACCGACCAGCGCAGGTCCTTCTGGTCGGGGCGAAAGGTCATCTTCTCGGCCTTGCCGGTCCGCTGCGCCTTCTTCTCGGCCAGGGTGTCCAAGTCGTCGAGGCGGCGGATGAACAGCAGGTAGGTGATCTGCTCGATGACCTCCAGCGGATTGGAGATGCCGCCGGACCAGAAGGCGTCCCAGACGCGGTCGACCTTGCTCTTGAGCTCGCCGGTGATCATGCGCTCATCCCCTCGTTCCTCTGATCCAACCGAACCGCACTTTATACACGGGCCGTCCGACAGCGGCGATCTTCGCCGAGGCATCGGGCGTACCTTGTTCCCAAGGATCATGGAGTTCAGGCGCCGTAGCACCGGAGGAGGCAGCCAACAGTGACCGCACTTGCCACCGTTGACTCAGACCTGCGATTCACCGTGCCCCTCTACACGCTGTCGGAGGCATCGCGGCACTTGCTGGTGCCACGTTCCACCCTGGGCACCTGGGCCAACGGCTATGAGCGCCTGCCCAAGGGGCGTCGAGCAGTCAAGGTCAACCCGATCGTCACGGCGACCGCGCCAGATCAGCAAGGACTTCCCCAACTTCCATTCATCGGCGTGGCCGAAGCCTACGTACTGAATGCCTTTCGCCGGGCCGGGGTTCCGATGCAGCGGATTCGGCCATCGGTCGACTGGCTGGTCAACAACGTCGGTCCGTATGCGCTTGCGTCGAAGGATCTGTTCACCGATGGCGCCGAGGTGCTGTGGCAATTCGCGCAGCGGGCGGGCGAAGGTAGCCCGGACGACAGGGTCGTCAAGCATCTGATCGTCCCGAGGTCGGGCCAATACGTGTTCAAGGACATCGTCGCGCACTACCTGAGACAGATCCACTTCGCCGACGACAAGTTCGCTGACCTGATCCACCTGACGCAGTTCGGCGATGCCGACGTCGTGCTTGACCCCTACCGCGGATTCGGCCAGCCCGTATTCAATCGAAGCGGCGCCAGGGTCGAGGACGCGCTGGGCCCGCTACGGGCGGGTGAAACATTCGAGGCGGTTGCCGAGGACTACGGGGTGTCCGAGGAAGAGTTGCGTGACGCGCTCGATGCCATCTCGGCTTGATGCTCAAATCCTCGCTGCGCTGCCGCATGTCTTTGTCGACAGAAGCCTCGGAGCCATCCAAGCTCCACAACTGTTGCGGGCCGCTGGATTTGTCCTGACGACCATGCGCGAGCATTTCGGCGAGGCGAATAGCCAGGGCGTCGCCGACACGACGTGGATCGCCCTTACCGCCGAGCGCGGCTGGATCAGCTTTCATAAGGACGCGAACATCCGGCACAACCTTGCGGAACGTGAGACCGTGCTTCGAACCGGTGCGCGGATGTTCTGTGTGCCGAATGCGAACCTGACGGCGGTTGACCTCAGCCAGCGTTTCATCGTCAACGCGCCGGCGATTGCAGACGCCGCCAGGGCACCTGGACCGTTCATCTACTCCGTACAGCCGGCACGCATCGTTCGACTGTTGTAGTCGGACTCGAACCGACACTGTGCGGATTTTAAGAGCGGCAGCAAAGCCGTCGCAGCCAGCGGAAATTGGTCACAAATTGTCCAGAAGCCATGCACTCCAGCACTTTATAGGTCGAAATGAGGTCGTCCCAGTACGGACCGCATACGCTGGGCAAACGCTCTACACCGGCGCCAGCCGCCGGTGTGACGCCGGTGTAGCAAAAGCTAGCTGGGGCTTGGCCCGCGAGGGCGCTTGCTAGCCGGGCCGTCGCCCGGCTAGCTTTGATCGTGTAGAAACGATCCCGCGCCGCGTACCCGGTGCCTCCCTGCGGGGCTGCGAGGTCGATCAGGCTGGCACCTGATCGGCCCCGGAAGGGGTCCAACTCACTCGCGGCCGAGCGATTCATGGGGCTGGACCCTTTGTCTTATGGTCACTTCTCCTCCTCCGCACCAGGATTGGATGATGCGGACTCAGCCTTCTGCCTCCGAAGGCGTTCGGCGAGGGCATGCGAGCCGTAAATTTCCGTGCCGTCAGCCCGCTGCCCGCGCACAATCAGTTTGTCCTTAACCGCACGAGAGAGCGCGGTGCCGAAGGCGTTGTCGGGCCGGTCCCAGAACCGCTGCATCTCTTCGCGCGAAAACTTCTCGAAGAAGGCATCTTTCAGCGCGTCTCGCGTGATGGCCTTGTCGACTTCCTCAACGACATCAACGATCATCGAAGTCGAGCTAAGGCGACGACCCTCCCCGCCGCGTTTGATGTACTTCGCGATCGGCGAGCTCCCCGATACCGGAGACCCTTCAGGGATGTACTCGTCCTGCGCGGGCTCGGTTTCGGGTTCGGGTACGACCTCAGCCGCAGATGGTCCTTCGCCGTTCGTCAGGCGTTTCAGCGCCTCAATGGCACCGATGAGGTCTCTGCAGCGCGACTCACGATCAGCGAGCTGCTTCCGTAGGTTGGTCACGTCTTCGGCAACCTCGTGATGCTCCTGGCGCAACTCGTCCAGAGTCCGCAGAAGGGTCGCCTTGGCCACGGATTGGAGCTTACACGTGTTCGTGTCGCCGTGCACGTATGTGGATCCGTTTTTCGTGTCGTGCCCCAAACTTAGAAAAGTCTGAGGCACGCGGGGGTGATTGATGTGAATTATGTTGCTTTTGTTGCGTATGTGGCAGCTGGTCTAGTTGGCCCGCCTCAGCTGCGCCACGTTGGCCGAGGTATTGCGGCGCAGGCGGAGACGGAGCAGGGAGCGTGTTGCCTGCGTCCTCGCCGGTAATCGCCCGGCGAGTTCCGGCGACCGCTGGGCAGAGAGCGGCCTAGGTGTGGCGCTGCGTGGCCGGGCGGGGAGCACCGGGGCAACGCCGCAATCCAAGCCGCAGAACCGGTCCGATCGGTCTACCAGGGCGGATGTAGTGCCCCCAGTCGGACTCGAACCGACACTTGGCGGATTTTAAGTCCGCTGCCTCTGCCAATTGGGCTATGGGGGCGCACCGCGAACGGCACAAGAAACTTACCCGCCGAACCCCGCGCGCTCCCCCGAACGCCGCGGGAGAAGCGCAGCCGAAACGCGACGAAGTTCTGCTGCACTCCGACACCGCGACAACTATCGTTGAATAGCGAGAGCCCACGCGGTGTGGGCAAGGAGGAGAACATGATGCGGATCGAGCCTAAGAACCCCGGTAGTTGTACCTGCCGCTGCAACGCATGCAAGGGCGGAGCCCACTGCCACAACCTCCCCAACTGCAAACCCTAACGACGGAAACCCAACTGCGAACTCCGGCCCCGAGGCTCTCGGTGCCGGAGTTTGCGTCATCTGCTCCTCAGGTGGCCGACTAGCGAATCGACAGCGCGATCCCGTCGAGGATGTCGTGCTCGCTGACGATCAGTTCGTCGATCCCGGCCCGCTCGCCGAGTGCGGCCGCCAACTCCTGCACGACGATCGCTCCCCCGCCGATGACGTCGACCCGGCCTTCGTGCATGGGGCCCAGCGCCGCCCGCTGGGCGCGCGTCATCCCGATCAACTCTTCGCAGACCCGCAGCAGATCCCCGAACCTCACCCGCGAGAGGTGGATCGCCTCGGAGTCGTAGGTGGTCAGCCCGTGGGCCAGCGCGGCGATCGTGGTGAACGTGCCGGCCACCCCCACCCAGGTCCTGGCCTGCTCCACCGGCACCACCGCCAGCGCCTCGCCAAGCTTCTCCCGCACCACCGCACGCGCTGCAGCCACTTCGGCGGCGTTCGGTGGGTCGGAGTGCAGGCACCGCTCGGTCATCCGCACACAGCCGATGTCGGCGGAAAAACTCGCCTGAACCCCGGCACCGCTGTTGCCCGATTGGGCGACCCGCCCGCCATTTCCAAGAACCACCTCCGTCGACCCGCCGCCCAGATCGACCACCACGAAAGGCGCTGCACCCGAATCCAATTCGCCCACCGCGCCATTGAAGGACAGCTCCGCTTCCTCAACACCGGTGATCACCTCGGCCACCGCGCCGGGCACCACCGCACCGAGCACACTGGCTGTCATCGCGAAGAACTCGTCGCGGTTGGCCGCGTCGCGGGTTGCCGAGGTGGCAACCATCCGCACCTTGCGCGCCTGGTAGCCCACGATCAGTTCGGCGTAGTCGGCCAGCGCGGCGCGGGTGCGCTCCAAAGCTTCGGCGGAGAACCGGCCGGTCGCGTCGACCCCCTCGCCCAGACGCACAATCCGCATCTCGCGGTGCAGATCCAGCAATGGCACACCGCCGGGGCTGCGATCGCGGTCGGCGATCAGCAGACGAATCGAGTTGGTGCCGCAGTCGATCGCCGCGACACGCTCTACCGCCAAGGTCATGTCCACTCCTCACGCGCCAGAATCCCAGCCATCTCCGCTTCAGCGGCCAGCATCGCCAGCGCCTCATCGCCAAACGGATTGACGCCCTTGCCTTTTGCCAGCGAATGCGCCATCAGCACGTGCAGGCACTTCACCCGGTCCGGCATGCCGCCCCCGGAGAAGGTAGTCCCCAGCGACTCGATGGCGTCCCGCTCGGCCAGATACGACTCGTGGGCGCGAAGGTAAGCCTCGGCCAGGTCCGGATCCTCAGCCAGCCGGGCGGTCATCTCACGCATCACCCCGTCGGACTCCAACCGGCTGGCCGCCGCCGTCAGCACCGGATGGGTCAGGTAGTAGAGCGTCGGGAACGGGGTGCCGTCGGGCAGTCGGGGCGCGGTCTTGACCACGGCGGGCTCGCCGTTGGGGCAGCGGTAGGCGATCTCCAGGACACCGCGCGGGTGCCGGCCGAGTTGGCTTTCCACCGCCGCGAGGTCGACGGGATCAACCACCGGGCGGAGGTGGCGGCGGAGGTGGCGGCGGCGGCAGCGGACCGGGCCGCCCCGGCGGCGGCGGGGGCGGTGGCGTCGGCGCCTCGGAGGTCGCCGGACCGTGCGGGGTGTCGGCGATGGTGTGCCACAGCGAGGTGTACCACGGGTCCGTGCTGGCCTTGAGTTCCGTGTGCGGACCGGTCGTGGCCTGCGGCTGCTGCCCCGGCGGCAACTGCACCTGGTAGGGAATGTCGCCGGGCTTGACGAAGCCCAGCCGCTCGCGGGCCTGCGCCGCGATGTACACCGGATCGGCGAGTTTGGCCTTCTGACTTTCCAATTCGGAGATCTGCGCGCGCAGAGCCTTCTCGCTGGCCGCCAGTTGCTTCATCTCGGTGCGCTGACCGAAGTAGGTGCGCACCGGGCCGGCGATGGTCAGCGTCAGCACACAGATCACCGCCGCCAGGATCGCGGCTCGACGGGCCGTCAGGCCCAGCCGGTCCTCGCTCTGCTGCTCCACCGTTTCGGCGAACACCCGGCGAATCGGCCCGGTCAGGCCGTGACCCGTCGACTCCTGCTGCTCACGGATGACAGTGGGACGGGACTCCCGCGCAGCGATGCGCGCGGGGCGGGAACGGCCCAGACCCGAAGCGCCCGGCCGGGACGCCGGCGCGCGACGCTTCGGGTCGCCCCGTTTGCCTTCTGCCACTGTGTTGTCGTCTAACTCCGGGCTTTGTCGTCTACTCCGGGGCGTTGAACCTCGGGAACGCGAGGTCTCCAGCGTAGCGGGCGGCGTCACCGAGGGCTTCTTCGATGCGCATCAGCTGGTTGTACTTGGCCACCCGCTCGCTGCGGGCCGGCGCTCCGGTCTTGATCTGGCCGCTGCCCACGGCCACCGCCAGGTCGGCGATGAAGGTGTCCTCGGTCTCACCGCTGCGGTGGCTCATCATGGAGCGGAACCCGGAGTTGTGCGCCAGTGCGACGGCGTCGAGGGTCTCGGTGAGCGTGCCGATCTGATTCACCTTCACCAGCAGCGCGTTGGCGGCACCCCGCTCGATGCCCTCCTCGAGCCGCTCGGGGTTGGTGACGAACAGGTCGTCTCCGACGATCTGCACCCGGTCGCCGATCGCGGTGGTCAGCGAGGCCCAGCCGTCCCACTCGTCCTCGCTGAGCGGATCCTCGATGGACACCAGCGGGTAGGCGCCGATCAGGTCGGTGTAGAACGCCGTCATCTGCTCGGTGTTCTGGGCCTGCTTCTCGAACTGGTAGGCACCGTCGCGGAAGAACTCGGTGGCGGCGACGTCGAGCGCCAGCGCGACGTCGGTGCCCGGCTTGAAGCCGGCGGCCTCGATGGCCGAGCAGATCAGGTCCAGCGCCGCCTTGGTGCCGGCGACGTCGGGGGCGAAGCCGCCCTCGTCACCCAGGCCGGTGTTGAGGCCCTTCTTCTTGAGCACTGACTTCAGCGAGTGGTACACCTCGGCACCCCAGCGGACCGCCTCCCTGAAGTTCGGCGCGCCGATCGGGGCGACCATGAACTCCTGCACGTCCACGCCGGTGTCGGCGTGCGCGCCGCCGTTGAGGATGTTGAACATCGGTACCGGCAGGATGTGGGCGTTCGGGCCGCCCAGGTAGCGGTACAGCGGAAGCTCGGCGGAATCGGCGGCGGCCTTGGCCACCGCCAGCGAGACGCCGAGGATGGCGTTGGCGCCGAGCCTGGACTTGCCCGGCGTGCCGTCGAGGTCCAGCAGGGTCTGGTCGACGAGGCGCTGCTCGTCGGCGGGCAGTCCGATGACGGCCGGTGCGATCTCGTCGAGCACACCCTCGACCGCCTTCTGCACGCCCTTGCCGCCGTAACGGTCGCCACCGTCGCGCAACTCGACGGCTTCGTGCTCACCGGTGGAAGCACCGGAAGGGACGGCGGCGCGCGCCACGGTGCCGTCGATGAGGGCCACTTCGACCTCGACGGTCGGATTGCCACGGGAATCCAGGATTTCGCGTGCGGCGACCTGCTCGATGATGGGCACAGGGTTCTCCTTGCTGGGCGGAAAGACTGACAGTCATCAGACTAAAGGGAGAGCCGGGATCCTCACCGGACTTTGCTTACAGCGGGTGCCCCGAGGCGTAGGCGGCAGCCCAGTCGCGGACCGTGCGGGCGTAGAGATCGGAATGGTTGTAGGCGCGAAGCGCATCGATCCAGCCGCGCGGGGTACCCATGTCCTGTCCGCGGTAGCAGAGGTAACCGGCCGCGGCCAGCGCGGCGTCGTCGATGTTGTCCGGGCTCACCACGCCGTCATTGTTCGCGTCGACGCCGTAGAGCCGCCAGGTCTCCGGGATGAACTGCATCGGCCCCATCGCACGGGCGTACTCCAGATCGCCAGCCCCAGAATCGGGACCGGAGTCCGAACTCTCCAGGATCTTGAGGTTGCCGTTCGATCCGTCCAACCGCACCCCACGGATCGGCGGGCTGACGTCGCCGTTGGGGGCGATCTGCGCGCCGCGGTAGGTGCCGTGGTGGCTTTCGACCATCCCGATACCGGCCAGCGTCGTCCAGCCCAGGTGACAGTTCGGGTTCTCCACCTGCGCCACCCGGCTGGCATAGGCGTAGGCCTCCAGCGCGGAAATCGGGATTCCCAGGCCGGGCGCTCGTTGTTCGGCCCACCCGCGCAGCTGATCGGCGGGCCTTCCCGCGGCGTGCGTGTCGACCGCCGGCACCGGGTCGCCCGGCGGCGGCGGGACGCCCTCGGGAATCGGTGCGCGGGCTTGCCAGGAGCAACTGGACGCCAGCACCATCGCCGTCGCCGCGACGACGGCGACGGGGTTGAGCCAGCGCGGCCGTGGCCGGCCGGAGGTCACCAAGTTCCCCTCAAACTTCCGCGTTCTATCGCTCCATCGTCCCACGGACGGCGATGCGTCAGCCGCTGCGAATCTCGGCAAGGGGCTGTGAAAATTCCCAGGAGTTCGGCGCGGATTCAGGCGGATTCGGCGCCGGATTCCGCGGAATCGTCTTCGGGCCAGTGCACGACGGCGCGCGTCATCTCGGCCGTATCCGGGCGCACCGCACCGGGCCAGTGCTCACGCCACTCCTGCGCGCTGATCGGGCCGACGGCGCGGTGGGTGTCGAGTTCAGCGGCCACATCGTGGCCGCGGCGGGCCTGCGCGACGGACTGCTCGGCGAGGCGCACATCCGCCATGAACTCCAATGTTCTAGTGCGCAGCGCATTTTCAGCGTCACCGCCCGCCCGCAGCGACACCGACGTGACACCGGAGGGGACCAAGTCATCGGGCAACCCGGCCGCCGTCGCACGGTCGATCACCTTCTGCGCCAATGCCAGCGCGGGTTGGGCGGTGGGCACACCGTCGACACAGGAACGACGGCCGTGCCCGCTGGCCTGTTCAGCCGCTTTGCGCTGTTCCCATTGCGCCAGTTGATCTTCCAGCGTGATCTGCTCACCGGCGAGCACCGCCGGAACCCGGTTTCCGAGCTTGCGGATCAGCGCGTCGGCAACGGCGTCGATGTCAAAGGCGTTGACCGGGGCTTCCTCTGCGATGCGGGCGTGGAACAGCACCTGCAGCAACACGTCACCGAGTTCGTCGCGAAGCTCCAGAGCGTTGCCGCCGTGGACCGCGTCGAACAGTTCGTAGGTCTCTTCCAACAGATAGCGACGCAGCGAATCGTGGGTCTGCTCGCTCTCCCACGGGCCCGACGTCCGCAGCCGGTCCATGATCTCGACGGCATCGACGAGGCGCTCGCCGGGCCGACCCGACGGCGTGGCGATCACCCGCTCCCCGCCGGCCAGCCGGACCTTGACTTCGGGGTGCTCGGGATCCGATGACAACAGCACCGGGGCCGCGGGCCCAATCAGCGCCGAGCGCGCCGAGGGCAGCGACCACTGCACCCGGATCGGCATCTCCTCGGTGTACTGGACGTCACCGCCAAGCAATTCGACAGCGTCGATCGGCACGACGGCAGGCCGCCGCGGATCGACCAGGATGACGGTCATCTCCCCTGCCCCCTCTCAATTCCCCGGTCGCTGCGCTCCTGCCCGCCGGGCTCAATTCCCCGGTCGCTGCGCTCCTGCCCGCCGGGTCCATTGGGTTTAAGAGTCGTTATATCAACGTCCCCCTTCGGACGCCCATCAAGAGCGAGCAACAAATCGGCCACCATTTGCAGTAACTCAAGGTCACGGATGCGCGGCGCGCCCACCGAATCGGCACTGCGCGGCACCGGGACCTGCACCGTCGCGGCGGCAGCGCGGTAGCGCGCGCCCGGGTACATCCGGCCGAGCCGCACCTGCCCGGAGTCGGCCAGGCTCAGCGGCGCCACCCGGAGCGTCGCGCCCGCTCCGGCGCCGACAACGGCCACCTCGGTGATGCCGTAGTGCCGGCACAGCAACCGCAGACGGGCCACCGACACCAGAAGTTGCGCGGGTTCGGGCAGCGGGCCGTACCGGTCGATCAACTCCTCGACCACCGCGGTGACGCCGGCCTCGTCGGCCGCCGACGCCAGCCGGCGGTAGGCCTCCAGGCGCAGCCGGTCGCTGCCGATGTAGTCCGGCGGGAAGTGCGCGTCGACGGGAAGGTCGATGCGGACGTCCTTGGGCTCCTCGGCAATAGACACCGGCTTGCCGCTTGATTCCGCTTCCAGGGCCGCCCGGTATGCCTCCACGGCTTCGCCGACCAGCCGCACGTACAGGTCGAAGCCCACCCCGGCCACATGCCCGGACTGCTCGGCGCCCAGCACATTGCCGGCGCCGCGAATCTCCAAGTCCTTCAACGCAACCGCCATGCCCGCGCCCAGTTCGTTGTTCTGAGCGATGGTGGCCAGCCGGTCGTGCGCGGTCTCGGTCAGCGGAGTTTCGCGCGGATACAGGAAGTAGGCGTAGCCACGTTCGCGGCTGCGGCCCACCCGTCCGCGCAACTGGTGCAACTGGGACAGGCCGAACGTGTCGGCCCGTTCGACGATGAGAGTGTTGGCATTCGAGATATCCAGGCCGGTCTCGACGATGGTGGTGCACACCAGGATGTCGAACTCGCGGTTCCAGAAGCCCTGCACGGTGCTTTCGAGTTGCTCCTCGGGCATCTGGCCGTGCGCGACCGCCACCCGCGCCTCGGGCACCAGCGCGCAGATCCGGGCGGCGGCCTCGTCGATGGTGCGGACCCGGTTGTGCACGTAGAACACCTGCCCGTCGCGCAGCAGTTCGCGGCGCAGCGCGGCGGCCACCTGCTTGTCGTCGTGCGGGCCGACGTAGGTGAGCACCGGGTAGCGCTCCTCGGGCGGGGTGAGGATGGTCGACATCTCCCGGATGCCAGCCAGGCTCATCTCCAGCGTTCGCGGGATCGGGGTCGCGCTCATGGTCAGCACGTCGACGTGGGTGCGCAGCGCCTTGATGTGCTCCTTGTGCTCAACGCCGAAGCGCTGCTCCTCGTCGACGATCACCAGGCCGAGGTCCTTCCAGCGGACCGAGGTCTGCAGCAGCCGGTGGGTGCCGATGACGATATCGACGCTGCCATCAGCCATGCCCTCCAACACTTTTCGCGACTCGGCCCCGTCGGTGAACCGGGACAGCCCCTTGACCGTCACCGGGAAGCCGGCCATCCGCTCGGTGAAGGTCTGCAGATGCTGATCGGCCAGCAGGGTGGTCGGCACCAGCACGGTCACCTGTTTGCCGTCCTGCACGGCTTTGAACGCCGCCCGAACCGCGATCTCGGTCTTGCCGTAGCCGACATCGCCGCAGACCACCCGGTCCATCGGGACCGGCTTCTCCATGTCGGCCTTGACCTCGGAGATGACGGTCAACTGATCGACGGTCTCGGTGAACCCGAACGCATCCTCCATCTCGGCCTGCCAGGGGGTGTCGGGAGCGAACGCGTGCCCCGGCGCGGCCTGCCGTTTGGCGTAGAGCGCGACGAGTTCGCCGGCGATCTCACGAACGGCCTTGCGCGCCTTGGTTTTCGTATTGGCCCAGTCGCTGCCGCCGAGCTTGCTCAGCGCCGGCTGCTCACCGCCGACGTAGCGGGATAGCTGGTCCAGGGAGTCCATCGGGACGAACAGCTTGTCGGCCCCCTGGCCGCGCTTGGACGCGCCGTACTCCAGCACCAGGTACTCCCGGCGGGCCCCGCCGATGGTGCGCTCCACCATCTCGACGAACCGGCCGATGCCGTGCTGGTCGTGCACCACCAGGTCCCCGGCCGTCAACGCCAGCGGGTCGACGGTGTTGCGCCGCCGTGCCGCCAGCCGCTTGCCGTCCGGACCGGTGGCGCGGTTGCCGGTCAGGTCGGTCTCGGTGATGACCACCAATTCCGCACCCGGGACCACGATGCCGGTATGCAGCGGGCCTTTGAGCACGCCGACGACGCCGGGCTTGGGCTTTTCCCCGGGCTCCAGCATCCCGGCTGCGATGTCGCGCTCACCGAGTTGCTCGACCACCCGGTGGGCGGTGCCGGTGCCCGGGGCGACGACAGCGCCCAGCCCGCCGGTCAGCACGTGGGCGCGCAGCATCGCGAAGATCTCCTCGACGCCGGACTGCTGACCGCGGGCCGACGGCGCCGCGCGCACGTCGAGGGTGACCGCCCCGTCGGAGGACAGTTGGCCGACCGTCCACCACGGGTGGCCGCCGGCCACGGCCGCGAAGCGCACGTCGTCCAGGCCGCGGAAGCCCGAGCCACCGAGTTGCTCGGCGTCGATGGGGGCGTCGCCACCGATGGCCGCCACCGACCACGACGCCTCCAGGAACTCCCGGCCGGTGCGGATCAGATCTGCCGCGCGGGTGCGGACCTTCTCCGGGTCGCACACCAACAGCGGCGCACCGGCGGGAAGGTGGTCGGTGAGCTGCCCGAGACTCTCCGGGCGCAGTACCGGGGCCAGCGCCTCCATGCCGTCGGTGGGGATGCCGCCGGCGATCTTGTCGAGCATCTCGGCGACACCACCGGTGACCCGGTTGTCGTCACGCGGAGCGTCGGCCACCAATTCCGCTGCGCGGGAACGAACTTCGTCAGTCAACAGAAGTTCGCGGCACGCCACCGCGACCACCACACCGGGGTCCAGTTCCGGGATGGAGCGCTGATCGGCCACCGCGAACATCCGCATCTCGGTGATTTCGTCGCCCCAGAACTCGACGCGGATTGGATGCTCACCGGTCGGCGGAAAGACGTCGAGGATGCCCCCGCGCACCGCGAACTCGCCGCGCCGGCCGACCATGTCGACCCGGGTGTAGGCCAGTTCGACCAGTCGGGCGACGAGATCATCGAAGTCCAGTTCGGCGCCGACCCGCAGCGTCACCGGTTCGATCTCCGCCAGGTCGGCGGCCATCGGCTGCAACAACGAACGGACCGTCGTCACCACCACCCGCAGCGGCGGACCGAGTTGCTCGTCATCGGGGCGGGCCAACCGGCGCAGCAGCATCATGCGCGCGCCGACCGTGTCCACGCCGGGCGACAGCCGTTCGTGCGGCAGCGTCTCCCAGGACGGGAAGATCGCCGCGGCGTCGCCGTACACCCCGCGCAACTCAGCGGTCAGATCGTCGGCCTCACGTCCGGTGGCCGTCACGGCCAGCAGCGGTCCGCCGCGGGCCAGCGCAGCGGCCACGAACAACTGGGCGCCGGCCGGGCCCACCACCGCCAGCGATTCCGGGCGCTGCGCGGCGCGTTCGGAAAGTTCGGTGAAGTCGGGCGCGGTCAAAGCAAGATCGACCAGGCCCGCCAGCGGCGTCTGGACTTCGCGGCGCCCGGTCATGGTGGGCTCAGTCTATGCAGCGGTTCGGCTCGGATTACTGCCCCTGCAACTCCGGGTCGGATTCAAGGCGGCTCAGCCCGTTCCACATCAGGTTCACCAGGTGGGCGGCCACCACTTCCTTCTTGGGCTCGCGAGCGTCGAGCCACCATTGCGCCGTCATCGACACCGAGCCCACGAGGGCCTGGGCGTAGAGCGGTGCCAGTTCCGGGTCAAGACCGCGGCGGGCGAAGTCACCGGCCAGGATCGAAGCCACCTGGTTGACGGCGTCGTTGAACAGGGTGGAGTAGGTCGTCGGCGCCAGCGACGGCGGTGAGTCCCGGATGAGCACCCGGTAGCCGTCGGTCCGCTCGTCGATGTAGGTGAGCAACGCCAGCGTCACCGCCTCCACCCGGGGTCGGTGCTCGTTATTGGTCAACGACGCGGTGACGCCGTCGAGCAGGGCCGACATCTCGCGGTCCACCACCACCGCGTACAGGCCCTCTTTGCCGCCGAAGTGTTCGTAGACCACCGGCTTGGAGACGTTCGCGCGCCGGGCGATGTCCTCGATGGCGGTGCCGTCGTACCCGCGTTCGGCGAACAGCGACCGGGCGACGTCGATCAGTTGGTGGCGTCGTTCACTGCCCGTCATCCGGGTCCGCGGCGGGCGGGAGGTGCGGTCGGGTGTTCCCACGTCTGGATTATCCCCTCATCGACCTCTATTAGAATCTGTGGCGGACCGTTCGCCGTGGTGTAATTGGCAGCACCTCTGATTTTGGTTCAGATAGTTCAGGTTCGAGTCCTGGCGGCGAAGCTCAATGCCTCGACTGTGCGGTTTAGCACGGTGCGGCCGCGTGTCGCGTAGAAGACCGCACACACAGGAGATTCATGACGACAAGCAGCGATACCGCCGTACTGGTGCTGGCCGCCGGTGCGGGCACCCGGATGCGCTCGGACACCCCGAAAGTCCTGCACACCCTGGGCGGGCGCAGCATGCTCTCGCACGCCCTGCACGCCGTCACCAAGGTGGCGCCCCAGCATCTGGTGGCCGTGCTGGGCAAGGACCGCGAGCGGATCGCGCCGGTGGTCGGCGACCTCGCCGACCACCTCGGCCGCCGGATCGACATCGCCGTCCAGGAGGAACAGCTGGGCACCGGCCACGCGGCGCTCTGCGGGCTCTCCGCCCTGCCCGACGACTTCGACGGGACCGTCGTCATCACCTCCGGCGACATCCCATTGCTCGACGCCGAGACCCTCGCCGAACTGATCGCCGCGCACCTCGCCGCGTCGGCCGCGGTGACGGTCCTGACCACCACCGTGCCCAATGCTTGCGGCTACGGGCGCATCCTGCGCACCCAGGACGGCGAGGTCATCGCGATCGTCGAGGAGGCCGACGCCACGCCACAGCAGCGGGCCATCCGTGAGATCAACGCCGGCGTCTACGCCTTCGACATCGGTGCGCTGCGCGCCGCACTGAGCCGGCTGTCGTCCGACAACGCCCAGCACGAGCTGTACCTGACCGACGCCATCGCGATCGTCCGCGCCGACGGACGGTCCGTACACGGCAAGAACATCGAGGACCCGATGCTGGTGGCCGGCGTCAACGACCGCGTCCAGCTCTCGGATCTGGCCGCCGAACTCAACCGCCGCATCGTCGCCGGCCACCAGCGGGCCGGCGTCACCGTCATCGACCCCGCCAGCACTTGGATCGACGTCGAGGTGGAGATCGGCCGCGACACCGTCATCGCCCCCAGCACCCAACTGCTCGGCCGCACCCGCATCGGCGCGCACTGCCAGATCGGCCCGGACACCACACTGACCGACGTCGAAGTCGGCAACCACGCCTCGGTGGTTCGCACCCACGGCGCCGAGGCCGTCGTCGGCGACGCCGCCGAAGTCGGCCCGTTCAGCTATCTGCGTCCCGGCACCCGGCTGGGCGCCGACGGCAAGATCGGCACATTCGTGGAGACCAAGAACGCCACCATCGGCAAAGGCAGCAAGGTGCCCCATCTCACCTACGTCGGCGACGCCGACATCGGCGACTACAGCAATATCGGCGCGTCATCCGTCTTCGCCAATTTCGACGGCATCAATAAGAACCGCAGCACCATCGGCTCGCACGTACGCACCGGCAGCGACACCATGTTCGTCGCCCCGGTGAACGTCGGCGACGGCGCCTACACCGGGGCCGGGACGGTGGTCCGCGACGACGTGCCGCCCGGCGCGCTCTCGGTCTCCGCCGGGACGCAACGCATCATCGAGGACTGGGTGCTGCACAACCGGCCCGACACCGACTCCGCCGGGGCGGCCCGCCGCGCGAAAGCCACCGCTCAGCCCGGTCCCGAGGCCGCCGACGAGCACCCCGAGCAGCGCTGAACCGGGCCTGGCCCCGTAGGATTATCCGGAATCAACCCCCGACCTAAGGCAACGCTGTGGGCACCGAGTGGATGGACAACCCCAAGAACCTGATGCTGTTCTCGGGTCGGGCGCACCCCGAACTGGCCGAGCAGGTCGCCAAGGAACTCGACGTCACCGTCACCGCGACGACCGCGCGGGACTTCGCCAACGGCGAGATCTTCGTCCGATTCGACGAATCGGTCCGCGGCTCGGACGCCTTCGTCCTGCAGTCCACTCCCGCGCCGCTGAACAAGTGGTTGATGGAACAACTGCTGATGATCGACGCGCTCAAGCGCGGCAGCGCCAAGCGGATCACCGCGATCATGCCGTTCTACCCCTACGCCCGGCAGGACAAGAAGCACCGCGGCCGCGAACCGATCTCCGCCCGCCTGGTGGCCGACCTGCTCAAGACCGCCGGTGCGGACCGGATCGTCTCGGTGGATCTGCATACCGACCAGATCCAGGGCTTCTTCGACGGACCCGTCGACCACATGCGCGCACAGCCGCTGCTGACCGGCTACATCAGGGAGAATTACGCCACCGAGGACATCTGCGTGGTGTCGCCGGACTCCGGGCGCGTGCGGGTGGCCGAGAAGTGGGCCGACTCCCTGGGCGGCACGCCACTGGCGTTCATCCACAAGACCCGCGACCCGCGGGTGCCCAACCAGGTGGTGTCCAACCGGGTGGTCGGTGAGGTCGAGGGCAAGACCTGCGTGCTGACCGACGACATGATCGACACCGGCGGCACCATCGCCGGCGCGGTGAAACTGCTGCGTGAGGACGGCGCCAAGGACGTCATCATCGCCGCCACCCATGGTGTCTTGTCCGACCCCGCTGCCGAGCGGTTGGCCGCCTGCGGCGCCCGCGAAGTGATCGTCACCAACACCCTGCCGATCGAGGAGGCCAAGCGCTTCCCGCAGTTGACCGTGCTGTCGATCGCCCCGCTGCTGGCCAGCACCATCCGCGCGGTGTTCGAAAACGGTTCCGTCACAGGACTTTTCGACGGAGAAGCCTGATCTTGCCTGCCGGGCCACGGATCGCCGCCGCGGTTCTCGTCGTCGCCGCGACCGTGACGGCCTGCGGCGCGAAGACCGCTGACTACACCACGCTGCTGCCGTCGAGTCCGACGTCGACGACGGCGACGACCTCGGCCACGCCGACCCCGATCGCGCAGTACCTCAATAGCGTCGGCGTCACCGGCGCGCAGGTTCCACTGGACAAGCTCACCGATCTGACCGTGACGCTGCCCCGGCCACCGGGGTGGACGAAGTACTCCAACCCGAACCTCTCCCCCGGCACCGAGGCGATCGCGAAGAACAACACCTATCCCACGGCGATGGTGATGGTGTTCAAGCTCGACGGCAATTTCGACCTGCCCGCTGCGATGAAGCACGCAAACGACGACGCCCTCCTGGCCAAGGGTTTCGTCAAGCTGAACTCCTCCGACAACGACTTCAACGGGTTCCCGTCGTCGATGATCGAAGGCAGCTACGACCACCTCGGGACCCGTCTGCATACCTACAACCGGGTGGTCATCCCGGTCACCCCGAAATTCGACCGGTATCTGGTGCAATTCACCGTGACGACGCTGGCCGACCAGGCCGCCGCGGCCGCACCGGACGTCGAGAAGGTGATCGAGGGGTTCACCGTCACGGCGAAGTAGCCGCTGGGTAGTTTCGCGACATGAGTTGGACTCCAGGGAATTGGACGGCCGCCGATCTTCCGTCGTTCGCCGGGCGCAGGGCCATCGTCACCGGAGCCAATAGCGGGCTTGGCCTGGTGACCGCTCGCGAACTGGCCCGCGCCGGGGCCCAGGTGATCCTGGCCTGCCGCAACGTCGGCAAAGGCAACGACGCCGCCACCACCATGACCGGCGATGTGGAGGTGCGCCGACTTGACCTGCAGGATCTGGCGTCGGTCCGGGAGTTCGCCGACAGCATCACTCAGGCCGACGTGCTGGTGAACAACGCCGGCATCATGGCGGTGCCCTACGCGCTCACCCGCGATGGGTTCGAAAGTCAGATCGGCACCAACCATCTCGGTCACTTCGCGCTGACCAACCTGCTGCTGCCCAAGATCAGCGACCGGGTGGTGACGGTGTCGTCCATGGCGCACTGGCTGGGCGCCATCAGCCTCAAGGACCTCAACTGGAAAGCCCGGCCCTATTCGGCGTGGCTGGCTTACGGGCAGTCCAAACTGGCGAACCTGCTGTTCACCAGTGAACTGCAGCGTCGGCTTTCGGCGGCCGGCTCCGATGTGCGGGCACATGCCGCCCACCCGGGGTATTCGGCGACAAACCTGCAGGGCAACACCGGCAACCGAATCAGCGCCCCGCTGTGGCCGGTCGCCAACAAACTGGCCGGCACCAGCCCGGACTACGGCGCCAATCCGACGTTGTACGCCGCCTCGCAGGACCTGCCGCCGGACAGCTTCGTCGGCCCCAAATACGGTGCGCGCGGGCCGATCGGCCCGGTGGGCCGCAGTCCGCTTGCCCGCAGCGACAAGACCGCCCGCGGGTTGTGGCTGCTGTCCGAGGATCTGACGCAGACGGAGTTTCCGCGGTTGGGTCACGCCACCTAATCCTCGCGTCTGCGGCGGACGAACAGCGCCCCGACCACCAGAATGGCGGCACTGCCCGGTACCGGGACGACGCGGTACCCCAGGTCCTTCAGGATGCCGAGTTCGACGGGACTGAGGACTCGAACCCCGGGGCCGACCAACACCTGCGCGGTCATCAGTTTCTTTTGCGAGCCGTAGAAGGACGAGTCACGCAAGTGGTGGACCGAACTGCCATACACAAAGGGGCTGGAGGCGAAGAGGGGCACCGGACCGCCGTAAGCGGCGACGGCGTTCGGGCCGCCGAAGTACAGACCGCCGTTGCCGCCGGTGAGGTTCACGTTGTACGCCGTATTCCAGTGGAACGTGGAGTCGATCACCGCCGCCTTGGTGGCAGTGACGAGGAAGCGATCGAACTGGGTCCAGATGGTGCCCGTGTTCTTGCCGGCTTCGGCGGTCAACGAGATGAAGCCGAGAGTGTGCACGAATTCGTGCATCATCGTGGCGGTGAAGTCGTACTGGGATGTGCCCACCGAAGAGCCGAAGCCCCAGGACTTTCCGAGATTGACGTTGACCACACCGTCGGCCGCGGACCCGTTGGCGTCGACTCCGGTGAGGATCTTCTTCTGGACCACGGTGGAGTAGAAACCCGAACTGGTCGAGGTGAAATCACTGCGCGCCCAGGCGAGATTGTTCGACGTCGGGGCGACGTCGGCGGTGACGTCGTAGGCAATCGTCACCGGCGCCGAAACCACCAGGTAGGAAGCAACATTGGCGGCCGCGAGCTGAAGCGCTGCGCGTGACTCGGGAGTCCAGTTCTGCGAACCGGTCAGGTAGTTGAAGCTGAACTTCACATAGGACTGCGGGCTCACCGTGACGGTCACCGGCACAGCCACCGAAGACCCGTAGCCGTCGGTCACCGTGACGGTGAAACTGTCAGTCTTCTCGGTGCTGGTGGCGTAGGCGCCGGCGGCGACGTTGCGGGCTGCGGCGGTCGGCGTGTAGGTGAACGTTGCGGTGCCGGGGTTGAAACTCACGCTGCCTTTGGCAGTGCTGGCCGGCGCACTGTAGGAGAGGGTGTCCTTGTCGGCGTCGGTGGCCGTCACGCTGCCGGCGACCGCCCCCGACGTGGTGTTGGCGGTGCCGACCGTGGCCTTGGCCACCGAGTTCGCGTTCTGCGGCGATATGGGTACCGTCACACTGCTGGTGGCGGTGGCTCCCTTGGCATCGGTCACCACGATGTTGACCACGTCCGTCGTGGCCGACGTCGTGGCGTTGACCCGGGCCGCCGCGTGTCTGGCGGTGGGCGTCGGGGTGTAGGTGAAGACCCCACCGGAGGTGATGGTGATTGTCCCCTTGGTGGAGGTCGTCGCGCGGTAGGTCAGCGGGTCTTTGTCGGCGTCCACGGCGGTGACGGTTCCGCTGACCGCTCCAGTGGTAGCACTGGGCGCGCCCACAGCGACCGAGGTGATCACCGGTGGCTGGTTGGTGGCGGCCGCAAGGGGCACGGCCTGCCGGGTCGACACATGTCCGGTCGACACCGTCGCAGCCGGCGCTGCCGATGCACCGATGGGTCCGAATTCACGCCGGGCCACGGCCAGGACCGCCCAGGACACCGGCACTCCCACCGGGGCGGCCGGATGACCGCCGAACAGCGCTCCGATGACGGTCCGCAGCGTTGGTCCCGCGGCGGCCGCCGGTGCGACGGTGTCCGGTTGCGCGGCGGCGGCAGGCCGCATGACGGGCGCCGGCAACGCCGGCAGAACGTCGGCTCGCTGGGGTGATGACGCCAGTGGGATCGGCTCAGGAGCACCGCCGGGGATCGGCTCAGGAGCACCGCCGGGGATCGGCTCAGGAGCACCGCCGCGCTGGACCGACACCGGCGGAATAGCCTGCTCGGCATCCGGGGCTGCCGAGTCGACCGGCGCACCCCCCGATCGCACCGGAGCCGGGCCGTTTCTGGCCTCCAGCGGAGCCGGGTCGTTTCGGGCCGGCGCCGTCGCGTCATCAGCCTCGGCGCCCCGGGCCCGGTTCGGCGCCGGTTCAGTTAACCCGCGGCGAGCCGCCCTGGGCGACCCGCTCGGCGCGGAACCACGAGTCGCTGACTCGGGGTCTGCGGCGGAAGGGCGACCGCGGGTGCCGCGCTCGGCGTGCGTCGCGTGCGGTTCCTGTGCTGTCGAACTGTCCTCGGGCTCCGCCCACGCAGCGACTGGGGCGGCGGCGGCCAGGCCGACGCCGAGTGCGACCGCAATTGTGCCGACCCAGCCGGCCATCAGAGTCTTCACCCCTGCTACCCCCGATCTGGAGTAAACATCGCACGCCAGTGCCCGGCGGCACCATCGTCTCACCGGCCGACTGCCCCAGCTACAGAAGTGGTGGGCTTCGGCGGGATTTCTTGATGGGAAGCCACATCGGCTACCCTGGGACCGCGTCACGGCGAGGGTGGATCTGTATCCACCGTTATCGGCGAGGCCCCGCGCTTTTTCGCAGCGCTGATGCCCGCCTTCACCGTGTAGACCGACCGACGAAGGCAGGAGCAGTCCCATGGCCAAAGGCGCCACCACCAACAAGCTCGACGTCGAGGTGCGTACCCGCACCGGTAAAGGCGCGTCGCGTCAGGCCCGCCGCGACGGCAAGGTGCCCGCGGTGCTCTACGGCCACGGCGCGGAGCCGCAGCACCTCAACCTCAACGCCCACGACTTCGCCGCTGTGCTGCGGCACTCCGGCACCAACGCGGTGCTGAGCCTGCAGGGCCTCGGCGGCAAGGAGGAACTGGCGCTGCCCAAGTCCATCACCGTCCACCCCGTCAAGCGGACCCTGCAGCACATCGACCTGATCATCGTGAAGCGCGGCGAGAAGGTCACCGTCGAGGTTCCGGTGATTCTTGAGGGCGAGGCGGACTCCGGCACTCTGGTCACCCAGGACGCCACCACCATCGAGATCGAGGCCGAGGCGCTGTCGATCCCGGAAAACCTGACCGTGTCGATCGAGGGCGTCGCAGAGGGCACCCAGATCCTGGCCGGTGACATCACCCTGCCGTCGGGCATCACCCTGATCAGTGACCCGGAGATGCTCGTTGTGAACATCGTGGCCGCGCCGACGGCCGAGGACCTTGCCGAAGAGGGCGGCGGCGAGGAAGCCGGCGAAAAGGCCGAGGCCGAAAGCGAAGCCGAGGCCGCGAGCGAGGGCGAAGGCGGCGAAAAGGCCGAGGCCGAGTAAGCCCGGATGTCGGAACCGTCTCCCGCAAGCGGGAGGGGTGCCCTGCTGGTCGTCGGCCTGGGCAACCCGGGTCCGCAGTACGCCAAGACCCGGCACAACGTCGGCTTCATGGTCGCCGACCTGCTGGCGGCGCGGATGGGTACGTCGTTCAAGGTGCACAAGCGCTCCGGCGCCGAGGCGGCCACCGGCCGCTTCGGCGGCCGGTCGATCGTGCTGGCCAAACCGCGCACGTACATGAACGAGTCCGGCCGGCACGTCGGCCCGCTGGCGAAGTTCTACTCGGTCGCCCCGGGGGACGTCGTCGTCATCCACGACGAACTCGACATCGACTTCGGCAAGGTCCGGCTCAAGCTGGGCGGCGGCGAGGGCGGCCACAACGGGTTGCGCTCGATCGCTAACGCGCTGGGCACCAAGGACTTTCAGCGGGTTCGCATCGGGATCGGCCGCCCGCCGGGACGCAAGGATCCGGCGGCGTTCGTCCTGGAGCCGTTCAACTCGGTGGAGCGCGGCGAGGTGCCGACGATCTGCGAACTGGCGGCCGACGCGACCGAACTCCTGGTACAGGTGGGCCTGGAACCGGCGCAGAACCAGGTGCACGCCTGGTAGTCCCATCCAACAAAGGGGCCATTGCCCCTAGCCAGAGCCGTGAAATTGACGACAATTCTCGTAATCTGCGGCTAGACGACCTGATGTGGTCCGTTTCGATCCTTCCGGCGTCGGATTGGGGACGTCATGGTTCATTGCACGAGGCTTCAGGCGGCAGCCGTGGGCCTGGGGCTTCTCCTGGCCTCGCCGCAGGCGCTTGGAGTCGCTGGAGCCGATAGCGGCGGACGAGGGGACGGCGAGACTCCGGCGGCGGCGGATCAGCCATCGCCGAGCAGGTCCGGCAAGCAGTCCCGATCCCGGGCTGCCGCAACCGAGAGCCCGACGTCGGGCATTCCCCGGGCGGGGAGGAATCGCCACGGGCGGACTGAGGATGCCGACTCCGGGGATAGTCGGGTGAGCACCCAGTCGGTGCCGGATTCGGCCGGACCGGCCGAGTCGCATCCGGTGGCTGAACTCCAGGACCAGCGGGTACGCCCGAAAATCCCGGCAAACCCGCTGGCCGAGGCCCCCGAGCAACCGGTGGCGGACGCAGCCCCCACGGGCACCCCGGTGAACGAAACCACTCCGGCAATCGCCCCGGTCAGCGAAACCGCGTCGATGAGTACCCCGGTCAGCAGCACCACACCGGGCAGCGCGGCCGCCCTGACAGACATCAGCGCCCGCCCGGCGGTGATTCCTGCGGCTTTCGCGCGGGCAGCCAGCGCTCCGGTAGCCGAGACGGCACGGGCGGCTGTTGTGCCACAGGCGCTCGGCACAACGGCGGTTGGAATTTCGGAGTCGGTCTCGCGGCTCGTGTCGACCCTATTGCCCAACCAGGTCAGCGAATGGCTTGCCGGATCATTGCTGCTGGCGCGCCGGGGCCTGACCCGGACCACCAATTCGTCGGCTTCTGCGACCACTGCGGCCCTGGTCTCCGGCGGAGCTGATCCCCGTCCGTCCGCCGCGGTGGTCCCGGCGGTGATTGCGTCATCAGCCAGCCTCAACCAGCAGGGCGCCCTGACCGTCCGCGCCGGCGCCGCGACGACTATCGAACTCCGGGTCGCGGCGGCACCGGCTCAACTCTCCGTCATCGAGAGGAAAGGGAACGCCGAACAGTCACTGGGCAGTTGGCTCATCGGCTCCGTTCAGAGTGTGGAGTTCATCGGCAGCGTCGGTGACGACACGTTCAATGGCGGCGGTGTCATCAAGCCGATGACCATCACGGGCAACGGCGGCAACGACACGCTCACCGGCGGGGGTGACCGCGACGTCATCTACGGCAATGCGGGCAATGACGTCATCCGGGGCGTCGCCGGTAACGACACGATCTTCGGCGGAGCCGACAACGACACCCTCAACGGCGGGGACGCCAACGACACCATCTCCGGCGACGCCGGTAACGACTTCATCTACGGTGACGCCGGCAACGACACCCTCGTCGATCTCGGCGGCGGCGACGACACCATCGCCGGCGGCGACGGCGACGATCGGATCGAGGACTCGGGCGTCGGCAGAAATATCCTCCTCGGCGGGCGCGGTGTCGACTCGATCACCTCCGGTGACGGTAACGACACGATCCGCGGCGACGAGGACGCCGACACCATCGTGGCCGGCGGGGGTAACGACACCGTCTACGGCGACGCCGGCAACGACAGCATCCAGGGCGGTGCCGGCATCGACCTCATCTATGGCGGGGCCGACAACGACACCATCAACGGCGACGCAGGCAACGACACCATTTACGGCGACGCGGGTAACGACGTCGTCTACGGCGGGGCCGACAACGACACCCTTTACGGGGATCTGGGGAACGACACCCTCAACGGCGATGCCGGCGACGACACCGTCAACGGGGGTGGCGGCGACGACATCATCAACGCCAACGGGGTCAACATCGCCGGCCTGGGTAACGACGTGCTCCGAGGGGACGCCGGCAGTGACACGATCAAGGGCGGCGACGGAAATGACACCATCAACGGCGGCGACGACAACGACACCATCGGCGGCGACGCAGGCAACGACTTCCTCTACGGTGACGGCGGCAACGACCGCCTGACCGACCTCAGCGGTGACGACACCATCGCCGGCGGTGACGGCGACGATTCAATCGAGGACTCCGGCATCGGCAGGAACACCCTGCTCGGCGGTCGCGGGAACGACACCATCCTCGCCGGCGACGGCACCGACACGATCCGCGGCGACGAGGGCGCCGACAATATCCTGGCCGGCGGCGGTGTCGACACGGTTTACGGTGACGCCGGCAACGACACGATCCAGGGCGGTGCCGGTAACGACTTCATCTATGGCGGCGCCGACAATGACACCATCAACGGTGGCGCGGACAACGACACCATCACCGGCGATACCGGCAACGACACCATCACCGGTGAGGCGGGCAACGACAGCATCAACGGCGATGCCGGAAGTGACTTCATCAACGGCGCCGACGGAAACGACACCATCAACGGTGGTGCCGACAACGACACCCTCAACGGCGGCACCGGCATCGACACGATCAACGGCGATGCCGGCAACGACACCATCGCCGGCGAGGGCGGTATGGACACCCTCAACGGCGGGGCTGACAACGACACCATCAGTGGTGGCGAAGGCGTCGACACCATCAACGGTGACGCCGGCAACGACCGGGTGAACGGCGATGCCGATGACGACACCATCAGTGGCGGCGACGGCGTCGATTTCCTGCTCGGCGGCAGCGGCTTCGACACGATCCGCGGTGACGCCGGCAACGACACCCTCAACGGCGGTATCGGCACCGACTCGCTGTTCGGCGGCGACGGCGACGACTGGTTGGTGGCCATCGACAACCTCACCAACGACAGGTTGCAGGGCGACGCCGGGCGTGACATCTTCTGGCGCGACGGCCAGGGCGGCGTGGGCGACCGGGTCTTCGACTTCGTGGCGGGGTCGGACGCCGACAATTTCGTGGATCAATTCGCCAATGGCGCCGATCGCACGCTCGACGGCGACCGGATCGCCGGGCCCACCGATCCAGCGAACAACGCGCTCGTCGACTTCGCAAGCAATCCATTGTTCTCGAGCAACGGACCACGGGGAACCGATGTCGTCCAGGGCCCGAACTTCCTCGGCATGTCTCCCCAGAAGGACTACACCTCGGTGAGCGCGCAACTGGCGGCGCTGGCCCGGGACGGTGATGCCGCCAACTCGTGGCTGATCCGGCGGGCCATGGTCGACTTCGGGGACGGCACATACGGCGTGAACCTCGGCGGGGTTTTCTACCGGGTCGACGGACGGTTGCCGGCGGCGAGTTTCGCCGGTATCAACCGGCCTTACTACGCCAACTTCGGCGCGGAGAACTCGATCTGGGTCGCCATCGCCGAGAAGGCCCTCGCGATGGCGCTGCCCGTGTCGCCGGGAGTGTTCAACTACAGCGCGTTGAAGCCCGTCGTGGCCGGCGGTCAGATGTCCAACAACTACGTTTTCAACCAGTTCAGGGACGGCCCGGTGCTGCCAGAGTCACTGGTGGGCATCAACGTCAGACTCGGCGACATTGCCGGCTTCACCGACCTGCTCAACCGTTTCCGGACCGGCAGCGTCTATATGACCGTCAGCCTTGCCGACTCCGCCGACAGCGGTATCGGCCAGGGCGGCTGGACCAACGGCACTCTGGGGCGCATGTTCGTCACCTTCACGGGAACCGGCGGCGTCGATTTCGTCAACGGAGTTCGCTTGGCGACGCCGATGGTCTACACGGTGTGGGGTGTTGAAACCAGCGGCACCCAGATCACGGCGGTGATCCTGCGTAACCCGTGGGGCAGCGACACCGGTGGTCTCCTCGCACCGGGCAACTACAGCTACGTCGACGCCAATCCCAACGACGGCCTCATCCGGTTGACGATCGCCGAGCTGGCCTCCTCGTATCGGGGCGGCCAACTGAGTTGGCTTAGCCGCTGAATTCGGGACCCTGGCTGGAAACTAGGTGACCAGCGTCACCGAGTTGGAGCGCCGTAGCTTGCCCGACGGCGTCTTCGGGATGGTGCCCGGTCCCAGGACCACCACGTTGCGGGGCCGGACCCCGACCTCACTGACCACCTCGTGGGCCACCTGGTGCTCCAGCCGACGGCACTCCGCCGGGTCCTCCCAGGCGTTGGACTCCACGGCCACCGCGAAGGTCTCCCGGGAATGCCCGGCGTCCAGCCGCACCGCCACCGCGCAGCCGGGGCGCACGCCCTCGACCCGGCCCGCGGCCCGTTCGATGTCGGTGGGATAGATGTTGCGGCCCGCCATGATGATGACGTCCTTGACCCGGCCGCACACGACGACGTGGCCCAGCTCGGTGAGGTAGCCCAAGTCGCCGGTGTCGTACCAGCCGTTCTCGTCCTGGGCCGCGACGAAGCCGCCCATGGTCAGGTAGCCCGGCGTCAGCGACTCCCCGCGGAGTTCGATGACGCCCACGCCGCGGGCCGGCAGCACGTTGCCATCCTCGTCGACGATGCGGGCCTCAAGGTCCTGCAGCAGCGGGCCGAGGGTGGCCAGCCGGCGCACGTTGCCCTTGCTGGCGGGCACCGCGCGGCGCAACGCGGCCAGCAGGTCGGCGTCGACCTCGTCGACCACCAGACCGGCGCCGCATTCAGAGAACGACACCGCCAGCGTCGTCTCGGCCATGCCGTAGGCCGGCAGGATGGCATCCGGGCGCAGGCCGAACGACTTGCCGGCGTCGAGCAGGTCCTCCACGTCGGCCGGATCGACCGGCTCGGCGCCGGACAGCGCGAAACGCAATGTGGACAAGTCGAATTCGCCGGGCTTGGCCTGCCGGCGCAACCGCTTGCCGAACAGCGCGTAGGCGAAGTTGGGCGCCGCCGTCATGGTGCCCTTGTACTTGTCGATGAGCTTGGCCCACAGCAGGGTGTCGCGCAGAAAGTCCATCGGCGTGACCTTGACCAGTTCGGCGCCGAAGAACATCGGGATGGTCAGGAAGCCGACCATGCCCATGTCGTGGAAGCAGGGCAGCCAGCTGACCATCACGTCGGTCTCGACGTCGTACTCCGCCCCGATGAACATCGCCTCGGCGTTGGAGTAGATGTTGCGGTGGGTGATGATCACCGCCTTGGGAGACCCAGTGGATCCGGACGTCAACTGCATCAGCGCGACGTCGTCCTCACCGGTCTCGACCGGGTCGATGGGCTCGGCGGCCAGCAGATCCTCGACGGTGAGCACTTTCACGCCGCGCTCCTCCAGCACCGGCGAGGCGGCCAGGAACGGGTCGGAGATGACGACGGCCTTCGCCTCGATCATGTCGATGACGTTGGTGGTGTCCTGCGCCCAGAGCATCAGGTCGGTGCGCGGCGTCGGCTGGTGCAGCATGGTCAGGCTCGCCCCACGCATCCAGAGGCCCTGGGCGACCGGGGCGATCTCCACCGGCGCGCCGGCGAGCACGCCCACCGCGTCACCCGGGCCGACACCGGCCGCAGCCAGCCCGCCGGCGATGCGTCGTGCTCGTTCGTGAACTTCGGCCCAGGTATGCCGTACCGGCTCGTTCGGTTCGCCGGTGACCATGCCTTTTGTGCTGGTCTCGGCGCTATGGAACATCTTGTCGGTGAACCGGCTCACAGCGACCTCCTCAGGGTCCGGTGCGGCGGCCCGCATCTTCAGGGGCTGCAGCCAACCCGGGTTAATGCTCCGCCTGTGAGGGCGCGACGCCTAGGCGGCGCGCCCGCGGACCATCTTAAACTTTCCTTAAGTTTCCGGCCAACTCCGGCCCCTGTTTTCCCCTGCCGCAGAGCGTTCCGCTGCTGCCGAGATCAACGGCGCCAACCGTTCGGCGGACCGCTTGGCCCGCGATGATGTCGATACGAAGGCCAGTGCTGTGATCGCCAGCCCGAGAGCGAAAGTGAACAACCACAGCGGATCGGCCGAATCGGCGAAGTCACCGTCGGGGGGTGACAACGCGCCGGCGGCCAGCACCCCGCTGAATGCGACTCCCAGACTGATGCCAACCTGCTTGCCGGTGTTGGTGATCCCCGCAGCAGTACCGGCCCGGTCCAGCGGCATGCCGCTCACCGCGGTGTAGTTGACCGGCACAGTGACCATGCCGAAGGCGACGCCGACGGCGGTGAAGATCACCATCAGTAACCATCGGGGTGCCGTCGGTTCCATAAAGGCCAGCAGGATAGATGCGACGGCGGTCATCAGCCCGGTGATGAGCAGTGGGAGTCTGCTGCCGAACCGGCGAACCAGATAGCCCGAAATCGGTGAAACCACCAGAACGGCGACCCCCACCGGCAAAAGCAGCAGGCCGGCGTGTATCGCCGTGTAGCCCCGCCAACTCTGCAGATAAAGCGACATCATGAATAGGAACGCTCCCCAGACGATGAAGACGCACAGTGCGGTCACGGTCGACGCGGCGAACGGAATGGAGCGGAAAAACCGCAGGTCGATGAACGGTTCAGGGTGCCGCGATTCGTAGCGCAGGAAGCCCACGAACGCCAGGACCGTGGCAACCGCCGTCACGATGATCCAGGGATGTGTCCAGCCCCGGCCGGAACTCTCGATCAGGACGAACACCAGGCCGAACAGGCTACCCGCGACCAGCAATTGTCCGATCGGATCAGTGCCACGAATCGTCGCCGATCTGCTTTCCGGCACGAGCACCGCGCACGCGATGATGGCCACCACACCGAGCGGGATATTGATCCAGAACACTGCGCGCCAGCCCAACAGGTGGATGAGCACTCCGCCGATGACGGGACCCAGGACCACTGAGGCGCCGAATACCGCTCCCCAGATGCCGATCGCGCGGGCGCGTTCGGCGGGCGCGACGAAGACCTGGCTGATGATCGCCAGCGCGACGGGATTCATCATCGAGGCGCCGACCGCCTGCACCAACCGTCCGGCGATCAGAACGTCGATGATGGGCGCCAGACTGCATAGCAGCGAGCCGAGCAGGAAGATCGTCATGCCGATCTGCAGGACCCGGCGACGACCGAACCTGTCACCCGCGGCGCCGCCCAGCATCAGCAGCGAGGCCACGCCCAGTGAATAGATGGCAACGGCCCACTGCGCATGCGCGGCGGTGGCGTTCAGGTCGGAGCGAATCGCCGGGATCGCAAGGTTGAGGGAGGTGATCTCGATTCCCGCGATCAGCACGCTCAGGCAGCAGGTGGCCAGGATGGCGGCCTTGCGGCGGTTGCTGAACCCACCGGTCCCCGGATCTGCGCCGACGGGGTGGCCGTTGGCCGCGGGGGTCTCCACGACGCGAGGTTTTCACGCCCGGCGGTATCCGTCAATCGGGGCCTGCGGGCCAACCGGAGACGTCGGCAGTGGCAGGATCGCCCGATGGAATTCCGACGGCTCACCGGCGCACTCGGGGCTGAAGTCCTCGGCCTCGACCTGACGGCTCCGCTCGACCCGACCGGCATGGCCGAGGTCTACGCGGCCCTGTGCCGGTTCAGCGTGCTGCTCGTGCGCGCTCCTGAGCTCACCCCCGAACAGCACATGGCGTTCGGCCGTGCCATGGGCGAGATCGAGGTGCATTCGTTCTTCCCCAACCTCGGATCCGGCTACGAACAGGTGACGGTCCTCGATTCGGCCGACGGCGGCACCGCCAGCATCTGGCACACCGACGAGACCTTTCTGCCGGACCCGCCGCTGGGCACCATCACCTGGGCCAAAGAGATGCCCTCCTACGGGGGCGACACGATGTGGTCGAGCACGACCCGCGCCTACGACGCGCTGTCGACCAACATGAAGAGCTACCTCGACGGCCTGATGGCGGTACACGATTTCGCCGCGTTGACCGAGTTGAAGACGCGGTTCGGCCTCGCCACCTACGAGCGCTACGGCCAGGAGATCCTGGCCGGCCGCCGGACCGCGCACCCGGTGGTCCGGGCGCACCCGGTCACCGGCCGGAAGGGCCTGTTCGTCAACCCGACTTACACGACCCACCTCGTCGGCATCCCTCCGGACGAGAGCGACCTCATTCTCGGTTTCCTGTACCGCCACATGATCAAGGAGCAGTTCACCTGGCGCCACTCCTGGCTGGCCGGTGACCTCGTGATGTGGGACAACCGTTCGACCATGCACCGCGTGATCCCCGATTTCACCGAACACCGCCTGATGCACCGGGTTTCGATCGTCGGCCGGCCCGAGTAGCCGGTCGGATCCCGAGTCCGTGATTGGGATCGACGCCTCGGGCACGTAGCCTTGCCTGCATGTCTCGTCCCGAGGATCGCACCATCGAGCAGGAACGTCTGCACCGCAAGCAGAACCTCGCGGCGGCCTTCCGATTGTTCAGCCGCTTCGGCTTCGACGAGGGCGTCGCCGGGCGTATCACCGCACGCGATCCGGAGTTTCCCGACCACTTCTGGGTGAACCAGTTCGGCATGCACTTCGGACATATCCGGGTCAGCGACCTGCTCCTGGTGCGCCACGACGGCACCATCGTGAAAGGCGACGGCCCGCTGAATCAGGCCGCGTTCGCCATCCACTCCCAGGTCCACGCCGCCCGCCCGGACGTGATCGGCGCGGCCCACGCCCACTCGGTGTACGGCAAGACGTGGTCGACGCTGGGCCGCACGCTGGACCCCATCACCCAGGATGCCTGCGCCTTCTACGAGGACCACGCGCTGTTCGACGACTACTCCGGCGTCGTGCTCGATATCGAGGAGGGCAAGCGCATCGCCCACGCTCTCGCCGGCAACAAGGCCGCAATCCTGCGCAACCACGGACTGCTCACCGTCGGGCACTCGGTCGAGGAGGCGGCATGGTGGTTCATCACCATGGAGCGCACGTGTCAGGCCCAACTGATGGCCGAAGCCGCCGGGACGCCCATCCTCATCGACCCGGAGATGGCCAAGCTCACCAGCACTCAGGTGGGCAGCCACTGGGCTGGTTGGTTCAGCTTCCAGCCACTGTTCGCCCGCATCACCCGCGAGCAGCCTGACCTTTTCGAGTGACGACGGCGGCTGAGCCGACGGCGCCGGTCGGTGCCCTCATCGGAGCCCTGGTCTTCGACGTCTTCGGCACCGTGGTCGACTGGCGGTCGTCGGTGGCCGCCGAGGTGCGCGCGCTGGGCTGGCCGGTGGACCCGCCAGCCTTCGCCGATGCCTGGCGGGGCGGCTACGTGCCGGCCATGCGGGAGGTGCGCGACGGCCGCCTGCCCTGGACCAACATCGACGGCCTGCACCGCCGCATCCTGGATGCCCTGCTGGCCGAGCGTGGCCTGGCGCCACCCGAGGCCGAGGTGGCCGAACTCAACCGCGTCTGGCATCGCCTGGCCCCCTGGCCGGACAGCGTCGCGGGGCTCGGGCGTCTCAAAGTCCGCTATCCCGTGTGCACGCTGTCCAACGGCAACGTCTCGCTGCTGCTGGACATGGCGCGGCACGCCGGCCTGCCGTGGGACGCGATCTTCTCCGCTGAACTCTTCGGCCACTACAAGCCCAGCCCCGAGGCCTACCTTGGCGCGTGCCGACTGCTCGACTTGGCGCCGCAGCAGGTGCTGATGGTGGCCGCCCACCCGAGTGACCTGCGGGCGGCGGCGGCCTGCGGACTGAAGACGGCCTACGTGCCGCGCCCGATGGAGCGCGGGCCCGGCGGCTGGATGGAGCCCTCGACGCCCGGCGAATTCGACCTGGTGGCCGAGGATTTAGAGGCGTTGGCAGAGGCGCTGGGCGCCTGACTTCAAGTCGCGGTGCCAGGGCCGGTCAACCCGGCACCACCCGGGCGCCGTGCACCGGGCCGCTGACCACCCGCACCGTCCGGCAGACCCCCGCGCCGGCCAGTTCACTACTGACGGCGATCGCCGCGTCCGCCGAGGCGCACAGGAAGGCGCAGGTGGGGCCGGAGCCGGACACGATGCCGGCCAGCGCACCGGCCTCGGCACCGGCGCGCAGGGTGCGGCGCAGGTTCGGCTGCAGGGTCAGTGCCGCCGGCTGCAGATCGTTGCCGAGCAGCGGAGCCAGCGCATGGGGGTCGCCGGAGGACAGCGCGGTCAGCAGCGGCTCGGGGTCCTCCAGTCGCGGGGGCGAGCCGGACTGGCGCAGCTTGTCGATTTCGGCGTACACCGCGGCCGTGGACAATCCGCTGGCGCCGAACGCCAGAACCCAGTGAAAGGTGTTGCGCGCCAGCACCGTTGCCAAATCCTCGCCACGCCCGGTGCCCAGCGCGGTGCCACCGTGCAGGGCGAACGGAACGTCGCTGCCCAACTCGGCGGCCATCGCGTGCAGGTCGCGGCGCGGAACCCCGAGTTCCCACAGCGAGTTCATGCCGACCAGTACCGCGGCCGCGTCGGCGCTCCCGCCGGCCATGCCGCCGGCTACCGGGATGGCCTTGTCGATGAGGATCTCGACGTCGGGCGCCCGGCCCACATGCTCGGCCATCAACTCAGCGGCTTGCCATGCCAGATTGCGCTCGTCGACGGGCACCTCCCCCGCGCCCTCACCGACCAGGTGCAGCGACAGCAGGTCGGCGGTGCGCACGGTGACCTGGTCGGCCAGCGATACCGCGTGGAAGACGGTCGTCAGTTCGTGATATCCGTCGTCGCGGCGGTCGCCGACGGCGAGGAACAGGTTGACTTTGCCGGGGACCCGGACCGTCACCGACCCGGTCGGCACCCATTCCGCAGCGGTACTGCCGTTCGTCGGGGGCACGGCACGAGAGTAACGGGCGCGGGCCTCAGCGCGCCTGAGCCGATTCGGAAACCGACTGCGAAGACGGGGCCAGCGCCGCTCCGGAGCGCTGCAGCAGCCGGACGAAATCGGCCGCGGTCAGTGTCTCGCCGCGGCGCGCGGGGTCGATGCTGGCCGACAGCAGGCGCTGGGCGGACTCGTTGCCCGATCCCGCCCATTCCAGAAAAGCGTTGCGCACGGTCTTGCGCCGCTGCGCGAAGCCGATGTCGACCAATTCGAACACCTGCTGACGGAAGCCGTCGTCCGCGGGCCACGGGGAGACCTCGTGGCGGTCGACACGCACCAGGCCGGAGTACACCCGCGGGATGGGCCAGAACACCGTCGGCGACACCATGCCGTAGCGACGGACGTTGCCGTAGAAGCGGATCTTGACGCTGGGAATGCCGTATTCCTTGCCGCCGGGTTCGGCGGCCAACCGCTCGGCAACCTCGGCCTGGACCATCACCATGGCCGTGCGGATGGTCGGGAATTCGGCGAACAGGTGCAACAGGGCCGGTACCGCGATGTTGTAGGGCAGGTTGGCCACCACGGCGGTGGGCTGCTGGGCCAGATCGGAGCGGCGCAGGGTCAGGACGTCGTGGTTGACGACGGTGAGCCGGTGAATCTCGCTGTGGGAATGCTCGGCGACGGTCTTGGGCAGCCGGGCGGCCAGCAACGGGTCGATCTCGACGGCGGTCACCGCCGCGCCGCGATCGAGGATCGCCAGCGTCAGCGACCCCAAGCCGGGACCGACCTCGAGAACATGGTCGTTCTTGGTGATGCCGGACGAGGAGACGATGCGGCGCAACGTATTCGCGTCGTGGACGAAGTTCTGCCCGAGTGCCTTACGCGGCCGGAAGTCCAGTTCCTTGGCGATGTTGCGGATCTCCGTGCGGGTCAGTAGCCGAATCGTCATTGTCAGCCTCTCCCGCAAACGGGCCATGCACCCCAGCCCTGACGGGCACGGGTCACTTCAGCGATCGCGATCTGTTCTTCCCTGGTTGCCAAGTCGGCCCTCTCAGCGTAGCGCAGCCCACCGTTGCGTTCCCAGGTGTTCTGGTCGAACTGCAAGCCCCCGTAGTACCCGTTTCCGGTGTTGATGGCCCAATTTCCGCTGGACTCGCACGACGCGATGGCATCCCAGCGGCCACCGTTGGAAACCTCTGGGACATCAGTCCCGGGCTTGGTGCCCACCCGCACCACTTTTTCCCGGGCGGGGACCACGATGGTGTTGGCAACCGGCAATCGTCCTGTCTCTGCGCCGTTGACGGTCGCGACAGCAAAAGTGACATCCTGCTCACCAGATGCGCCAGGATCGTCGATCTTCTGCCGGCCGACGTTGAGGTTCGGATCTTCGACCTGCCGGACCGGGGGCATCAGCGGCATCCGTTCGGTCACCTGGTCGATGCGCATCCGGGTGACGGTGATCTGCATTCCCTCGGTGACCAGGGCTGACGGCTCCGGGACGCTGCTGTCGCGCTGTTCCAGCGGGACTCCCGCAGCGGCCAGCAGCGCGCCGACGTTGGGCGCGGCGATTCGTAGGGTCCGTACCGCGCCGCCGTCGTCAAGGGAGACCGTTTTGGCTGTCACGACCGGCAGCACCATTCCGGTGAGCGGCACGCGACTGTCGGGTGTCGTCGTGGCCGGCGCCGCGTCGGCCATGGACAGCTGATGCAACGCCGCGCCGACCGTCGAGGCTGTGGTCCACATCTGCGCCGGCGCCCGGCCGTCGAGGGAGATCTCCAGTGGTCGGCTGCGGTGCAGCACGATGGTGGCGGCGTCGCCGACATGCCGGTCGGCGGCGGGTTGCAACTCGTCACGGGTGCTGACGTCGAAGCCGTTCTCCTCAACGATGTCGACGACCCGCGACTTCATCGTCGTGACCGTCATCGCCGTCCCGTCCACGTCGAGGGTGACGGTCTTGCGCGAGTCGATCGCGATCGCGCCACCTGCGGCCAGGGTGAGCAGCAGCGCGCCGAGGGTGAGCCGCAACGTGGGTGAGGACGATTGCTGGAGGCGGGTCAGGGCATGCACGCGGTCGCCTCCTTGGATGTCTTCCGGCGCAGATCCGTCATCGGACTGCGGTCACAAGACGGTAACGACCGCGCCGGGTGAGCGGCAACCTTAACGGCCGGTATCTCAGAGGACCCTCAGTCGAGCCGGTAGACGCGGCGCGCGGTGCCGGCGGTTTCCGCGGCGAGATCCTCGGCCGGCCGGCCCATCACTTCCGCGAGCGCCCGCACCGTGTAGGGCAGGCAATACGGCTCGTTGGGCGAGCCGCGGAACGGGTGCGGGGTGAGGAACGGGGCGTCGGTTTCCACCAGCAGCTGACCGGGCGGGATGAGGGTGGCCGCCTCGCGCAGTTCCAGGGCGTTGCGGAAGCTCACCGTGCCGGACAGGCTCAGCAGCCAGCCGGCGTCCAGGCAGGTCCGCGCCATCTGCGGGCCGGAGGAGAAGCAGTGGAAGATCACGGTGACAGGGGCGCCTTCGGCACGCAGCACGTCGAGCACCTCGGCGTCGGCGTCACGGTTGTGGATCATCAACGGCTTGCCGGTGCGCTTGGCCAGATCGATGTGCCAGGCGAAAGCCTCGCGCTGGACCTCCGGCGCGGCACAGCCGTCGAGCTTGCCCGGCCAGTACAGGTCCATCCCGGTCTCGCCGATGGCGACGACGCGAGGTGCGGCGGCGAGCTGTTCCAGTTCGGCGCGGGCAGCGTCGTCCAGGGCGTTGGCGCGGGTCGGGTGTAGCGCGACCGCCGCGTAGAGCCGGTCGTCCCACCCGGTGGCCTCGACGACCCAGCGCGCCGAATCGATGTCGTCGGCGATGGTGACGGCCGCCTGCACGCCGACGTCGTGCGCGCGATCGAGGATGACCCGAACGTCGGCGGCGGTGCGCGCGCCGCAGGCGTCGAGGTGGGTGTGGGCGTCGACGAGGGGCGGCAGCGGCTCGGGCGGCGGCGGTGCCGGGCGGTTGCGGCTCACGCGCAACACCATAGAGGCCACCCAATAAGGTGGTAGCCGACATGAGCCAGCCGTTCTATGTGACAACCGCGATCGCCTATCCCAACGGCGCACCGCACGTCGGGCATGCCTACGAATACATCGCCTCCGACGCAATCGCGCGGTTCAAACGACTCGACGGATTCGACGTGCGGTTCCTGACCGGCACCGACGAGCACGGGCTGAAGATGGCGCAGACGGCCGCCGCCGAGGGCATCCCGACACCGGATTTCGCCCGGCGCAACTCCGATGCGTTCCAGCGGTTGGAAGAACTGCTCAACATCTCCTTCGACCGGTTCATCCGGACCACCGATCCGGACCACTACGCGGCGTCGACGGCGATCTGGCAGCGGATGGCGCAGCGCGGCGACATCTTCACCGACGTCTACTCGGGCTGGTACTCGGTGCGCGACGAACGGTTCTTCACCGAGGCGGAGACCACCGTCGGCGACGACGGCAGCCGGATCGCCACCGAGACCGGCACTCCGGTCACCTGGACCGAGGAGCAGACGTACTTCTTCCGGCTGTCGGCCTACACCGACCGGTTGCTGGCCCACTACGAGGCCAACCCGGACTTCATCGCGCCGGAGGTGCGGCGCAACGAGGTGGTCAGTTTCGTCTCCGGGGGGCTGCGGGATCTGTCGATCTCACGGACGTCGTTCGACTGGGGGGTGCCGGTACCCGGCGACCCGTCACACGTCATGTACGTGTGGGTGGACGCCCTCACCAACTACCTGACCGGTGTCGGCTTTCCGGACACCGAATCGGCTCTCTACCAACGGTATTGGCCGGCCGATCTGCACATGATCGGCAAGGACATCATCCGATTCCACACCGTCTACTGGCCGGCTTTCCTGATGTCGGCAGGAATCCCGTTGCCGCGCAGGGTTTTTGCACACGGCTTCCTGTACAACCGCGGCGAGAAGATGAGCAAGTCCGTCGGCAACGTCGTCGACCCGGTGGCCCTGGTGGAGAGTTTCGGGCTCGACCAGGTGCGCTACTTCCTGCTGCGCGAGGTGCCTTTCGGCCAGGACGGCAGCTACAGCGAGGACGGCATCATCAGCCGGATCAACACCGACCTGGCCAACGAACTGGGGAACCTCGCGCAGCGTTCGCTGTCGATGGTGAACAAGAACCTCGACGGCGTCGCGCCCGAACCGGACGAGTTCAGCGCCCAGGACACCGAACTGCTGGAACTGGCCGACGGTCTGCTGCCGCGGGTGCGGGCGGCCTTCGACGAGCAGGCCATGCATCAGGGCCTGGAGGCGATCTGGCTGATGCTAGGCGCGGCCAACCGCTACTTCTCGGCGCAGGAGCCGTGGGTGCTGCGCAAGTCCGACGCCGCGAGCGACCAGGTGCGGTTCCGCACGGTGCTCTACACGACGCTGGAGGCGGTGCGGGTGGCGGCGCTGCTGATCCAGCCGGTGATGCCGGATTCGGCGTGCCGGCTGCTGGACCTGCTGGGGCAGCCCGAGGACAGCCGGGATTTCGCCGCCCTGGCCACCCGGCTGGTTCCCGGCACCGCACTGCCGGCGCCATCCGGCGTCTTCCCGCGCTACGAAGCGCCCGCGCCCTAACCGCGGGGCAGGCGAGCTAGGCCGATGCGCACCGAGTTGCTCGGCGACCTGGGCTCCCCCGCCGACGTGTTGCGTGCGGTGGCCGCCGGGGCGCAGGCCGCGGGCCTTCCCCCGCCGGCCGCCTTGGCCGGCGAATGGTTCGGATCGCAGGCGGTGATCGCGCCCAGCGTCGAGGTCCGTCCGGTGGACCCCGCAGCCGTGTTCGACGTAACCCCGGGTGACCGGGACGACGCCGTCGGCGGCGGCTGGATCGGCTACCTGTCCTACCCGGATCCCGGGGCCGACGGCGCACCGCCGCGCGTCCCGGAGGCCGCCGGCGGCTGGACCGACAGCGTGCTGCGGCTCGATGCCCGCGGTGACTGGTGGTTCGAAACCCTCTCCAACGCAACGTATCCCGACTGGATCGCCCGGGCGCTGGAGGCCGGCCCGGTGCGCGGCGGCTGGGCGATCTCCTGGCAGCAGCCCGACGAGGAGTCCCACCGCGCCGGGGTGCTGGCCTGCCTGGACGCCATCGGCGCGGGTGAGGTCTACCAGGCCTGCGTCTGCACCCAGTTCATCGGAACCAGCACCGGCGCCCCGCTGGACTTCTTCGCCGACGCGATCGCCGCCACCACCCCGGCGCGGGCCGCATTCCTGGCCGGGGGCTGGGGAGCGATCGCGTCGCTGTCACCGGAGTTGTTCCTGCGCCGCACCGGCGAACAGGTGACGTCAAGCCCGATCAAGGGCACGCTGCCGTTGCACGCCGACCCGGCCGAATTGCGGGCCTCGGTCAAGGACGTCGCCGAGAACATCATGATCGTCGACCTGGTGCGCAACGATCTGGGCCGGGTCGCGCGGATCGGGTCGGTGACGGTGCCCGAGTTGCTGGCGGTGCGGCCCGCGCCCGGAGTGTGGCATCTGGTGTCGACGGTGACGGCGCGGGTTCCCGCCGACCTGCCGGCCGCCGATCTGCTGGCCGCCACGTTCCCGCCCGCCTCGGTGACCGGAACACCGAAAGAACATGCGCGCGAATTGCTTTCGATGTGGGAGCCACGTCGGCGGGGCGTCTACTGCGGCACGGTGGGCCTGGCGTCGCCGGTGGCCGGCTGTGAGCTCAACGTCGCGATCCGCACCGTCGAGTTCGACCCGAGCGGCCGGGCGGTGCTGGGCGTCGGAGGCGGGATCACCGCCGACTCCGAACCGCACGCGGAGTGGCAGGAGTGCCTGCACAAGGCGGCGTCGATCGTCGGCGCCACCGAGGGAGGGCGAAACCCCTAGGCGCCGCCCTACACTCAGGAGTAATCCGAGTGTTCGCAAGCCACAGGGAGCCCATCATGTCCCGCACCATCGCCCACGGACACCGCACCGGCTACGCCTCGCTCGCCGCCGGAGGGCTCAACTCGGAGTCCTTCCCGATGAAGCTGTTTCTCAAGGGCAACGCCAGGCACTGGAACCCTGCGGACATCGACCTGAGCCAGGACGCCCGGGATTTCGCGGCGATGACCGACCGTGAGCGTCAGTACACCACCCTGTTGGCCGCACAGTTCCTGGCCGGCGAGGAGTCGGTGACCCAGGATCTTCAGCCGTTCGTCGCGGCGATGGCCGCCGAGGGGCGCTTCGCCGACGAGATGTACCTGACCCAGTTCGTCTACGAGGAGGCCAAGCACGCTCTGGCGTTCCGGTTGTGGTTCGACGCCGTCGGTGTGAAAACCGACCTGCATGAGTGCGTGGAAGGCAACGAGCCGCTCACGCAGATCTTCACCCGGGAACTACCCGACAGTCTCTATGCGCTCCAACGCGATCCCGGCGCGGTGAACCAGATCCGGGCCTCGGTCACCTACAACCACGTGGTGGAAGGGTGTCTGGCACTGACCGGTTACTACGGCTGGAACAAGGTGTGCAACAGCCGCGGAATCCTGCCCGGCATGCGCGCGATCATCAAGCACATCGGCGACGACGAACGCCGCCACATGGCCTGGGGAACCTTCACCTGTCGCCGCCACGTCGCCGCCGACGACAGCAACTGGCAGGTGGTGCTGGACCGGATGGGTGAGCTGATGGGACTGGCGGTCGCAAGCGTGTCGGCCGACCCCTTCAACTTCGCCGACGACGTCCCGTTCGGCATCGACCGCGACGAGCTGGCGGCCTACGCTGCCGACAAGCTCACCCGCCGGCTGGGTGCGATCGAGAGCGCCCGCGGCGCCGACGTCCGCGTCATCGACCGCGACGCGTCACCGGAGACCCTCGAGGAGCAGTTCCACACCGAGGATCAACTCGCCGCCGCCGGCTGATCGCGCCCCGATCAGGATTGCCGCGAACGCAGCACCGCGTCGTAAAGCTCACGGCGCGACGGCGCCCCGGGATGGGCGTCGATGACCGTCCCGCAGGCGTCTTTCACCCGCATCCCGCCGGCGACCAGGACCCCGACTTCGGCCACCAGTGCGTCCACGTCGGCGACCGGCGTGGCCCCTGAGAGGATGACGGTGATCTCCCCCAGCACCCCCTCGGCCGCCCAGTCCGCGAGTTCGCCGAGCGTCCCGCGACGGATCTCCTCATGGGTCTTGGTCAGTTCCCGGCACACCACCGCACGCCGCTGCGGGCCGAGTTCGCCGACGGCGTCGGACAGGCAGTCGGCCAGTCGGCGCGGAGACTCGAAGAACACCGCGGTGCGGGGTTCAGCGGCCAGTGCGGCCAGCCAGGTACGCCGGGCCGACTGCTTGCGGGGGGCGAAGCCCTCGAAGCAGAACCGGTCCGAGGGCAGACCGGAGACGGCCAGCGCCGTGGTGACCGCCGACGGGCCGGGCAGGCAGGACACCGGCAATCCGGCTTCAATGCAGGCCGTGACCATCCGGTAACCCGGATCGTTGATCAGCGGCATCCCGGCGTCGCTGACCAGCAGCACCGTCGCGCCTTCGGCGATCTCGGCGACCAGGCCGGGCACCCGCCCGGCCTCGTTCTGGTCGAACAGGCTCACCACCCGCCCGCCGATCGTCGCGCCCAGCGCCGCGGCGAGGCCGCGCACCCGGCGGGTGTCCTCGGCGGCGACGACGTCGGCGGTCGACAGCGCCTCGATCAAGCGTTTCGATGCGTCGGCGGGTTGTCCCAGCGGCGTCGCACCCAGGAGCAGACGACCCTGTGTTCCCGGCGGGCAGGAGCGAAGCGACTCGGGGTCAGGCACCCCCACACCCTACGATTGCACCAATGACCATCACGGCCGACGACCTCGAGGTGCTGGAGCCCTTCGACGTAGACGCCGCCCCCGTCATCAGCCCCGGCCCGCTCGTCCCCCCGCCCGATTTCGGGCCCACCGACCGGCTGGAGGGCTGGGCCGCCACCGTCGTCGTCGGCTCATTGGCCGCGCTGACCCGGTTCATGAACCTCGGCTCCCCCACCGACGCCGGCACGCCGATCTTTGACGAGAAGCACTACGCACCACAGGCCTGGCAGCTGCTGCACAACTTCGGCGTCGAGGACAACCCCGGGTTCGGGCTGGTGGTGCACCCGCCGCTGGGCAAGCAGTTGATCGCGATCGGCGAGTCGGTGTTCGGCTACACCGGCCTGGGCTGGCGGCTGACCGCCGCGGTGTTCGGGGTGATCCTGGCGGTGCTGGTCACCCGCATCGCGCGGCGCATCAGCCGCTCGACGCTGATCGGCGCCATGGCCGGCCTGCTGGTGGTGGCCGACGGCGTTCTGTTCGTGGCCAGCCGCACCGCCCTGCTCGACATCTTCATGACGGTGTTCGTGGTGGGGGCGTTCGGGGCGCTGATGGTGGACCGCGACCAGGTCCGGGAACGGCTGGACGTCGCCTACTGGGAGGGGCGGATCGGCGAAACGCCCTGGGGCCCACGGCTTGGCGTGCGGTGGTGGCGGTTCGGCGCCGGGGTGTTGCTGGGGCTGGCGTGCGCGACGAAGTGGTCGGGTCTGTACTACGTCGTGTTCTTCGGGCTGATGTCGCTGGGTCTGGACCTCGCCGCCCGGCGGGCCTATCGCGTGCGACGGCCGTTCGACGGGGTCCAGCGGCGCGATCTGGGACCGACGGCCTACGTCTTCGGCGTCATTCCGGCGGCGCTGTATCTGCTGTCCTACTCGCTGTGGTTCGCCTCCGAGACCGCCGTCAACCGGTACGAAGCCGGCCAGTCGATCGGTCCGCGCGAGCACTGGTGGCAACCTCCGGACGCGCTGCGGTCGCTGTGGCACTACACCTATAAGGCGTTCCACTTCCACTCCACACTGACCAACTCGGCCGGCAACCACCATCCGTGGGAGTCCAAACCGTGGACCTGGCCGATGTCGCTGCGGCCGGTGCTTTACGCCATCGACAACAACGACGTCCCGGGCTGCGGCGCGTCGTCGTGCGTCAAGGCGGTCCTGCTGGTCGGTACGCCCACCATGTGGTTCATCGCGTTGCCGGTAGTGCTCTACGCGGCCTGGCGCACGGTGGTGCGGCGCGACTGGCGGTACGCCGTAGTGCTGGTCGGCTATCTGGCCGGGTGGCTGCCGTGGCTGGGCAACATCGACCGGCAGATGTACTTCTTCTACGCCGTGCCACTGGCGCCGTTCCTGATGATGGCGATCGCCCTGATCCTCGGCGACATTCTCTACCAGCCGACCCGAACGGCGGGCAGGATGGATTCGCCCGAACGCCGGACACTGGGGGTGCTGGTGGTGTGCTTCTACCTGGCGCTGGCGATCACCAACTTCGCCTGGGTGTTCCCGGTGCTGACCGGGATCCCGGTGTCGCAGGGCACCTGGAATTTGGAGATGTGGCTGCCCAGTTGGCGCTGACCCCGTCTGACCCGGCTTAGTGGCAATGTCGCTCAGTTAAGGGTGTGACTGTTGGGTCAAGTGTGATGTGTGCAGCGTGTCGGGGAGTTGGAGCAGCGGAACTCCCGGTATCGATGGGTGTCCTCGTAAGACAACCCTTCACCTGGGAGTTCCGCTGTCTGTT
>CAIRCP010000213.1 GCA_903877095.1 uncultured Actinomycetes bacterium | reverse complement strand
CGGGAGACGAACCGAAGGAGACGATCTCTTTCACGAGCCCGAACGCTCAGCCGAAAAGCGTCGAGTCCTCCGGCTCCTCCCGAGGCCACCGTACGTGACCACCACCCTCGCGAAAGGGGGCACTACAAGAGATACAAGCCGTATTTTTCGGGGTTTCTTTGCTGCCCGCGTGGATCCGCGGCTGCAAAAAACCAGGGTTGAGCTGCTGTTACGTAGGATCAGTCGCCGTGATGAGTCGCGGCGGAGCCACGGGAAACAAAAGGTCTAAAAGTTGCTAAGAATTTGATAACGCAAACAGTTCAAGGTACTAATGCTCAGAAAAGTGAGGACTTTGTACCCCGGTGGCGCGCGGAAAAATAAGAACATTAAGGATCTGTCACAGAAAATTGTGCTAAGAGTCGGATTTCCGGACCCTGCTATACACCTGACCGCAGCCATCGGTTCATTGGCCGTCCCGCGGTGATGGGCAGGGGAGATCCGGTGGCGACGGGGGGTCGCGGATCAGTCGAGGTAGTCGCGCAACACCTGTGAGCGGCTCGGGTGGCGCAACTTTGACATGGTCTTCGACTCGATCTGGCGGATCCGCTCGCGCGTGACTCCGTAGACCTGGCCGATCTCGTCAAGGGTGCGGGGCTGGCCGTCGGTAAGACCGAACCGCAGCCGGACGACACCGGCTTCGCGCTCAGACAGCGTTTCCAGGACAGATTGCAATTGATCCTGCAGCAGTGTGAACGACACCGCGTCGACGGCCACGACGGCCTCGGAGTCCTCGATGAAATCGCCCAGCTGGCTGTCGCCCTCGTCGCCGATCGTCTGATCGAGTGAGATCGGCTCCCGGGCGTACTGCTGGATTTCGAGCACCTTCTCGGGCGTGATGTCCATTTCCTTGGCGAGTTCCTCCGGGGTGGCCTCGCGGCCGAGATCCTGGAGCAGTTCGCGCTGGATGCGTCCCAGCTTGTTGATGACCTCGACCATGTGAACCGGGATGCGGATGGTCCGGGCCTGGTCTGCCATGGCGCGGGTAATGGCCTGCCTGATCCACCAGGTGGCGTACGTGGAGAACTTGTAGCCCTTGGTGTAGTCGAACTTCTCGACCGCGCGGATCAGGCCGAGGTTGCCTTCCTGGATGAGGTCCAGGAAAGCCATGCCGCGGCCGGTATAGCGCTTGGCCAGCGACACGACCAGACGCAGATTGGCTTCCAGAAGATGGTTTTTCGCGCGCTCGCCGTCCCGGCAGATCCATTGCATGTCGCGGCGCTGCTGAACGGGTAGCTTATCGCCGCGATCGGCCATCTCGGCGAGTCTCTGCGTCGCGTAGAGGCCGGCCTCGATCCGCTTGGCGAGTTCGACTTCTTCCTCGGCGTTGAGCAGAGCGACCTTGCCGATCTGCTTGAGGTACGCGCGCACCGAGTCGGCCGACGCGGTGAGTTCGGCATCTTTGCGTGCCTGGCGCAACGCCTCGGATTCCTCTTCGTCCCAAACGAAGTCGCCGGTGGCCTTTTCCTTATCCGTCGGTTCGTCGTCGTCGGCGGCGTCGTCGTCGGCGGCAGGGGTGGCTGCATCGTCGGCGAGTTCGGCTTCCGGCGTCTCGGCGACGTCCTCGTCGTCGTCGTCCTCAGTAGCGACCGCGTCGAGGTCTGAGAGCTCGACGTCGTCGGCGACGTCGAGATCCGGCTCGACGGCCAGGTCCACCTCAACCTCGGCAGCGAGAACGTCGCTGTCAACGGTCTCCGCGGGAGCCACGGCTTTCTTGGCCCGGCTTCGGGTGGGCTTGGCGGCGGCTTCGGGAGCTGTTCTGGCGGCCTTTGCGGGTGCCGCTTTGGCGGCCTTCGCGGGAGCGGCCTTCGCAGGAGCGGCCTTCGCAGGAGCAGCCTTGGTCGCCTTCTTGGCTGCCACGGTCGCCTTGGCCGGCACCACCTTGTTGTCCGGCACGCCGGCCTCGGGTGCGGCAGCAGCTTCGGGGTTCGGCTTGCCGGCGGCCTTCGCGGCCACCCGCGCCAGCAGACTGCGCCCGGAGCGGGCAGGTGCGGACTTCGCGTCGGCCGCCGCCGGCGCCGAACTGTTGGCGTCCTCGGCGGCCGCCGCAGCAGTGCGCTTGGCGGGCTTCGCGGTGGCCGGGCTTGCCTTGGTCGCTGCCACGTACAGCCTTTCAGTCCTGCGAACGTCCGGCGGGCGCGGGCGCGCGCCACCGGAAGCTGTCAGCTATCGGGAATAACGGCATGATCGGTATGGATCCTCGCCCTCGGGGTGAGCGACCGTCGCGTCCCATTGTAGCGACACGGCGACCATGTCCAGGACCATGTGCAGGACCTTGTGCTCTCGAACCGGCCACGTCACGTGCTGTCGCGCCGCCAGGTCAGCCGTAGGCGGCCTCGTCGGCGGCGGCAAGCGCTGCACCCACGATTCCAGCGGTATTGAGCAACTCGGCAGCCACCACCGGTGTGCGGTTCGTCAGTAGCGGGATCCACTTATCGGCCTTCTTGCTGATACCCCCGCCCGCGATGATGAGATCAGGGCAGATCGCGTTCTCGACGGCGACAAGGACCTTGCTGACCTGCTTGGTCCACTTCCGGTAGCTCCAGCCCCGGCGTTCCATGACAGAGGCCGCGGCTCGGTGCTCCGCCTCCATGCGGCCCACCTGAATGTGGCCGAACTCGGTGTTGGGCAACAGGATTCCGTTGTGGATCACCGCCGAGCCGATGCCGGTTCCGAAGGTGAGCAGAACGACCGTCCCGCTTTTGTTGCGTCCGGCGCCGTAGCGCTGTTCGGCCAGCCCGGCGGCGTCGGCGTCGTTGAGCACCGTGACGGGTTGACCGCCCAGCGCAGCGCTGTAGGCCTCCGCCGCGTGGCAGCCGAGCCAGGTGCTGTCGACGTTGGCCGCGGTCCGCACCACGCCGTCGACGACCACTCCGGGATAGGTGACTCCCAGCGGGCCGGTCCAGCCGAAGTGTCCCACCACCTCGGCGACCGCTTTGGTCACCGCCTCGGGAGTGGCCGGTTGCGGGGTCTGGACCCGGAACCGATCTCCGACGAGCAGGCCGGTGTCGAGGTCGACGATGCCGCCCTTCACGCCGCTGCCGCCCACGTCGACCCCCAGGGCCTGGCGTCCGGTCGAGGTCATTCGGTCCTCCCAGTGATGCGGCATGCCGGTTTCGGAGAGACTTTAGTTGGCCGGGCAGCCCCCGACGAGGGTATTGACCGCCGATGACGGTGCGGATTGTGCTGCGATAGCGACGTGAACGATGAACTGGTCGACGACCTGCGTGACGTGGCCGAGCGGCTGGTCGCCGAAGCGGCCGAGTTCGTCCGTGGCCGGCGCCCGCAGCTGGTCGACGCTTTGGGTCACGCCGATCGATCGGCGGTGCGCACCAAGAGCAGCCCGACCGATCCGGTCACGGTCGCCGATACCGAGACCGAGCGGCTGGTCCGGGCGCGGCTCGACGAGCTCCGACCGGGTGAGTCGATCCTCGGGGAGGAGGGTGGCGGCGCTGCCGCCGGCGAAGGAGAGGTGCGGTGGGTGGTGGACCCCATCGACGGCACCGTCAACTTCGTCTACGGAATCCCGGCGTACGCGGTGTCGCTGGCCGCGCAGATCGACGGGGTCTCAGTCGCCGGCGCGGTGGCCGATGTCGTCAGCGGGGACGTCTACTCAGCGGCGGTAGGGCGCGGCGCCCACGTCACGACCCCCGGTGGTCGTCGGCGCCTGCACTGCAACCAGATCAATGATCTCTCCGTGGCGATGGTCGGAACCGGATTCGGTTACGCCCCTGCGCGCCGGGCTGTTCAGGGCGCCCTGCTCGCGCAGATTCTGCCCGAGGTGCGTGACGTGCGCCGGATCGGCTCGGCGGCACTGGATCTGTGCATGGTCGCCGCGGGACGCCTCGACGCCCACTACGAACACGGGCTGAGCGTGTGGGACTGGGCGGCCGCGGCACTGATCGCCGCCGAGGCGGGCGCGGTGCTCGTGCTGCCGGGCGATAGCGGGCCGGGGGCGCCGCTGCTCATCGCCGCGGCACCCGGGGTGGCCGCGCAACTCACCGCGGTGCTCGACCGGCTCGGCGCCCTGGGACCGCTCGACTGATCAGCAACTGCCGCTGTGGATTTTGGTGATCAACGCCGGATCGGCGGGTTCGTTGGCGCCGGGGCGCAGTCCGCTGAGAACTGCGGCGATGTCGTCACTGTTGTTCAGTGACGTGAAATCGGTACCGATCACCAGATCGGCCGAATCGTCCTTGCGGTCGTCCTGATACAACTCGACGCAGGGTGCCACCAGCCACGCCGACGCCGCGCCGGGGCGGCCGCCCTTCCCGAACCGGATCTGCCCCTGACAGGTCAGCCTGGTCCCTGCGTAGATCGGGTCGTTGGCCGCCGTCGGCGCAGCGAAGCCCAAGTCGCGCAGAGCGCCGGCCACCTCACCGGCCTGACCGCCCTGTCCGCTGGCGTTGAGAACTCGGATTTTGGTGTCGGCCAGTTTCGCCGGAGCGACACTGGTCAAAGCCGAACGGCCTACCAGGTCGCCGAGCTTGGGGGCCGCCGGATCGGTGGGTGTCGGCGGGGCGTTGCAGGCGGACGCCTCGGCGACGTCGACCGGCCGGGTCAACACGAACGCCCACGACACCGCCGTCAGAACGGCCAGGACGGCCACCGCGATGATTCCCGGGCGATAGTTACGCCTGCGGAACGGCTGCCCGTTCTTGTCGACGGGGGAGCCTTGCGTGATGTCAGCGACCACGTGTGCACTGTAGATGCACCGGGCCGAGTGGGCGCGAGCGGCGTCGTCGGATACCCTTTCGACCGGCTCCGGCGTGCGATGTGACGCAAATCACAACCCAAGACCGCGCCGTGAGGGCACGAATCGTTTGGCTCACGCGTTCGTCGCTGATACAAAGCCATGCTGAGGTTACGACGAGGGGAGAGGGACGATGGCTACAGACTACGACGCCCCACGGCGTACCGAGACCGACGAGGTGTCGGAAGATTCGCTCGAGGAATTGACGGCGCGGCGCAACGAAGCGCAGTCCGCCGTCGTCGACGTCGACGAATCGGAATCGGCCGAAAACTTCGAACTGCCCGGGGCGGACCTGTCCGGCGAGGAGTTGTCGGTCCGGGTCATTCCCAAGCAGGCCGACGAGTTCACTTGCTCGAGCTGTTTTCTGGTGCATCACCGCAGCCGGCTCGCCAGTGAGAAGAACGGCGAGATGATCTGCACCGACTGCGCGGCTTGATCGCGGCGGTGCCGCGGATGCGGCCCGATCGGGGCGGTGCCGCGGATGCGGCCCGATCGGGGCGGTGCCGCGGATGCGGCCTGATCGCGGCGGTGCCGCGGATGCGGCCTGATCGCGGCGGTCAGCCGCGCAGCGCCGCCAGCACGCGGTCGGGATGACGGCTGCTGACCATCCAGTACGGGGTCGGGTCGTCGGGGTCGTCCAGGACGACCAGCACCATCGGTCCCACCCAGTTGCGGTGCAGCACGAAGGCGGCCGGATCGAGTTGGCGGCCCAGCGCGGCGGACTTCGCGCTGCGGGGCACGACGGCCGAACGACTGACCACCGATGCGGGCAGATGGGCGGGTCCTGCCCAGAGTTCGACGTCGTCGTCGGTCACTTTGACCTCGACGCGGCCCAGCCACAGCAGCACACCCACCGCCACGACGGCGAGAAACGCATAGGGCAACCAGTCCGGGAGGTTACGCACGCCCATGTTGACCTCGGTCGCCAGCACGGCGGCCAGCCCGAGCCCGATCGGCCACCACCACCACGGCACCCACAGCCGCTCCCGATACCGCAAATTTTGCGTGGCGACCTGCGAACCAGACACGCGGCCAAGGGTAGTCTTTGCGCTCGTGCCGACCAGTCTCGCGGTGGTTCGTCTGGACCGCGACCTTCCCCTGCCCGCCCGTGCCCACGACGGCGACGCCGGGGTGGACCTCTACAGCTCGCAGGACGTCGAGCTGGCACCGGGACGGCGGGCCCTGGTTCCCACCGGCATCGCGGTGGCAATCCCGCATGGCATGGTCGGCCTGGTTCATCCGCGTTCGGGACTTGCTGCGCGGGTGGGCCTTTCCATCGTCAACAGCCCGGGCACCGTCGACGCGGGCTACCGCGGCGAGATCAAGGTCGCCCTGATCAATCTCGACCCCGACACCCCGATCGCCATCAAGCGTGGCGATCGCATCGCCCAGCTGGTCGTCCAGCGGGTCGAGCTACCAGAACTGGTCGAGGTGTCGTCATTCGACGAGGCCGGGCTGGCTGACACTACCCGTGGCCAGGGTGGCCACGGTTCCTCCGGCGGACATGCGAGTTTGTGATGGCATTCGGCAGACGTAAACACGACCAGGGCAGCTCGGCAGTCCCCGAGGAGATCGTCGAGGAGACGGTCATCGCGGAGCGCGTCCGATACGAGGACTACCCCGCGGAGTCGGTGGGCTGGGCCGACGACGATATCGACGGCCCGTTCGACATCGAGGATTTCGACAGCCCCGAGCAGGCCGCCCTGGCCCGTCTCGATCTTGGCTCGGTGCTGATCCCGATGCCGCCCGGCGGCCAGATCCAGGTCGAGTTCAACCAGTCCGGCGTTCCGACCGCGATCTGGGTGGTGACGCCCAACGGCCGGTTCACCATCGCCGCCTACGCGGCGCCGAAGTCACCCGGTCTGTGGCGCGAGGTGGCCGCCGAACTGGCCGAGGCCCTGCGCAACGACAACGCCGCTGTCTCCATCGAAGACGGCCCGTGGGGCCGGGAGGTGGTCGGCACTGGCGCCGGTGCGGTGCGGTTCATCGGGGTCGACGGCTTCCGCTGGATGATCCGCTGCGTGGTCAACAGCGTGCCGCAGTCGATGCCCGCCCTGGTGGCCGAAGCCCGGCAGGCATTGGCGGACACGGTGGTCCGCCGGGGCGACACCCCGCTGCCGGTGCGTACCCCGCTGCCCGTGCAACTGCCCGATGAACTGGCCGACCAACTCCGGGCCGCGGCCGTCCAGCAAGCCCAGCAGCAACAGGCGATGCTCGCCGCCCAGCAGGCTTATCTGGCCCAGCAGCAGCAATTGCAGCAGCAGCAGGAGCGGCTCAATGCCTCCGGTTCGGCGATGCAGCAGTTGCGCAGCGCCAGCACCGGCGGCTGATTCAGGACGTCTTATTCAGGATGCTGCGCGCCGTCCTCGCCGATCGCCCGCAGGGCGTCGACGCAGGCTGCCCCCAGTTTCGGCGGACAGGGTCCGAACTCCGCCAGCCGAATGGTGCGCAGCGCCGATCGGGGTGCCCACGAAGCCCAGTCCGCGGCGACCCCGACGGGGTGGATGGCATCGTCGCCGGCCCCGACGACCGCCAGCGGAACGTTCAGCCCGCGCAGGTCATCTGCGTCGGGCGCCGCATAGGCCGCCGCCTCGTCCATCGCGTCGGGCAACGCCGGCCACTGCCGCCGCCAAGACCGGCCCAGCTCGTCGGCCAGCCATCCGGGGCTCGACGACCGCATCGCCGCGGTGGTGGCCGCCAGGCCGTCGCGGCGCAGCGTCGCCGCGGTGTGTCGCGCCGACAGCGACGCCGGGGCATCGCCGGGAGCTCCGGACCAGGCCGGTAGCACCGCCAGCACCGCGACCACGCGGTCTTGATGGGCCAGCGCCCAGCGGGTGGCCACGGCGGCGCCGATTGAGACCCCGCCGACCACGATGCGGGCAGGGCCCGCTCGCAGGACGGCGTCCAGCGCTTCCAAATAGCCGGCTACCAGCCGCTGCGGCTCGGGAGTGACATTGACCACTCGGGCACCGGACTGCTCCAGCGGTCCGGCCAGCGCGCGCCGGAGATAGTCGTCATCCGAGCCGGTACCGGGCAGTAGGACCATCGTCGTGCCCGCAACGCTGATTGCCACTCCATGATCGTGCCCGAGCCCATGCCGGAGATATTTCAGGGAATGCTCGTGGCGTAGCGCAACCAACAGGTCTACCGTGGCGGTGGCAGTCTCATCGCAACTCCAGGAGCGACCATGGCCACGGCCGAAGGTTTTGTAAAGCGGATGACCCGGCGGCTGACTGAGAGCCCCGAAGTCCGCGAGGCTGAAGAACTCACCGACGAGGCCCTCAACACCGGCGCGCACCGCGCGATCGACTGTCGCCGCGGCCAGGAGGTCACCATGGTCGGCACGTTGCGAAGCGTCGAGACCAATGCCAAGGGCTGCGTCGGCGGGGTCCGCGCCGAGCTCTTCGACGGCACCGACACCGTGATGCTGGTGTGGCTGGGTCAGCGCAGGATCCCCGGAATCGAGTGCGGGCGAACCCTGCGCGTGTACGGCCGGCTCGGCATGCTGGACAACGGAAACAAGGCAATCTACAACCCGCACTACGAGATTCAGCGTTGACGGCCGTCGATCCGAACGAGACCGCCACGTCGGCTCCCGACGCAAAGCCCACGCCCGCGCAGGCGATGATGCGCCAGATGGGCGGCGTCTCGGGCCTGATCTACTCGGCCCTGCCGGTTGCGGTGCTGGTCCCGGTGAACACCGCTTTCGGTCTGCTGCCGGCGATCCTGGCCGCGCTCGCCGTCGCCACAGCCATTCTGGTGTGGCGCCTGGCCCGCCATGATTCCGTGCAACCGGCCGTCGCAGGGTTCGTCGGGGTGGGCTTCAGCGCACTGATCGCCTGGCTGGTCGGGGCATCGAAGGGCTACTTCCTACTGGGCATCTGGACGTCGCTGTTCTGGGCGGTGGTGTTCGGGGCATCGGTGCTGATCCGCCGGCCGATCGTCGGCTACATCTGGAGTTGGGTCAACGGCCATGACCGCGCCTGGCGGCGGTCGCGCAAGGCGGTGCTGGCCTTCGATGCCGCCACGCTGGTGTGGGTGGCGGTCTTCGGTGCGCGCTTCGCCGTCCAGCACCACCTCTACGACGCTGACCGCACCGGCTGGCTCGGGGTGGCCCGGATCGCCATGGGCTGGCCCCTGGCCGCGGTCGGAGCGTTCGTCACCTACCTGGCGATCCGCACCGCGCAGCGGGCGCTGCACGCCGAACACGCCGCCCAGTCGACACAGTGCTGGCCGACCGGTGTGGACCACGCACAGGCGGCCGACTCAGACCGCTAACGACCCTCGGTGAGCAGGCGCCGCAGGTCGACCTCAACATCGGGTGAGGCGACGAACAGCAGTTCGTCGCCGCCCTCCAATGGCTGGTCGGGTTCGGGAACGATCACCCGGCCGCCGCGCAGAATGGTCACCAGTGCGGTGTCGCGCGGCAACTCCAGTTTGCGAACCGGCCGTCCGCCCCACGGGGTGTCATCGGGCAGGGTGACTTCCACCAGGTTCGCGTTGCCCTTGCGGAACTCCATGAGCCGTACGACGTCGCCGATCGCGAACGCCTCTTCGACCAGCGAGGCCAGCATGCGCGGGGTCGACACCGCGACGTCGACACCCCATGCGTTGTCGAAGAGCCATTCGTTGCGCGGGTCGTTGACGCGGGCCACCACCCGCGGCACGGCGAACTCGGTCTTGGCCAGCAGGGACAGCACCACGTTGGCCTTGTCGTCGCCGGTGGCCGCGATGACCACGTCGAACTCCTCCAGGTGCATCGCTTCGAGCAGGCTCAACTCACAGGCATCCCCGAATAGCCATTGGGCGGCTGGAATCGTGTCGACGTCGAAGTGGCCGGGGTTGCGTTCGATGAGACTCACTTCGTGCTGGTTGTCCACCAGCTCGCGCGCGATGGACCGCCCGACGGCCCCGGCACCGGCGATGGCGACTTTCATTCCCCGACTCCTTCCGCGGGCGCCTGGGCGGCGATGGCCAGCGCCTCGCCGACATGCCCGGACACCGCCGCGAGGTACACCTGGTCACCGGCCTGCACCACGGTTCGGGGCTCGGGCAGCAAGCCGGTCCCGAACCGGACGAGGAAGGCCACCCGGGCGCCGGTGGCCTCTTCGAGGGCGGTGACCCGCAGCCCGACCCACCCCTCGTGCACGGGGGCTTCGGCCACCGCGACGGTCCCAGTGGGATCGCGCCACCGCGCCGTCTCCGCCTCGTGGGTCAGGGTGTTCAGCAGCCGGTCGGTCGTCCACGGCACGGTCGCGATCGTCGGGATGCCGAGCCGCTCGTAGACCGCGGCGCGTTTGGCGTCGTAGATCCGAGCCACCACTCGCTGCACCCCGAACATCTCCCGGGCGACCCGAGCGGAAATGATGTTGGAGTTGTCCCCGGAGGAGACCGCGGCGAACGCGTCGGCGCGCTCAATTCCGGACCGCAGCAACACGTCCCGGTCGAAACCCATGCCCAGGATCTGTTCGCCGGTGAACTCGGGGGACAGCCGGTTAAAGGCGTTGGGGTCGCGGTCGATGATCGCGACCTCGTGTCCCAGTCGCGACAGCGCTTCGGCCAGCGCGGCGCCGACCCGGCCGCAGCCCATAACCACAACCCGCACCTGAGGTCCTTTCGGCTGTCGCAGCCCCGGCCCACCGGAGGCCTGAGCGGTATCGGGAACGCTACCGCGATCGCGGGGAAGGCTTACCCTTGGCACTCGTGTCCAAGCTTTCCATCGGTCTGCGTCGCGTGCTGATCGGTCAGCCGTTCCGCAGCGACAAGCTGGCCCACACACTGCTGTCCAAGCGCATAGCACTGCCGGTGTTCGCCTCCGACGCCATGTCGTCGGTGGCCTACGCCCCGGAGGAAATCTTCCTGGTTCTGTCCGTCGCCGGATTGTCGGCCTACACCATGGCGCCGTGGATCGGTGTGGCGGTCGCGTTCGTCATGCTCGTGGTCGTCGCGTCCTACCGGCAGAACGTCTACGCCTACCCCTCCGGCGGCGGCGACTACGAGGTGGTGACCACCAACCTGGGGCCCACCGCGGGGCTGACGGTGGCGAGCGCGCTGCTGGTGGACTACGTGCTCACGGTGGCCGTGTCCATGGCGTCGGCGATGTCCAACATCGGCTCGGCGGTGCCGTTCATCGCCCAGCACAAGGTGGTCTTCGCGGTGACCGCCATCGTGCTGCTGACGGCGATCAACCTGCGTGGTATCCGGGAGTCCGGCACCGCGTTCGCCATTCCGACCTACGCCTTCATCGTCGGGATGTTCCTCATGCTGGCCTGGGGCTTCTTCCAGATCCATGTGCTGGGCCATCACCTGCGAGCGGAATCGGCCGGATTCGAGCTGCATTCCGAGCACGGCGACATCATGGGGTTCGCGCTGATCTTCCTGGTGGCCCGGGCGTTCTCGTCCGGCTGTGCCGCGCTGACCGGAGTCGAGGCCATCAGCAACGGCGTCCCGGCGTTCCGCAAGCCCAAGTCGCGCAACGCAGCCACCACCCTGGCGCTGCTCGGTGGCCTGGCCGTCGCCATGTTCATGGGCATGATCGTGCTGGCCAACGACACCGGGGTGAAAATGGCGGAGCGGCCCGATGAGCAGTTGATCGGCGCACCGCCGGGCTATCACCAGAAGACGCTGGTCGCCCAGTTGGCGGAGAGCGTATTCCACGACTTCCCGCTCGGGCTCTACCTCATCACCGGCGTCACCGCGCTGATCCTGGTGCTGGCAGCCAACACCGCCTTCAACGGTTTCCCCGTGCTGGGTTCGATCCTGGCCCAGGACAGGTATCTGCCCCGGCAGTTGCACACCCGCGGCGACCGACTGGCCTTCTCCAACGGCATCGTGTTCCTGGCCATGGCGGCGATCGCCTTCGTCGTGGCCTTCAACGCCGAGGTCACACAACTGATCCAGCTCTACATCGTCGGTGTGTTCATTTCGTTCACCCTCAGCCAGATCGGCATGGTGCGGCACTGGACCCGGCTGCTGCGCACCGAGGAGGATCCTTCGGAGCGTCGCAAGATGGTGCGCGCCAGGATCATCAACACCATCGGGTTCATCGCCACCGGCACCGTGCTGCTCATCGTGTTGGTGACGAAGTTCTTGGCCGGCGCGTGGATCGCGATCCTGGCCATGGGCAGCATCTTCCTGCTGATGAGGGGGATCAACCGGCATTACAGCACCGTGTCCCGCGAGCTGACCCCCGGCGAGGAGGACCGCGACATCGTGCTGCCCAGCCGCAATCATGCGGTGGTGCTGGTATCCAACCTGCAACTGCCGACGCTGCGCGCACTGGCCTATGCCCGGGCGACCCGGCCCGACGTCCTCGAGGCGCTCACCGTCAGTGTCGACGACGACGAGACCCGCAAGCTGAACGCCGAGTGGGAGGACAGTGACATCAACGTGCCGCTGAAGACCGTCGCGTCCCCGTACCGGGAGATCACCGGCCCGGTCGTCAACTACATCAAGCGAATCAGCAAGGAATCCCCCCGCACCGTCGTCACCGTCTTCATCCCGGAATACGTGGTGGGTCACTGGTGGGAGCATCTGCTGCACAACCAGAGCGCACTGCGGCTCAAGACCAGGTTGTTGTTCCTGCCGAACGTGATGATGACATCGGTTCCCTGGCAGTTGAAGTCATCGATCAAGGTGAGCCAGATCGAAGATCAGAGTGCTCCGGGTGACGTTCGACGGGGCTTTGTGGAGTGACCGGGGCTGCGCCAGTCGAACTGGTGCTCGACGCCGGCCCGCCGGCCAACGGCGGAAGCTGTGTAGCCCGGCATGAGGGCCGGGTGGTGTTCGTGCGCTACGCCCTGCCAGGGGAGCGGGTGGTGGCCCGGGTCACGTCGCAACGCGGCTCCTACTGGCACGCCGACGCCGTGGAGGTGCTCACACCCTCGCCGGACCGCGTCGCGTCGCTGTGCCCGGTAGCCGGCGTGGACGGCGCGGGATGCTGCGACCTGGCGTTCGTCGACCCGCAGGCGGCCCGGGCGATCAAGGGTTCGGTGGTGGCCAATCAGCTTGGGCGCCTGGGCGATCACCCGTGGGAGGGCGTTGCCGAGCCGGTGGGTGCCGGAGTGCCGACGGGATGGCGCACCCGCGTTCAGCTCGACGTCGGAGCCGACGGTCGGGCCGGCTTTCACCGATATCACAGCGACGAGCTGGTCACCGATCTGCGGTGTGCCCAGTTGCCCGCCGGGATGCTGGACGGACTCGACGGGCCGCGCTGGCGTCCCGGCGACCGGCTGCACGTTGTGGTCGACGACGACGGCCGCCGGCATGTGCGCAGTGTCGGGGCGGACCGCCGAGACGCCCGCGTGGTCGAGGGCGACCCGACAACCGTTCAGCGGGTGGGCGAGCAGGTGTGGCGACTTCCGGTGACCGCCTTCTGGCAGTCGCACCGCGATGCCGCCGCCGTTTACACCGGCCTGGTGCGCCAGTGGCTGGCCGGATCGCACCCGCGGCTGGCCTGGGACCTCTTCGGTGGGGCCGGGCTTTTCGCGGCGGAGCTGGCCGGGGCGGTCGGCGACAGCGGCAGGGTGCTGACCGTGGACACCGCACGCAGCGCGTCGGCGGCGGCCCGGGAAGCATTGGCCGGCCTGCCTGTGCAGGTGGTGTCGGAGTCGGTGCGGCGCTTTCTGTCCGCCCAGTCGGATGGCGCGGATGTCGCGGTGCTCGATCCGCCGCGGGCCGGTGCCGGACGGGAGGTCATCGACCTGGTGGCCAGCGCCGGGGTGGGACTTGTCGTGCACATCGGTTGCGAGGTGGCTGCTTTCGCCCGCGATATCGGCCTGTATCGGTCGCGCGGTTACCGCGTGGCCGATATCCGGGTCTTCGACGCCTTCCCGCTGACCCATCATGTCGAGTGCTTCGCGCTCCTGACCCGCTGAGGTCGCGCGCCCGTACACTCAGGTCTCCACCGCAGTAACCCGTCGACGAGGTGAGTGATGGCACAGGATCCGGCACCGCATCCCCCCGCGCCGCTGTTCAGCCGGGGCTCGTGGTCGGAGACCCGGCGGATCATCCACATCCTGCACGACGAGACCGTTGGCGGTGCGATCCTGCTCGCTGCCGCCACGTTGGCCCTCGTCTGGGCCAATTCACCGTGGGCGGATTCCTATAAGGCGCTCACCGTCTTTCACGTCGGTACCGACGACCTCGGGCTGCACCTGAACCTGACGCTGAGCGCGTGGGCGGCCGACGGCCTCCTGGCGATCTTCTTCTTCGTCGTGGGTTTGGAACTCAAGCGCGAGTTCGTCGCCGGTGATCTTCGCGACCCGCGGCGTGCGGCGCTGCCCATCGCGGCGGCCGTGGGCGGCATGGTGGTCCCGGCGGTGATTTTCGCCGCGTTCACCGCGGGAGCGGGCGCCGAGGCCACCCGCGGCTGGGCGATTCCCACCGCCACCGACATCGCGTTCGCGGTCGCCGTCCTCGCGGTGATCTCCACCCACCTGCCCGCGGCGCTGCGGACGTTCCTGCTGACCCTGGCGGTGGTCGACGACCTGCTGGCGATCACCGTCATCGCGGTGTTCTACACCTCCAAGGTCAACGTGACGGCCTTGCTGCTGGCGCTGATTCCGTTGGCAATCTTCGCGATTCTCGTACAGCGCCGGATCACCAACCCCGTGCTGCTGATCCCGCTGGCGCTGGCGACCTGGGCGCTCGTGCACGAGTCGGGCATCCACGCGACGGTCGCCGGTGTGCTGCTGGGCTTCACTGTCCCGGTGCGCGGCGACGGCGATCCGAAGACCTGCCTGGCCGAGCGGTTGGAGCACGTGGTGCGGCCGATTTCCACCGGTTTCGCGGTGCCGGTGTTCGCCTTCTTTGCGGCCGGTGTGGCCTTCGGCGGCTATGACGGATTGGTGACAGCCCTGCGTGACCCGGTCGCCCTGGGCATCGTCGCCGGGTTGGTCGTCGGTAAGACGATCGGCGTTTTCGGGACCACCCGGTTGCTGGCGGCGTTCACCCACGCCACCCTCGACGCGTCGTTGCGCTGGATCGACGTGTTCGGGGTGGCGATCCTCGCGGGCATCGGCTTCACGGTATCGCTGCTGATCGGGGATTTGGCGTACGGACTGGACTCGCCGCGCCAAGACGTCGTCAAGGTCGCCGTGCTGACCGGTTCGGTGCTGGCGGCGTTGCTGGCGGCGGTCGTCCTGCGGGCCCGCAACCGGCATTACCGGGCCGTGTTCGAGCTGGAAACCTGCGATGACGACTGCGACGGAGTGCCCGACGTCTACACCGAGAGCCCCGGCCGGGGTGCGTAGACTGAGGCAATGCTCGAACAGATCCGCGGCCCCGCTGATCTGCAGCGGCTTTCCCAGGATCAACTGACCGAACTGGCGGCCGAGATCCGGCAGTTCCTCGTCCGCAAGGTCGCGGCCACCGGCGGCCACCTGGGGCCCAACCTCGGCGTCGTCGAACTCACCCTGGCGCTGCACCGCGTCTTCAACTCACCCAGCGACCCGATCATCTTCGACACCGGCCACCAGGCCTACGTGCACAAGATGCTCACCGGCCGCAGCGCCGGTTTCGACACACTGCGGTCCAGGGCCGGCCTGTCGGGCTATCCGTCCCGCGCCGAGAGCGAGCACGACTGGGTCGAGTCCAGCCACGCCTCGGCGGCGCTGTCCTACGCCGACGGACTGGCCAAAGCCTTCGAATTGAGCGGCCAGCGAGACCGGCGCGTCGTCGCCGTCGTCGGCGACGGCGCGCTGACCGGCGGCATGTGCTGGGAGGCGCTCAACAACATCGCCGGAGCCAAACGGCCATTGGTGATCGTCGTCAACGACAACGGCCGCAGTTATGCGCCCACGATCGGCGGTCTCGCCGAGCACCTTGCCGGCCTGCGCCTGCAACCCGGCTATGAGCGGATGCTCGAGCGCGGCCGAAGTGCTGTTCGGTCCATCCCCGTCATCGGCGAGGTGTGCTTCCAGGCCATGCACAGCGTCAAGGCCGGCATCAAGGACGCCGTGTCACCGCAGGCGATGTTCACCGACCTGGGGGTGAAGTACGTCGGACCCATCGACGGCCACGACGAGCACGCGGTGGAGACCGCGCTGCGCCACGCCCGCGGCTACGACCGGCCGGTGATCGTGCACGTCGTCACCCGCAAGGGCATGGGCTACGCACCGGCCGAGAACGACGAGGCCGAGCAGATGCACGCCTGCGGCATCATCGACCCGGAAACCGGCCTGGCCACCAAGATTGCCGCCCCGGGGTGGACGTCGGTGTTCTCCGACGCGCTGATCGCCTACGCCAGGGCGCGGCGCGACATCGTCGCGATCACCGCCGCGATGCCGGGACCGACCGGACTGGCGGCGTTCGGCGAGCGCTACCCGGACCGGATCTTCGACGTCGGCATCGCCGAGCAGCACGCCATGACGTCGGCGGCCGGGCTCGCGATGGGCGGAATGCACCCGGTGGTCGCGATCTACTCGACGTTCCTCAACCGCGCCTTCGACCAGGTGCTGATGGACGTCGCGCTGCACAAGCTCCCGGTCACGATCGTCCTGGACCGGGCCGGCATCACCGGCAACGACGGCGCCAGCCACAACGGCATGTGGGATCTGTCGGTCCTCAACATCGTGCCGGGCATCCGGGTGGCCGCCCCCCGCGACGGCGCCCGGTTGCGCGAGGAACTCGGTGAGGCGCTGCTGGTCGACGACGGCCCGACCGCGCTGCGCTTTCCGAAAGGCGATGTGGGCGAAGACATTCCGGCGCTGGAGCGGATCGACGGCATCGATGTCCTGGTCCGTCCGTCCGCCGAACTCGGCCACGATGTGTTGCTGGTCGCGGTCGGATCGTTCGCTCCGATGGCGATCAAGGTGGCCGACCGGCTGCGCAATCAGGGCATCGGGGTGACCGTGGTCGACCCCCGCTGGGTGATCCCGGTTCCCGAGGGTCTGCGACCGATGGCGCAAGAACACAAGCTCGTGGTGACCGTCGAGGACAACGGGGTGCGCGGCGGGGTTGGTTCGGCGGTCTCTGCGGCGCTGCGGGCCGCCGAGATCGACGTTCCCTGCCGGGACGTCGGTGTGCCGCAACGGTTCATCGACCATGCCGCACGCAGTGAGGTGCTCGACGAGGTCGGCCTCACCGAGCAGAACGTGGCCCGGCAGATCACCGGCTGGGTGGCGGCACTGGCGGTGCGCGACGACTCGGTGGCCCAACAGCAGGGTCGCCTGAGTTAACTCCGTGGTTCAGGGTCGGCGCCAGCACGGGGACGACGAGGCTTCGTTGCCAGGCCCGTGCACCGCCGTCGCGCAGGAAAACGTCCACCGCTGCGGCGGTATCGGAGGTGTCCTGCCAGTCCCAGCACAACCGTCGCACCAACTCCGGGGAGAGCAGGTTCTCGGCCGGCACGCTGACCCGCGCAGACAGTTCGGCCAGCGCCGACCGGGCCGCTTCCAGGTGCGCCGCGGCTTCCGGTTTGCGCTTGGCCCACCGCATTGGCGGTGGCGGGCCGTTGAGGGACTCGGAGATCTCCGGCGGCTGATCGGTGGTGCGGGCGGCAGCGAGGGCGTCGAGCCAGATCTGTGCGCCTCGGCGCTGCTTCTGGCCGCCGAAGACGGGAAGGGCCAGGAGTTCGTCGACGGTTTTGGGGTCGGCGACCGCCGCGGCGATGATCGCCGAATCGGGCAGGATCCGCCCCGGAGCGATATCGCGGCTGCGCGCGATGCGGTCACGCGCGGTCCACAATTCGCGGGCCGCCGCCAGCCCGGCACGGGTGCGGATCTTGTGGAGGCCGGCCGTGCGGCGCCAGCGGTCCCGCCGCGTCGGGCTGCTCTCCGCGCATCGCAGATGTTCGAATTCCTCTGCGGCCCAGGAGGTTTTGTCCTGCGCGGCCAGCACCTCCGAGATCGCCGCGCGCAGTTCGATGAGCACCTCGACGTCGAGTGCGGCGTAGTTCAACCAGGGTTCGGGCAGCGGCCGTTTGGACCAGTCCGCTGCTCCGTGGCCCTTGGCCAGGCCCAGGCCGAGGAGGCGCTCCACCATCGCGGCGAGATTGACCCGGTCGAAGCCCGCCAGTCGGCCGGCCAGTTCGGTGTCGTAGAGCGACGGCGGCCTAAGTCCCACCTCGGCCAGGCATGGCAGATCCTGATCGGCGGCGTGCAGGATCCACTCGTCCGCACTCAACACGTCGGCGACCGGCTTGAGCACGTCGATCGGGCTGCCGCCGTGGTTGACCGGGTCGATCAGCACTGTCCCGGCGCCGCTGCGGCGGATCTGGATCAGGTAGGCCCGGTTGGAATACCGGAAGCCCGACGCCCGTTCGGCGTCGACGGCGAAGGGGCCGCTGCCACGGGCCAACGTCTCTGCGGCGGCGGCGATTTCGTCGGCGGCGACCGAAACGTCAGGCACCCCGCCGACCGGGCACAGCAGTGCCACGGGCGGCGGCCCCTCCGGCGTGGGGTCAGCGCCGGGGGAGTCCGGGGCGGAGTCCAGGTGGGAGTCGTTGTCGTCGTGCGGCATGTCAGGCGCGGGAACGTGAGCTCAGATCGGTGACGCCCACCGGCGGCAGGCCCGCCGCATGCTCAAGCACCTCGCAGAACGCCTGCACGTGCGTGCCCAGCGCCGGCGTGGTGGCCGTCCATGACGCCCGCAACTCCAACTGGTGGGCGCGCGGCGGTCCGGAGATGTCGCCGTAGCGCACCGAGGTCGTGGCCGTCACGGTCCCGCCCAGCGCGGTGACGTGCTCGGAGCGGTCGGCCAGGGCGTCGACCAGCCAACTCCAGGCCACCTCGGGCAGCAGCGGATCTAACGCTTCGTGCGGGTCGAGGTCGGCCTGGATGTAGGCGACCAGGCGCATGGTGCCGTCCCACGCGTCGGCGCCGTCCGGATCGTGCAGCAGGATCAGCCGGCCGAACGCGTCGCCCTCCGAGGACTCCGAGCCGAGCTCAGACCGGCGAACCTCCGCGCCGAGCGCATAGCTGTACGGGGCCAGCCGCTGTGGCGGACGGATCGGACCCAACTCGATCTCCGGCCTGACCTTCGCGGCGTTCATGGACGCGACGCCCTCACGGAACGGCGTCGGCTCCGCATCGGTCACTCAACCGACGGTAGCCCCATCGGGCAGCGGCCGCAGTCAGGCGCGCCGCGCAGGTTCCCCGTGGCAGCCGGTCGCGGCCGTCGAGCGTGGCACGATGTCTGCGATGAGTACCCGTCGCCACCTGCCCGAGGCGCCCTATCTGGCCGCCGCAACGGGCCGCACACCGAACCGCGTCCCGGTCTGGTTCATGCGGCAGGCCGGCCGATCGCTGCCCGAGTACCGGGCGTTGCGCGCAAAGAACACCATGATGGAGGCCTGCTTCGACCCGGAGCTGATCTGCGAGATCACCCTGCAGCCGGTGCGCCGGCACGGCGTGGACGCGGCGATCCTGTTCTCCGACATTGTGGTGCCGCTGCGTGGAGCGGGAGTGGACCTCGACATCGTCCCGGATGTCGGCCCGGTGATCGCCAATCCGGTGCGCACCGAATCCGACGTGGCCGCCTTGCGGGGCCTTCGGCTGGAGCGGGTGAGCGCGGTAGCGGACAGCATCGGCTTGCTTGTTGAGGCTCTCGGCGACGTGCCGCTCATCGGCTTCGCCGGCGCGCCGTTCACCCTGGCGTCGTATCTGATCGAGGGCGGCCCCAGCAAGCTGCACGAACGCACCAAAACGATGATGTTCGCCCAGCCGTCGACCTGGCACGCACTGATGGAGGTGCTGGCCGACCTGACCATCGACTTCCTGCGGGTCCAACTCGACGCCGGCGTCGATGCCATCCAGCTGTTCGACTCCTGGGCGGGAACCCTGTCGCTGGCCGATTACCGCCACTATGTGCTGCCGCACAGCACCCGGGTGTTCGCCGCGCTGGCCGACGTCGGCGTGCCGATGACGCACTTCGGCGTCAACACCGGGGAACTGCTCGGCGCGATGGGCCAGGCCGGCGCCACGGTGGTCGGGGTGGACTGGCGGACGTCCCTGGCGGATGCCGCGGCGCGCATCGAACCGGGCAAGGCCCTGCAGGGCAACCTCGATCCGGTGGTCCTGCTGGCCGGCTGGCCGGTGGTCGAGAAGGTCGCCCGCGACGTCGTCGACGACGGCCGCCTGGCGGTCGACGCCGGGGCCGTCGGACACATTTTCAACCTCGGGCACGGAGTGTTGCCGAAGACCGACCCGGGGGTGCTGACCGACCTGGTGTCGCTGGTGCACTCGTTGTGAGCCGGACATTTGCCGCCGCGGGCGGAGCCCGCACATTTGCCGTCGCGGGCGGAGCCCGCACATTTGCCATCGTGGGCGGCGGCATCTCGGGTCTGGTGGCGGCCTACCGCATCCGGGCGGCCGTGGGCGATGACGCTGCCATCCTGGTGTTCGACCCGGCCGACCGGCTCGGTGGCGTACTGCGCACCGAGACGCTGGCCGGCCAGCCGATGGACATCGGCGCCGAAGCCTTCGTCGCTCGCCGCCCGGAGGTTCCGGCTCTGTTGCGCGAGCTCGGCTTGGCTGACCGCCAGATCACCACCACCGGTGTGCGACCGACCATCTACAGCGAGGGCAGGTTGCATCCGCTGCCGGCTGGGGCGGTGAACGGCATTCCGGGTTCGGCCGCGTCGCTGGAGGGCTTGGTGGATCAGGCGACACTCGCCCGGGTCGCCGCCGAACCCGACCGCCCGCTGCCCTGGCGCCCGGGCGACGATCCCTCGGTCGGGGATCTGGTCGCCGATCGGTTCGGCGAGCAGGTGGTGACCCGGTCGGTCGATCCGATGCTGTCCGGGGTGTACGCAGGTTCGGCTGCCACGATCGGAATCCGCTCGGCGGCCCCGTCGGTGGCCGCGGCCCTGGATGCCGGGGCGGAGAGCCTCACCGCGGCGGTCGGACGGGCGACGCCGGGCACCACGGGCGGGCCGGTGTTCGGCGCCGTCGAAGGCGGCTACCGGGTGCTGCTGGACGCGTTGATCTCCCGCAGCGGGATTACCTGGGTGCCGACCGCGGTGGACCACATGTTCGCCGACGTCAACGGCTGGACCGTGGCCGACGGCAACGGCCAGACCTGGCGGGCCGACGGTGTGGTGGTGGCTCTGCCGGCCCCGCAGACCGCGGCACTGCTGGACGACATCGCACCGCGCGCCGCTGCGGTTGTCGGGCGCATTCCGGTGGCCTCCGCGGTGGTGCTGGCGATGGCCGTACCGGCCGGAACTCCGTTCCCCCCGCAGTCGGGCGTACTGGTCGCCTCCGGAGAAGCGTTGCACGCCAAGGCGATAACGCTGTCCACCCGCAAGTGGGGCCGCCGCGGCGAGGCGGAACTGCTGCGCCTGTCGTTCGGCCGGTTCGGCGACGACGTGGCCCGCACCGTCAGCGATGAGGAGTTGCGGGCCTGGGCCGTCGACGACCTCATGACGGTGTTCGGCATTGCCGTCGACCCCATCGAGGTCGTGGTTCACCGGTGGATCGACGCACTGCCGCAGTACGGACCGGGGCATGCTGACCTGGCCGCCCAGATCCGCGCCGGGCTGCCCCCCGGGCTGGCGGTGGCCGGCAACTTCCTCGACGGCGTCGGGGTCCCGGCGTGCCTGGTCGCGGCGGGAAGGGCCGCCGCCGCCGTCGTGGCGGCCGTCGGCTGAGACTGAGACATTCGTCGTCCCGCGGCGTGGCACGATGGACGCCATGGCGCGATTGGACTACGACGCACTCAACGCCACCGTCCGCTACGTGATGTTCTCCTCGTTCGCGGTACGGCCCGGCATGCTCGGCTACGACGAGGAATCCCGGGCCGCGGTGACCGACGAGACTGCCACCTTCCTCAAACAGCAGGAGGACAACGGGGTGGTGGTCCGCGGTCTCTACGACGTGGCCGGGATGCGTGCGGACGCGGATTTCATGATCTGGACGCACGCGGAACGGGTCGAGACACTGCAGCAGCTCTACAGCGATTTCCGGCGCACCACGACGCTGGGCCGGGCCTGCACGCCGGTGTGGAGCAGCGTGGCGCTGCACCGGCCGGCGGAGTTCAACAAGAGCCACGTCCCGGCGTTCCTGGCGGGCGAGGAGCCGGGCAACTACGTCTGCGTCTACCCGTTTGTGCGGTCACTGGAGTGGTATCTGCTCCCCGACGAGCAGCGCCGCAAGATGCTGGCCGACCACGGCATGGCCGCCCGCGGCTACAAGGATGTCCGGGCCAACACCGTGCCCGCGTTCGCGCTCGGCGACTACGAATGGATTCTCGCTTTCGAGGCGCCGGAACTCCACCGGATCGTCGATCTGATGCGGGATCTGCGCGCCACCGAAGCGCGCCTACACGTCCGCGAGGAGATCCCCTTCTACACCGGACCGCGGGTCGGCGTTGAGGAGTTGGTCAGCAGGCTGCCGTGACCCCGGCCGTGACGCTCCCCCTGGCCGGCGACCGCGTGCCGACCGCCGAGGTGCTCAGTCTCGGGGCGCCAGTCGCAGTGAAATCGAGTTGATGCAGTAGCGCTGGTCAGTGGGAGTGGGGTAGCCCTCGCCGGAGAACACATGCCCGAGATGGCTGTGGCAGTTGGCGCACAGCACCTCGACGCGGCGCATGCCCAGCGTGTCGTCCGTCCGCAGAATCACCGCCTCGGACCGGGCCGGGTCGAAGAACGAAGGCCACCCGCAGTGCGATTCGAATTTTTCTGTGCTGCGGAACAATTCGGCCCCGCACGCCCGGCATTCGTAGACCCCGGGCGCCTTGGTGTCGGTGTACTCGCCGGTGAACGGACGCTCGGTGCCGGCCTGGCGCAGCACGTGGTACTCCGCGGGCGTCAGGCGCTGACGCCATTCGTCGTCGCTGAGTTGCAGTGCCGGCCGCTGGTCCATCAGCTCACGGTAGCTGGGCAGGGGCGCTTCGCTCCTCTGTGGGGTTGGAAAATTGCTGGTATGTCGCGTTGGTCTGGGGCGTTTACCGGTGGTGTGGTGGCAGCATCAGGTGGACACTGATTCAGTGTGTTTCGGTCGATCCCGG
>CAIRCP010000212.1 GCA_903877095.1 uncultured Actinomycetes bacterium | reverse complement strand
GGCCTGAACCCAGGCCCACCGGCCACCAGAGCGCCGGCCCTGGCCGCCGCAGAAGCCCAATCTCGGCACCCGAAAGCCCAATCCGGGCCACGGCCCGAATCGCCGCCCCGCCACGGGCTCACTACATCAGCAGCGCCCTAGAAGCGGAGATTCAGATGGGGCTCGCGGAGTTGAAGGCGCTGCTGTCGTGAAGACGGTGCCGCTGGGAGAGGTTGCGGCCTTCATTCGTGGAGTGGCCTACAAGCCGGGTGATCTCAAGGACCCGTCCTCACCCGGATGTGTAGGTGTTGTGAGGACAAAAAATGTTCAGCGCGAACTCGATATGCGTGATGTTGTATTCGTTCCAGCGGAACTCGTCCGGCGCGAGGAACAACTGATCCGCGAGGGTGACATAGTCATCTCTAGCGCCAACAGTTGGTCGCTGGTCGGAAAGTGCTGCTGGGTTCCCCGCCTCTCGGGAACTCACGCCGTTGGGGGCTTCGTTACCGGCCTGCGAGCCTCTTCCAAGCATCTCGACCCTCGGTATCTGTATCTCTGGCTGTCTTCACCCCGAATCCAGGTCGCTCTGAGAAACACTGCCAATCAGACGACGAATATTGCGAATCTCAACCTCCGCCGCTGTGAGGAGTTGCCCGTCCCCCTGCCGCCGCTTGATGAACAGCGCCGGATCGCCGCGATCCTGGACCACGCCGATACGATCTGTTCTCAGAGTGCGTCGCTGCTGACCCATTTCGAATCGCTCAGGACGTCGGTACTGGCTTCTTTCCTCAGTGAAGAAGCCGGAACTGAGTGCCAGCTTGCAGACATCGTTGATCAGCATGACCGACTGAACTATGGCGTGGTCCAGCCCGGCTCCGACTTCGTCGGCGGTGTCCCGTTGATCCGCGTTTCCGACTTAAATGAGGGGCGAGTGGATCGGTCCGGTTTGAAACTGATAGACCCGGCCATAGAACGTGACTATCGGCGTTCCCGCATCAGGGGTACCGAGGTGCTCGTCAGCTGCGTCGGTTCAATTGGCGTTGTGGCAGTCGCTGGCCAAGATGACGTGGGGAGCAATGTCGCCAGAGCTGTTGCGCGCATTCCCATCTCCGATCCGCTGCTTCGAAATTATGTCGCCGCCTACCTGAAGACGGTGCAGGTACAGCGGTATTTCACAAATGAGCTCCGGACCGTTTCTCAGCCCACTTTAAACATCAAGCAGCTGGGCGAAACCCTCGTTCGGGTGCCTGATAAACAGCGATTGCTAGGGATAGCCGCCTTGCTTACAGGCATCGCCACGCAGGCCGACCAAGTTCGACGCGGACTCGGCGCAAAGGCGTCCCTCTTCGCCTCCCTCCAGTCCCGCGCGTTCTCCGGTCAGCTATGAGGAGTGGAAGCTGATGTCTAACTTCGGGTTTCTTCGGGCCGTGGAGTGGCCGGAGACCCACACCGACTGCACCCGTGCGGAGGGCTACGCGCTCAGTGACCCGCGGGCGGCGTGCATCTACAGCCGTCGGGCGGTGGAGGCTCTGGTCGACTATCTGTATGACGTTCTGGGGCTTGCGGTTCCGTACACTGATGACCTGGCGGCGCGGATCAACGATTCGGGGTTCAAGGCCAAGGTCGGGCTGGGCATCGTCAGGAAGATGAATCTCCTACGGCAACTGGGCAATGCCGCGGTGCATGATCAGAAGCCGGTCGCCCCGTCGAGGGCGCTGGACGCGCTGCGGGAGTTGCACCACATCATGGTGTGGGCGGTGCTGCACCATTCGCCGTATCCGAAGGCGGCGCCGACGGCGGCGGTGTTCGACCCGGCGCTGGCGAAGAAGTCCGCCCCGCTGACCCGCGATGAGGTGGCGCAGCTCGCGAAGAAATTCGCCGAGCAGGACGCCGCCCACGCCAAGGTCCTCGCCGAGAAGGACGAGGAGTCCGCGGCCAAGGATGCCCGGATCGCCGAACTGGTGGCGCAGATCGCGGCGGCCCAGGCGGCCAATCCCGTTGTCGATGATCGGGATTACGACGAGGCCCAGACCCGCGACACCTTCATCGACCTGATGCTGGCCGAGGCCGGTTGGCCGCTGGACGAGCCGCGGGACCGGGAGTTCGAAGTCACCGGCATGCCCACTGCCGGCGGCAAGGGCTACGTCGACTACGTGCTGTGGGGAGCCGACGGCCTGCCCCTCGCTCTCGTAGAAGCCAAGCGCACCTCCAAGAGCCCGCAACTCGGCCAGCAGCAGGCCAAGCTCTACGCCGACCGTCTGGAGGCGATGTTCGGGCGCCGTCCGGTGATCTTCTACACCAACGGCTACGAGCACTGGCTGTGGGACGACGCCGCCGGCTACCCGCCGCGTGAGGTCCAGGGCTTCTACACCCGCAGCGAGTTGGAGCTGCTCATCCACCGCCGTCACGCCCGAAAGCCGTTGGGCGAGTTCGCTATCGACTCCGCGATCGTCGAGCGGCACTACCAGCACCACGCGATCCGCGCCATCGGCGACGCCTTCATGCAGAAGGAGCGCGAGGCGCTGCTGGTGATGGCCACCGGAGCGGGCAAGACCCGCACCGTCATCGCGTTGGTCAAGCAGTTGATGGAGGCCGGCTGGGTCAAGAAGGTGCTGTTCCTGGCCGACCGCACCGCGCTGGTCAAACAGGCGGGCGACGCCTTCAAGAAGCACCTGCCCGATGCCACCACGGTGAACCTGCTGACCGAGAAGGTCGCCGACGGTCGGGTGTACGTCTGCACCTACCCGACGATGATGAACCTCATCGACGACCCCGAGTCGGGCCAACGGCTTTTCGGGCCGGGCTACTTCGATCTGGTCGTGATCGACGAGGCGCACCGCTCGGTCTACCAGAAATACCGCTCCATCTTCTCCTGGTTCGACTCGTTGCTCGTCGGGCTCACCGCCACGCCGAAGGACCAGGTCGACCACAACACCTATCGGCTCTTCCACCTCGAAGACGGCATGCCCACCGCCGCCTACAGCCTGGAAGACGCTGTCAAAGAGGGCTTCCTGGTGCCGGCCGTCGGGGTGTCCGTCGGCACCAAGTTCCTGCGCCAGGGCATCAGGTACGCCGACCTCTCCGAGGACGAGAAGGACGAGTGGGACGCCCTGGAATGGGGCGAGGACGGCCCACCCGATGAGGTCTCCGCCGACGAGATCAACCGCTTCCTGTTCAACGAGGACACCGTCGACCAGGTGCTGGCAACCCTGATGGCCAAGGGCCACAAGGTCAGCGACGGCGACCGGCTGGGCAAGACCATCATCTTCGCCAAGAGCCAGCGCCACGCCGAGTTCATCCAGCAGCGCTTCGACATCCAGTACCCGGAATACGCCGGGCATTTCGCCCGCGTCATCACCCACGGCATGAGCTACGCCCAGGACCTCATCGACGACTTCTCCATCCCCGGCAAGGCACCCCACATCGCTATCTCGGTGGACATGCTCGACACCGGCATCGACGTCCCCGAGGTGGTCAACCTCGTGTTCTTCAAGCCGGTGCGCTCCAAGACCAAGTTCTGGCAGATGATCGGACGCGGCACCCGGTTGCGCCCCGACCTGTTCGGCCCCGGCAAGGACAAGACCAACTTCTACGTCTTCGACTTCTGCGGCAACCTGGAGTTCTTCAGCAGTGACCTTCCCGATTCGGAAGGCTCCCAACAGAAGTCGCTCAATCAGCGGCTGTTCGAGACGCGGCTGGGTCTGATCGCCGAACTCGACGTCCACGCCAAGCCCGTCGGCACCGAACCCGCGCAAGGATCGGGCATCGAGACCGAGCAGGGCCTGCGCTTCGACATCGCCCGGCACCTGCACGACACCGTCACCGCAATGACGTTGGACAACTTCCTGGTTCGGCCGCACCGCCGGCTGGTCGAGCGGTACGCGCAGTGGCCGGCCTGGACCCCGTTGACTATGGAGGCCGCCGGACAGATCGCCGAGAGTCTGGCCGGCCTGCCCTCGACCCACAGGGACAACGACGAAGACGCCAAGCGCTTCGACCTGTTGATGCTGCGCCGCCAACTCGCCCAGCTTCAGGGCGACACCGCGGTCGCGGAACGGCTACGCGAGCAGGTGCAGCAGATCGCCACCGGGCTGGTCGGCAACACCACCATCCCGTCGGTGGTCGCCCAGCACGAACTGCTTGAAGAGGTCGCCAGCGACGAGTGGTGGGTCGACGTCACCCTGCCCATGCTCGAAGTCGCCCGCCGCCGGCTGCGCGGGCTGCTGCAGTTCCTGGAGAAGGTGAAGAAGAACGCCGTCTACACCTCGTTTCAGGACGAGTTGTCCGACCCGGTCGCCGTCGACCTGCCGGTGTTCAAGGCGGGCATCGACTTTCAGCGCTTCCGCGCCAAGGCCGCTGCCTACCTCAAGGCCCAGGAGGATCACGTCGCCCTGCAGCGGCTGCGCCGCAACAAGGCCCTCACCCCCGATGACCTTCAGGCTCTGGAGAAGATGCTGCTCGACAGCGGCGCCGGTGACGCCCACGCCATCGCCCAGGCCAAGGAAGACTCGAATGGCCTCGGGCTGTTCATCCGGTCCCTCGTCGGCCTGGATCACCAAGCGGCACTGGAGGTTTTCGCGGACTACCTCGACGGAAGCCGGTTCAACGCCAACCAGATTCACTTCGTAAACGAGATTATCGGCGAGTTGACGCGCAACGGGGTCATGGAAACGGCTCGGCTCTACGAGTCACCCTTCACCGACCTCGCCGCAACCGGCCCGGAGTCGATCTTCACCGAGGACCAGGTGGACAACATCGTCGGCATCCTCGAAACGGTGCGGGCCAATGCTCAGCCGGATACCGGGGTCGCATAGCGGGCACCTGCTGCGCCGGCCGGAATTTTCGCCGCCTCAGTCATCCGCGAGCGGGGACGACTGCATCACCGAGATCAACCAGTTCCCCTCCGCGGCAAAGGAAGTCGCCACGAACTCCTGGATTTGCGCCTTGCCGCGCACCCAGCCCTTCGACATTTCATCAGCCATCGCCGCGTCATCGGTGAGAAGTTCGGCGACGGCGGCAGCGTCCCTGGCGTCAATGGCGCGAAACAGTTCGTTGACGATCTCGGTTGCGCCCACAGCGATCTTGCTCATGCGCGTCTCTCCTTCCGGTTTCAGGGCATGCCCTGCGCGATCCCGCTGCCCTCAAGGATGCGGTAGACCCTCGGGCAAGACCGTCGATCGACCGGATACTTCCCGGGTGGACGGTTGCCGTCCCCCAAACGGCGGACCGAAGCCGGCCGAAAGAGCGCCACCGCCTCCGCAGTCGAGGCGCGCCCAACCGCGATCTACACCGAGCCAATCGGCGAAACCAAACGACCGTTGCAGGTTCCGGCCCAACCTATAAGTGAAACCGCGTTTTGTTATACCTTGGCCTCGTGGACCCAACGAGATTTGTAGCTCCCGACTGGGGCCATGCCGTTTCAACTGGCGGCTCTGCCGCCTACCACGCATTCGTGCCCGCGCCTGTTCCCCGCCGGTTGGTGCTGAAACCGAGAACCATCATGCTTCTATCGGAAGCCGATGCGGCGCTCGGCCGCCTCGCCGGGGCTGGCCGGCTACTTCCCGACCCGCACCTGCTGGTGAACGCCTACGTCACGCGAGAAGCCGTCGCCAGTTCCCGAATCGAGGGCACACAAGCATCGGTCACGGAGATGTTTGATGCTGCCGTGACCGGTAGATCTGCACGAGCCGACGTCCAGGAAGTTCGCAACTACATCCTTGCGCTCCGCCACGGCCTGAACCGCATTGACGAGGGGTTCCCGATCTCGCTGAGGCTTATCAAGGAGATGCACCGGATCTTGCTGACCGGCGTACGCGGCCACGAGCGGACGCCGGGCGATTTCCGGCTGACGCAGAATTGGATTTCCTCCCCGGATAACCAACCCAGAACCGCTCGTTTCGTTCCGCCCGCCGTAGACAACATGTGGACATCCCTTGACGATTGGGAGAAATATCTCCACGACGACGAGCCCGAGCTGCCGCTCCTGATTCGCTGCGCGTTATTGCACTACCAATTCGAGACGATCCACCCATTCCTCGACGGTAACGGCCGTATAGGTCGCCTCTTCATCATTTTGTATCTCGGTGACCGTGGCAGGCTCCCAGCGCCCCTCCTCTACATCTCCAGCTATTTTGACCAGCGCAAAGAGGAGTACTACGACAGGCTGCAGCTCGTCCGTGAGCGTGGGCAGATCGATGAATGGCTGGATTTCTTCCTTGCCGGAATCGCCGGACAGGCAACCGACGCAGTCAGCCGCGCAGAAAGCCTGGCCGACCTCCGAGAGAAGTATCGATTGACTTTGCAACGTAGTCGCAGTCGCGCGATCGAAGTGGCGGACCTATTGTTTGCGAATCCCATCATGACCGTGCGGGAGGTCCAGAACAGATTGGGTGTCAGTCAGCCTGGAGCGACCAACCTTCTCCGAACACTCACGTCGGAAGGGATCGTCCGCGAGGTCGGGGAGGGACCCGGTACGCGACATCGTTGGTTCGCTGACGAGATCCTTCACGTTCTCGATCCGTAGAACTTCGGGAGAGAATCAGGGAATCATGATCGCCGGTGTAACAGTGCAAAACAACCCGTCAGGTCTGGCATGAAAACCCCGACCACCGTCCCCCAGGTCCTCAGAGGATGTCCCGAGTTCCGTGGTGCCTCTCTATTTGTCAAGAGGCATTTGCCGCTACTTTCGAAGATGCTCGGGAGGCGCGCGTTTCGTCGGCGAGCATGAGGCGCCAGAGGTGTCCGGCGAGGTGTCGTTTGAGCGCTCG
>CAIRCP010000211.1 GCA_903877095.1 uncultured Actinomycetes bacterium | reverse complement strand
GCCTGCAGTGTCGCCGAGTCGCCAGCGGCGATCAGGTCCAGCTCGATGCCCAGCGCAATGGCGGCCGGCGCAGCCACGGTTGCCCGGCCGACCGGGCCGGGCTCGGGCAGGAGCGCCTCCAGCGATTGCTGCCAGGTGACACGCGGTGGGGATATCTCGCGGGTGCAGGCCGCTACCAGCAGGGCCGCCACGTGTTTGCAGTCCACCCCCATCGGGCACGTGCACCGTCCGCCCGCGAATGCCAAGGTGCCTGCCGGTTCGCGGCCAAGGCGAACGTAGGTGGTGTAGGAGCGGGCGCGACTGCCGCGAACCGCGCCTAACAAAGTGCAGGAATCCGGACTCCACTGGCACTTCACGACGCGCCCGGCGCGGGCGTATTCGGTGCCACGACGAAACGTATCCCAGCCCAGCCGGACAGCCGCGCGGTCGAGCGCGATAGTCGGGTAAGTCAAACCCTGCATGGGAGCACGATAAGCCGCTGCCCCGACAGTTCTATCCAGCCCTGCGGCGCGGCGCGACGAAGTGGTACGGATGAGCCTGGTGTGGCGCCGGGCCGCGTCCGAGCCGGGCAGTTCAACGATCCCTTGGCGCAACAGTGCGGCGTTCTCATGAACTCCGGTCAGTTTTGGCAGCCCTGGCGAGCAGCTCGTCGTCGATCGTGACCGTGGTCCGCATGTCGCACCTCCCTTAGCATCATTTGAAGCCCTTTTTTGCTACCCGCGCGCCGCGTGGCCGCCGCGCGCCGTCCAACCCCGCAGACGTATGCACTGTGATGCCTTGCTGCTATGATGCTATGATGCGCACGACGGTGGATCTCCCCGAAGACTTGCACCGACAGGTGCGGGCCATCGCCCGCGATACTCACCGCACCTTCAGCGACACTGTCGCCGATCTGATGCGGCGTGGGCTGCACTCCGATGCTGCGGTAGCGCTGTCCCGCAGCCCTAAGACGGGCTTGCCGGTCGTCACACTCGGCAGTGTGGTGACCACCGAGGACGTCCGCTCACTGGACGACCAGGAGTGACAACGCTCCTGGACGCGAACGTTTTGATCGCTCTGGTCGTCTCCGACCACGTCCATCATGACCCGGCGGAAAGCTGGTTCGCCCGATTGGACGGTTCGTTCGCCACCTGCCCGATCACTCAAGGCAGCCTTGTTCGACTTCTCATCAGAGCGGGGCAGAACGCCGAGGACGCCCGAGCGGTCGTCGTTGCCATGACCCAAAGCGCGCGGCATGAATTCTGGCCTGACAGCGTCTCTTTCACCGATTTCGAACTCCAGGGTGTGATCGGCCATCGTCAGGTGACCGACAGCTACCTAGCCCAATTGGCGAGGGCCAACCGGGGCAGGCTTGCGACCTTTGACCGCGGCCTCGTCGCACTGCACCCCGACATCGCCGAACTGGTCCCCACGACGCCGTGATCCTCAGTACCAGCCGGGTGGCAGCTGCCCGCCGGGCCAGTGGTTGAGCCTCAGTAACATTCGCCATCGTCCGTCAGCCGGCGACGAACCCTCTCCAGTTGGACATGTAGTCAACAAATGTCGGCCCGAGTCCCTCGCCGAGAAGGACATCCCTCGCAACGGGAAGCTCACGCATCGCCGCCGTGGGATCCGCTTGCACCACGATCGCCACACTCCCCTGCGCGCGAATCCCCGCCCAGCGATACCTGAGCGTACGGACGCCGTGACGAGGAGATTAACGAGATCGCCAGCGTTTCCAGACCGCGCGACCCGTGGCGCGGATCTTATCGTCGTACAGCAGCTCCGCATCGCAGACGATTTCAGCTTCGGTGGATTTGATGACGACGGCGCGGAGCTCGACGGCGCTGTCTAGCGGGCTGGGGCGCTGGTATCGGACGTCTATGCCGGCTGTCACGAAAGGGAGTAAGGCGCCCGGGGCGGCCTCCCATCCCTGCGCCGAGGCCTCATTGAGGACGCCGGCGGCGGTGTGGCAGTCGAGCACGGTGGCGATGATGCCGCCGTTAAGGAAACCTAATCCGTTGTCGTGCTCCGGCCACGGCACGAAAGTCGCGGTGACGCATCCGTCTCCGAGGTAGCTCTTCAGGCGCAACCCGCGAGGGTTGGCCGGTCCGCAACCGAAGCAGGTCATGGTCGGAAAGAGCCGGTCCTGAATAGATATCGCGTCCACAGCCATCAGTATGTGCGAGATGCCACATCCCGCGACATGGACCATCGGCAACGTGGATGCGCCCGGTAACGCGGAGGGACCTTCGCCCCTACCCACGCGGGATTGCCGCAACCAACACTGAGATGTCGGGAAAACCGGTCCGGCAACGCTATTCCCTGGGCACGACAGAGGACGGACACCGCGTGGACGGACATGCGCCGAGACAGCGATTAGGGCTACCGACAATCGATGACGTCACCCGCAGCAGTCTCAAACAGACCCTCAAGATCGTGGTGTCTCTCGCGCCCCTCTTCGCATTTTGGTTCATCTCCCTGGGACATTCGCTGGTGCGGCTGCAGATCGGCCTGTGCACGGGCACCGTTCTGCTGATCGTCATGGCGTGGGCGCGGCTCACGCGCGGCACGATGTTGTGGGCGACTGGCGCCTTCTTCGCTGTCGCGCTCGTTCTCGCGGCGTGGATGAAGAACCCTTGGTTCATTCGACACCTCGGTATCTTCCCTTCGGGGATACTCTTTCTCGCCGTTATGCTTTCGATGATCCTGGACCGGCCATTCGTCGAGGCGTATGCCCGTGCCGACGCGCCTGCCGGTGAGTCTGAATCGGTGCCCTTTGTGCGCACCTGTTTCGTGTTGACGAGTTTCTGGGCGGCCACGCTACTGGTCATGGCCCTGCTCGGCGCGGTCCAGATCGCCTACCCAGGTCCGGGTCAGCTGACGTATCTTATCGTCCAGCTCGCAGTCCTGGCGTTGGCGCTGACCTACCAGACGGCCTACATCGTGCACGTCAAACACAAACAGTCGGCCGCAGTGAAGGCCAACGCGTTCCCCTACCACTGAATGCTGGTCGCCATGTCGTCGAGGGTGGCGTAGTCGTTGTCGGTCAGACTGGCGTCGTAGGAGATCAGCGCTTCGACGAAGTCCCGGTTGGCCTGCTGCATGGCCGGATCGGCGAACTCGTAGTCCACGTCGACCAGCTTCTTCAAGGGCCACGGCCGTACGTACATCTCGTGCCACATGTAGTTGCGCAGACGGTCATCGACCTGGGTGAGTTCGCGCTCGTCGAAGGTGCATTCGGTCTTGGTGAACGGCGGCGGGACACGCAGCCGAGTGGGCTTGTGCTCCATGGGAATCGCGTAGAGCTCGCGATGGTCGGCGCTGTGCACGATCGAGCAGTTCCAGATGATCATCGCCAGGCACCGCGCGAGCTCGTCCTTGTCGACCGTCCCCGCGGGACCGGTGAACCCGTCGCTGAACCCGCGCGGATAGTGCGAGCACTGCGCCACCCAGTCGCGCACCACGTCGTCGATCTGCGCGTCGGCGACGATCGTGCGGACGAACCCGAGGATGATCTCGTAATAGCCACGCAGGAAGGCCAGATACTCGGTCTTGGTCGAGTCCAGCAGATAGCCGAATGTGTACGGCGGATGGGCGGCGTGACCGGGCATACCGGAGTAGGAGAACTCGACCATCCGGTAGTGCGATGCTCCCACGCCGCTGAACGCGGTGTAGTAGAGCCGCGGATCGTTGAAGCCCGGACTGTTTTTGATGTGCAGGACGGAGTAATCCAGCGGCAACTGCATGTACATATGCGGCTCAAGCAGCTTGGACAGCCAGTGGCCCTTGGGAACCATGGTCCTGGTCACCGCGATCACGGCGTCCATCGGGAAGTGGCACTTCGGGTGGGTGAGGAACACCAAGCAGTAGGTGGCGCCCTGCAGCACATGCATTTTCGCGCGCAGCCAGCTGTTGCCGTCGGTCGGCCGGAGCATCTCGCCGTGGGCGAACTCCTTGTCCAGCATGGCGACACCGAGGATCTCGAACTCCCCGGCCTCGGTCTTGCGGAAATAGCAGACCGAGCCGGTGCAATACAGGCCCGGCAGGGTGTCGACCGTACTGGCCGGCGCGAGGTCTGACTTCCACACCGCATCGGAGGAAATGCCGTTCTTCGCCAGGATCTCCAGATCGGCGGCGTCGAGCGTGTCGGTCAGGAAGTAGGCGTAGATCGACCGCGTGAGGTAGCGGACGAAGGTGGCGTCATCAGGACAGTCGAGATTGGGCGTGCGCTGCAGATATCCGACCGCCGACAGCCACGAAACCTTCACCTGGCGTTCGAACCTGGCGACGATCGTCGCCAGGAACTCCTGCAGTTCGTCGCCGGCGACGTGCAGCACCGCGTACGGCATTTTCGCCGAGATCGGCGACGGCTGCGGCCACGGATGATCGAGCTTGAACCGCACGGTCCCCGATTCCTTCAGCCACGGATACGGCACTCCCCTGTTGCGAAAGAGGTCCACGCGGAACGTGTGAACGAATCCACTGAGCACGCTGACGCCGACACGGGCGTTTGGCTGATCACGGTGTGCCTTTCGGGCGCCGACGGAACCAACGCTCCGCCGAGCGGTCGGCTGATTAGCTGAAGTGAAGAGACCTGCGCGAGGAGTGCTACCTCACGGGTTCGCGGTACGTCGTCACCAACGTAGCTGGGGGGCGGCGGATTGGGAAACCGGAGGTGAGCAACTAGTTCGGGGGCTGCGGGTGGGCGTCGCGCCAGGCCGACCAAATCTCCGGGCGTAGCTTGCCGCGGTCAGGGACTGACAAGCCGGCGTCGCGGGCCCAGGCGCGGACCTGCGCGGTGGACGGTTCCGAGGTTGCTTCACCCAGGACAACGATGTCGACCCGCACCGGCGAGATCCGTTGCGCAACAGCTTCTTCGGTCACAGCCCAGGCTTGGGCGGCGGCCAGGAACCGGTAGGTCCACTCCTCGGCGAGCGGGCGGGTCTCGCAGAACACCAGGGGCACGTTGGGCCAGCGGACCTGCAGTTCGGCCAGTCCGTCGGCAACCACCGCCGGCCGGACCCAGTCGAGCTTGAATACCTGCGAGTAACGGTCCTCGATCACCACCGCGGCGCGCGGGAGCGCGGCCAAATCGGCGACCTGATAGCGCAGCTTGCCGCTGGTGAGTCCAGAGGCCAGATCAGCCAACGACTTTCGCTCCACGCTGGCGATCAGCCGTCCGTCGTCGACGATCCCGTAGTCCCCGCACGGCAGCGCCTGTTTGACGGTGCTGACCTGCTGGCCGGCGAATCGGTAGGGGTACTGCTCGTGGCTGTCGACGACGATCCGCAGGCCCTCGATGCCCTGGGCGCGGGCGGTGGGGGTCCGGACGTTGGGGCGTGCCTGCTTGCGGGTGCGCGGGGATTGCCAGAACACCACGTCGCGGCCCCGGGCCTGGGTGAACACCAACTGGGAGCGGTTGTGCCGGGACCGGTCGGCGATGACGTCGATGGCCGCGCCGCGCCGCTGGCAGGACCGCAACCGGACCTGTTCGATGATCACCGGGTCCTCGGGCCACTCATCCAGCGGCATGAGATGTGCGAACAGCGCCTTCTCCCGCGGCCAGGTGCCCGACGTGCGGAAGAGAAGATCGCCGCCGGGCAGGGGCACCCGCAACAGGAACGGCAGCCGCGAGTCCGTCTCAGGGTTAGCTGCGATCACCAGCTCTGGCATGGGGTTCAGTGTGCCGCGCGGAGGCCGCGCGGGGCCAGATGACCCGCGGAGGACTCGATAGTCCGGATTGGCACTTCGCCGCCAGACAGCTGCGGGAGGTGGTGATCCGCAGCAGGCGCACGGCCGCGATCGATGCGGTGGACGCCATCCACCGCGATCCCGGACTGACCGGCATAGCCGGTTGGGACGCCATCATCGGCGGCGTCGCCGCCATGACTGGACGGGGCCGCGTATCGGACACTGCGCTTCTGGACTGGTGCTTCGACGCCGACAGGTACTGCGCCAGCGCGATGTTCGATCCGTTCGGAACCCCCGAAAAGTATTTCTGGACCGACTACCTGCGGACCCCGGTCGAACTGCGGGTACGCAACGTCGTCTACCCGTGGTCGGCCACGTCGCCTGCACGTTCGACCGGCCGGGCGACGTCATCCCCGAGGCGGGCAAGATGATCGTCGACCCCCGCTACCGGGGGCATCATCTGGCCGAGCGGCTCTCGCTCAAGCGCGAGGAGATCGCCGCCGAGCGCGCCATCCCCCTTCACCGGAGGGCGCGACGGCCACCACCGAGATCATCGAGCCGGACTCAAGTTGGCGGCGGATGGCCCTGGCCTGGTACATCGACGGGTTGGGGTAGGTGTAGCCGTAGCAGCGGAACACACATTGGACAAGACCGTCGGCATCGGCCGCCGTCATCAGGCGGACGTCGATCTCCCCCTGCTCGACTGCGGGCGCATCGGGCGCGTCGGGCTCGAGGATCTCGGCGTGGATCAGGTCGTCGGGATGAGCGGAAGCCGCGGTCAGGCGGCAGCTGGCCACGTTCCCGGTCGCGCCCCGGAAGCCGATGCTCAGATGGTCGACGAATCCGAGGGCCAGCAGGCGACGCGAGGGCAGGTGGCGGGCTTGCTCGGGGCGCAGCGGCAGCCGGTGATCAACCACTTCGACGTCCAGGCTGATCCCGTCGAAGGCCACGTCCACGCTCACGTCACCCGGTGTTCCCGTGGCGGCCTCGCGCATCCGGGACTCACGGATCAGCTCCTCCACCACGACTTGAAGACGGGTGGCGCGTTCGGCCTCGAATCCGTGGCTCAGCGCGCAGGCGCACACCGCGGCGCCCGCGGACCCCGGTGGTGCGGTGTCGGTCAGCAGGACGTGCAACTCCGGGCTGGGAGGCATCCGGGAAATGCTAATCCGACCACTGCTCGGTATTCTTCGTGACTGCTTCACGCCTCACCACTCGATGGCGACAGGACTGCCGCACCCATGAATCCAGCACTATCACCTGGACCCAGGGTGCGGTGGCGTCCAGATTGCGGTGTAAATCGGCGGGCGCAGGTTCTTGCTTCGGTGGGTGATGCTACGCGGTGGCGCTGACAGTTTCGGTGCTGTGGGTGGCGGGCTCGGAGGTGTGCTGGGGTCGCAGTTGTCGGGGCGGGT
>CAIRCP010000210.1 GCA_903877095.1 uncultured Actinomycetes bacterium | reverse complement strand
CCCGCACCGCGAGCCTCCAGGTCGACCGGGTTGTGCTGGGCCAGGATCTCCTCGGCCTTCTCGGCCTCGGCGTCATTCTTGATCCGGACGGTCAAGATGGCGCCACCCTTGGCCAGAGCCTTCTCGTACGCAGCGCCCTCGTAGAGCTTGACCTCCTGGCCGAACAGCCGACGCCACAGGGCGGGTCCGATTCCGGCGCGGCCCGCGGCCTTGACGATGGCGTCGCGGTCCAGGGTGTTCACATCGGGGTCGGCGAAACCGGCGGCTTCGAGGGCTTTTTCGGCGTGGCGGCTAGCGGCGACCGTGTCGAACAGCACGACGATCTCGTGGCTCTTGGTGGACATGAAAACTGCTCCTTCTGTTTTTTCTCGTGATTTCCTGGCCGTCGCCCGCGCGACGGCCTTTCAGCCCGGGCGGCCGTACTCGGGCCGGCGTCTGAACTCTGTGGTGCCACCCGGTCGACGGTGGCCTGTCGGACCCGCAGCGTGAACTTCGGCAAGCCGGAGAACAGCCTCGTCGGAGACTGACTCATCGGACAGATTATTTGCTGACGACCTGCCTCGCCGATCGATCCGCTCGTCTCCGCCGTCTGTCGTCGTCACGTATTTCCTGTCGCTTGCTGGGAAAAACCGCGTCAAACGGCACGCGCTGTATTTCTAGCGGACAGCACGATCATAGGGATGTGAAATTGCTAAAATCACCTGTTAGGTTCACGTTGAGTTCAATTGCGGAACCCTGTGCGGGCGTCCACCGTCGCCTCTCGATCAGGTGGGCGCGGGTTGCGCGACGGCCTCGCTGCGGGCCAGGGCAACGATCGCCACCAGCATCGCGACGACCGCGAGGGCCAGGCCGATCGAACCGGTTCTGCTCGGATTCAGGGACTCCCCGAGGACCACGATCCCCAGCATCGATCCAACCAACGGTTCGCTGGCGGAGACGGCCGGCAGGGACTCCGCCATCGACCCCGCCCGGAAGGCGGACTGCTGCAACGTCGTAGCGGTGAGCGCCACCAGGACCCACCCGTACAACTCGGGGGTGGTGAGCAGGACGGCGATGCCCTGATCCAGCTGGTCGACCAGGCCCTTGGTCAGGACCGCGAACACTCCCCACAGCGAGCCCGACACCGCGCCGAGCAGCACCGCCGCCACCGGCCGGCCGGCCCGCAGCCGGGCAATCACCAGGCACAGCACGATCACCGGACCCAGGCAGGCGATCACCAGGGCCCACGTCCGCAGGCTGGCGCGGGACTGGCCCTCGGTGGGCTCACCCACTGTGACGATCACCGTCACGGCGGCGGCCAGCAGCAGCGCCCAGAGCCATTGGCGGCCGGTGATCCGCCGCCCGGCGTAGCGGGCACTCAGGGGCAGCGCGAAGACCACCGAGGTGGCCAGCAGTGCCTGCACCAGCACGACCGAGCCCAACCCCAGGGCGGCGGCCTGCAGCCCGAAACCCGCGGCCGCCAGCAGGCTTCCCAGCCACCACCGCTTGTTCGTCAGCAGGCGCAGCAGGAGCGCGACATGGCCGACCGGCTCGTCGGTGACGTCCTGGGCCGATCGCTGTTGGAAGACATCGCCGACGGCGATCAGCAGGGCCGCTCCCAGGGCGAACACCGCGGCGAGGCCCGAACCGTGCATCGCCACATCCTCACACCCAACGCATGGGGAACAATGACCGCCATGCTCGCTGAGGATCACGTGCCGGCTCCACGGGCAGCGTCGTCGCGATGATCAGAACCGTCGGCCGGTTCGGCCCGGCCAAGGTGGTTGGGCTGGTGCTATGGCAGTTGCGGTACACCTTCTTGGCCATCGCGGTGGTGGTCGTGCTGCTGATACCGGTGCCCGATGCCACCCAGAGCGACTACGCCGCGGCGGTGCTGTCGGTGCTCGGCATCGGGGCGTCGGTGTTCATCGCCTTTCGCAACACCACCGCCTACAACCGGTGGTGGGAAGCCCGCACGCTGTGGGGAGGCATCATCATCAGCGCCCGGACCCTGCAGAACGGTCTGACGTCGGTGGACGACGGTTCAGCGGAAATGGCCGAGATCTTCGACCGGATGCGCCGTCGGCAGGTGCGTTACTGCTGGACGCTGGCCGCTGAGTTGCGCCGTGTTCCGCCGGTCGACGGGGTGCTCGAACTGGCACCGGAGGACCCCGCCGACGCCACCGCCGTCGACCTGCTCAACCGGCAGGCCGCCGACGTCGCGACGCTGGCCGCCGGCGGCCACATCGACGCCCAGGCGCGGGTGCTGCTGATGACCGCCAACACCGGGGCGGCGACCGCGCAGAGCGGTCTGGAGCGGATCCGCAATGAGCCGGTGCCCGTCCACTACGACCTGTTCATCCGGGGGCTGGCGTGGCTCTTCGGGATCATGGCGTTCAGCAGGCTCGACGGAACCTATCACCACGCCAGCAGTGTCGTGGTCGGGGTGCTGCTGATGGCGACGTTCGTCATCGCCGAGCGGCTCGGGCACTTCATCGAGGAACCGATGAACAACAGCATCTTCGACATCTCGATGTACCGCATCTGCACCACGATCACCGGAAACCTGCTCGGTGCGCGGCACCCGCTGGCCCAGCCCCGGGAAAGCGCGGCGGCCACCGTCTGGATGTGATCAGGCGCGGTTTCGCAGGGCCCCGGTGGCCCATCGGAGATCACGGCAGGTCGGAACACCGTGCGGACCGGCGCGGCTGGCAGAATTGAGCGATGACGTCGACCCGGCCGGATGCGGCTGGCACTGGTGCGACGCCGGCCCCCGCCGTTTCGACGTCGCGCCGCAGTCCTCGGTCACTGACTCCGGTGGAGATGGCCCAGGCCGCCGTGACGGGCGCCCTCAGTGCGGCGCTGGCCATCGTCTCGATCGTCGTTCCGTTCGCGGGCGGGGTGTCGCTGTTGGTGGCCGTGCCGATGGGGCTGCTCGGGTATCGGTACCGGCTGCGGGTGCTGCTCGCGGCGGCGTTCGCGGCCGCGACGATCACCTTCCTCATCGCCGGGATCAGCGGCTTCATGGTCGTGTTGAACTGCGCCTACGTCGGCGGTCTGACCGGCATCATCAAGCGGCGCGGCCGGGGTACGCCCACGGTGGTCGCGGTGTCGATCGTCGCGGGAATCGTCAACGGGCTGTGGATCATTGCCATTCTGACGGTCCTGGAGCGGCTGCGGACCCTGACCTTCGAGGCGTTGACCGCCAACGTCGAGGGACTGCTGAGCTTCCTGACCAGCGCCCCGGTGATCGGCGAGGTCTACCGAGAACCCGCCGAGATCATCCGGCACTGGTTCGGGCTGGCGCTGCGCAACTGGCCCGTCCTGATCATGTTCTATTCGATTTTCACGTTGATGATCGTGTCGCTGGTGGGGTGGTGGGTGCTGGGCCGCGTCCTGGAACGGCTGCGCGGCATTCCCGACGTCCACAAACTCGAAGTGACCGACGAGAGCGGACCCGTCGGGCCGGTTCCGGTCACCTTGCGCCAGGCCAGGTTTCGCTATCCTGGTGCCGGCCATGACGCGCTGCGGCCACTGGATCTGACGGTCGACGCCGGCGAACATGTCGCGGTCACCGGGGCGAACGGCTCGGGCAAGACCACGCTGATGCTGCTGCTGTGCGGCCGCCCGCCGACGTCGGGCACCATCGAACGCCCCGGCGCGGTGGGCCTGGGTGAACTCGGCGGCACCGCCGTCGTCATGCAGCATCCGGAGAGTCAGGTGCTCGGCAGCCGGGTCGCCGACGACGTGGTGTGGGGGCTGCCACCGGGCACCCGCACCGACGTCGGCGGCCTGCTCGACGAAGTGGGCCTGACCGGCATGGCGGAACGGGACACCGGCGGGTTGTCCGGCGGGGAACTGCAGCGCCTCGCGGTGGCCGCCGCGCTGGCTCGCCAGCCCGCGATGCTGATCGCCGACGAGATCACCACGATGGTCGATCAGCGCGGCCGCGATGCGCTGCTCGGCGTGCTCAACGGCCTCACCGAGCGGCACCGGATGGCGTTGGTGCACATCACCCACTACGCCAGTGAAGCCGAGTTGGCCGACCGCACGGTCAATCTCAGCGACTCGGTGGACAACATGGTGATGGTCGACGAGGCCGCCGCTCCGCGTGGTGAGGCGGTCACGCCGGGCCCGCGCAGTGGCCCGCCGGTGTTGCAACTCAACGGAGTCGGCCACGTCTACGCCGACGGCACCCCGTGGGCCAAGCCCGCGCTTCGCGACATCACCTTCACCATCAACCAGGGTGACGGCGTTCTGATCCACGGCGGCAACGGATCCGGCAAGTCGACCCTGGCGTGGATCATGGCCGGGCTGACCGAACCGACAACCGGCGAATGCCTGGTCGAAGGTAAGCCCGCGGGCGAGTGCGTGGGTGACGTTGCGATCGCCTTTCAGGCGGCGCGGCTGCAGCTGCTGCGCAGCCGGGTGGATCTCGAAGTCGCCTCGGCGGCCGGGTTTTCGCCTTACGACACCCCGCGGGTGGTCGCTGCGCTGGCGACCGTCGGACTCGACGGATCGCTGGCTCGGCGTCCCGTCGACCAGCTCAGCGGCGGGCAGATGCGCCGGGTGGTGATCGCCGGCCTGCTGGCCCGCCACCCCAAGGCGCTGATCCTCGACGAACCGCTCGCCGGCCTGGACGCCGCCAGCCAGCGCGGCCTGCTGCGGTTGCTGACAGATCTGCGTCTCAACACCGGGCTGACCGTCATCGTCATCTCCCACGACTTCGCCGGGCTCGAAGAGTTGTGCCCGCGCACCCTGCACCTCGCCAACGGGGTGCTGACACCGGCCTCCACCGCGGCGGGCGGGCTGTCATGAGCACCACTCGTCAGCGCCGGCCGGTGGTGTTGCTGCGCCCGGTGCCCGGCGACTCCGTCATCCACCGGCTGTGGGCCGGCACGAAAATCATTGTCGTCTTTGCCATCTCGATGCTGTTGTCGTTCTACCCCGGCTGGGTCGCGATCGGGTTGATGGCGCTGCTGGTGGTAGTGGCGATCAGACTGGCCCGCATACCGCGCGGAGTGCTGCCGTCGGTGCCGCGCTGGCTGTGGCTGCTGCTGCTGTTCGGCGCGGTCACCGCAACGATGGGTGGCGGCGACCCGGTGCTGCACCTGTTCTCCCATGATGTCGAAGTCGGCGGCCTGTTGAAGTTCCTGCGGTTCACCGCGCTGTCCGTCGTGCTGCTGGCGCTGGGCGCGATGGTGTCGTGGACCACCAACGTCGCCGACGTCGCGCCCGCCGTCGCCACCCTGGGCCGACCGCTGAAGTGGCTGCGGTTCCCGGTCGACTGGGCGGTTGCACTGGGGTTGGCGCTGCGGGCTTTTCCGATGCTGCTCGACGAATTCCGGCTACTTTTCGCCGCCCGCCGGCTGCGGCCTCGAGTCGTGTTGCCGGATGGACAGCCGCGTCGGCGGCGGTTCTTCGCCGACCTGGTGGACCTACTGGCCGCTGGGGTGACGGTGGCTTTGCGCCGGGCCGACGAGATGGGCGATGCCATCACCGCCCGCGGCGGGACGGGCCAGATCTCGGCGGCGCCGTCGCGACCCAAGGGCATCGACTGGCTGGTGCTGGGGATCTGCGCGGCGGTGTGCGCGGTGGCGATCGTGCTGGAGATGCGCGGGCTGGGCGGCAGTTAGATGTCTACGGGGTGCTGCAACCGGTTGAGATCCGCGTTGACCAGATCGAGGAAGGTCTGAAGATTGCTGTGGCGAGTCGCCGGATCGCGGGCCAGATTGGCGAAGTTCGTGGTCGCCCTGGTACCCACACCCGGGGTGTAATCGACGTCGTAGGGAACTGACGTCGCTGCGAAACTCAGAATCCGTTTCAAGAGGTTGTCCCGGCTTTCGTGGAAGATTCGGTCCCCGCTTGTAAACCTTCATGTTGCCCGACATTCATTGCCCACTCCCGAGCATAGAAGCGCCCCCGGCATCCCGCGGGTGGGCAACTCGCGTGTCGAGGCTTTCATGATCGTCTCCCGCGCAACTGAGGCCGACGCCATCGTCGCCGATAAGCTCGTCCAATGACCGCTCCCGAACCACTCACCGCCGCGCCGGGTGCTCCCGTCGACATCGCCGCGGCGTACGCCTGGCCGGACGGACCGTGGACGCGGGCGATGATGCTGACCACCCTCAACGGCGCCATCGCCGGCACCGACGGATTGAGCGGGTCGATCTCCAGTGCGACCGATCGGCTGATCTTCGAGGAAGTGCGCCGGTTGGCCGACGCAATCCTGGTGGGGGCGGGCACGATTCGCGCCGAGCGCTACAACCCCCAGCGCGCGCTGCCGGAGTATCAGGAGGCGCGGGCCGCCGCCGGACTGCAGCCGGCCCCCGTCGTCGCCATCGTCAGCCACAGCCTGGACCTGCCCTGGCAGGACGGGCTGTTCCACGAATCCGCCCAGCAGCCCATCGTGCTGACCGGCGTCCACGACCCCGCCAGCCCGGCGCTGCACCTGGCCCGGGCCAACGCCGACGTGATCGAGGTCCCCGGTATCGACGCCGCCGCCATGATCGGCGCCCTGCGCGCCCGGGGACTGGACCGTATCCTCTGCGAGGGCGGCCCGTCGCTGCTCACTCACCTCATCGAGGCCGACCTCATCGACGAGTACGACGTCTCCGTCGCCCCCGTCCTTTCCGGCCGGGGGTACGGGATCGTCGACGGGCCCTTGGCCGCGACCAAGCGACTGCGGCTTGCCCAGGCTATCGTCGCCGACGGGTTCGTCTTCGCCAGGTACTTGCGGTGAATCCGGCCGGTCCGAATCCGGCCGGTCCGAATTCGACTCCGCCATCGTCACTGACCATGGATTGCTACTGGCCGATGATGTCCAGTGCCGCCCTTATCACGGCGGGCGAGTTGGGCGTCTTCGTGGCGTTGGGGCAGGGACCGTTGGTCGTGGAGGACTTGGCACTGCGCATCGGCGCGTCGGTGAACGGCACGGACAAACTCTGCGCCGTGTTGGTGCAGACCGGCTACCTGGAGCGCACGCCGGAGGATCAACTGCGGAATAGTCCGTACGCTCAGGCGCGGTTGTCGCAGACGGGCGAACATGATCTGAACAGCCAGCTGCGCTGGCTTGCCTATGCGCGGCAGATCATGTCCGGCTTGACTGAGGCCGTCGTGAATGGCCGGCCCGAAATCACGTTGTGGGACTTGATGCAGACCAATCCCGACATGGGTCCGTCTTTCGCAACGTTCATGCATGACTACGCGGCCAGCGTGGCGGACGACGTTCAACGTGCGGTCGACGTGCCTGTCGGGGCGAAGACCTTGCTCGACGTGGGCGGCTCGCATGGGCTGCATGCGGCGGCGGCATGCCGGCGATCACCGGAGTTGCAGGCGGTGATCTATGACCTACCCGTCTCGCTGACGAACACGCGCAACTTCATCGCGAGTTGGGGATTGGCGGACCGCATCCGTTGCGTTGAGGGCGACATCACGAAGGATTCCATCACCGGCACATTCGACGTCATCACGTACTTCCTTGTGGCCCACAATCACACCGACGCAGATAATGCGCTGATCATCCGGAAGATGGCAGCGGCGTTGAATCCCGGCGGCGTGTTGTTCATCTATGAATACGCGCGGGACCCCGCCGCGCGTTTCTCGGTATCTTCTGCGGAAGCTTGGGCATCGGCATTTGATCTCACGTTGCTTGTCGAGACCGGTACGCAGACGCATACGGCCGAACGGATCACCGCTTGGCTGCGCGACGCCGGGCTTGTCGACATCCGGTGCACCGATGTGCAGTCCGTTAACGATGGGCAGTCCAGTGATGAGGGTTCCGTGTTCTCAGCGCGGCGATTGCGCCAGAACGACTGAGCATGGGCGCGGTCTGGTTAGGCTCGCCAGGTGCTCTCCTTTTCCTCGCTGAACGCGCTAGCCAACGCCCACCCCGACGAGCTGGATCAGCCGGTCGCCCCGCTGCGGATCGGATCGCGGACCTACGACACCGACGCCACGCCCGTCGTCATGGGAGTGGTCAACCTCTCCCGCGATTCGACCTACCGGGAAAGCATTGCGGTCAGCACGGCCTCGGCCGTGCGCAAGGGCCGGGTGATGGCCGCACAGGGGGCGCACTTCGTCGACATCGGCGCCGAGTGCAGCGACTACAAAGCCGCCCGGGTGGGCGCTGACGAGCAGATCGCCGCGCTGGTGCCGGTCATCGAAGAACTGGCGGGCGACGGGATCGACGTCTCGGTGGAAACCTACGAACTGCCCGTCGTCCGCGCCTGCCTCAACGCCGGTGCCACGGTGCTCAACCTCAGCGGCGCCGCAAACCAAGACGAAATGTACGCTCTCGCAGCCGAATTCAACGCCACGGTGATCATCTGTCACGTCACGGCCGACAACGTGCGCGAAGTCACCAACGTGACCCTCGACGCCGACCCGTTTCCGGGCATCCGCGACGCTCTCGCCGAGCGCATCGCCCTGGCCAGGGCCGCGGGCGTCGACCGCATCGCCATCGATCCGGCGATCGGCTTCGACTACGGAAACCTCACCACCTCGGCGGTGCGGATCCAGCACCAGACGCACGTGCTGCTCAACGGGTTTCGGCTGCGCAGCCTCGGCGTGCCAATCTGCAACGCTCTTCCCCACGCCTTCGATTTGTTCGAGGATCAGTTCCGCACCGCGGAGGGCTTCTTCGCGGTGCTTGCATCCTTCGGCGGCACCGGTATTTTCCGCGTCCATGAGGTCGCGCACGTCGCCGCCGTACTCGGGGCGATGCGAGCGCTCAACCCGTAGCAGCGACGTCGCACCGCCACCTTGCCGGTCCGATTCCCTGCCGATCTCCCCGAACAGGGCCGCACCGCCGCTGCCGTCGCCGGTCTTAGCTTGGAACCTTCACTGGCCACTCGGGAAGGTAAGCGATGCGCCCTCAGTCGACGTAGACGATCAACCCGGCGCCCGACGCGTTCACACCCACACAACGCTTGGCTACGGGATTACCGCTGCGCGGCGGTGTTGGCGGCGCGCTGGGCGGCCGCCAGGGTCTCGGCAACGGGGCGTCGGCCCAGGAACATCTCATCGAAGAACGGCTTGATGGCCTGGAAGCCGGCACCGAATCCGGCGCCGCCGGGGGCGTTGATCCGCGGGCCCTGAAGCACGGAGAAGAATGGCGTCACGTCGACGTTCTTGGCCTTCCAGTAGTCGAAGTACACCCGCTGAGCGGACAACACCGCCGGGATGGCGGCCCCGCGGCGGCCCAGGTATTCGTTACCCTTCCCGCCCAGCCAGGCAAGCACGGCGCGGACCGCCTCCGGATGTCGACTAGCGGAATTGCCTGCGGCCACAATCCCGTTCGTGACGCTGACCCGTCCCGCCGGGCCGGTCGGCAGCATCGTCACGCCCCAGCGGAAGCGGGCCTGCCCGGCCACCTGGGCCAGGTTGTAGGTGCCCGACTGAAACACCGCCATCCGGCCGGACAGGAACTGATTGCGGGAGAAGTCGCCGTTGTCGTTGGTATCCGACGCCGGCGGGGCGACATGGTCGGTGTTGATCAGGCCGACGACGTAGCCCAGACCCGCCGCGGCGGCGGATGAGTCGAAGGTGAACCGGTCACCCTCGCTGAAGGTTCCACCCGCCGAGCCGATGAAGTTCAGATTGATGCCCTGCAGGTCGTTGGCGGCGTTGTAGCCCCACTGCCGGATCCGCCGCGGGTCGAATCCCGTTGTCGTGGCTGTCTTTCCGGAGGCGTCGACGGTGAGCCGGGCCAGCAGCGGCCGCAACGTGTCCCTGGCGAGGTCGGGGTCCCACCGCGCGGCACCGAGTTCGGCGGGCGTGACGCGCGCAGCGTCGAGCAGATCGGCGTTGTAGTACAGCGCGATTCCCGCATCGGTCAGTTGCGGCACACCCCACAGCGCGTCGCCGCGGGTGAACTGCCCGACCACCGACGGCTCCCAGTCCGGCGACGGCGCGGTCTCCATCAGCCGTCCGTTGTCGGCGTACTCGGCGAAGTGCGAGTTGTTGATCCAGAAGATGTCGTCGGCCCCGCCGCCGGCGACGTCGGTGCGCAAGGAGTCGAAATAGCTGGCATAGGAGACCAGGACGGTCCGGACCTCGATGTCGGGGTGCGCACGGCTGAACTCGGCGAACGACTCCCGGTAGGCCGCGGCCACCTGGTCGTCCCACAGTCGCACGGTGACGACGGTCCTGCCGCCGGGTTCGGAGTCCCGGCCCAGCAGCACCACCAGGCCGGCCAGCAGGACGGTTACTGCTCACGGCGTGAACGGCGGAAGTCGATGACTGACAACACCACTCCGATGACGGCGACGGCGATGCCCGGCCAGAAGGTGCACGCCGCAAGGATCCCGAAGCCGACGGGATTGGGGTTCGGATCGTCGAGCACGCCGATCTTGCTGGCCGCGATCACCGACAGCAGCGGGGCCGACCCGACGACCGCGATGGTCAGCCCCACCCACACCAGTGGGCGGAGTCGGAAGCTCGGCGAAGGTCCAGGCATAGGCGTCATCGGGTCGGCTGTCGGGTCGGTCGTCAGAGTATCCAGCGGTGCACCCCGCTACGGTGGAACCGTGAGTTCCCGGAACGTCGACGACGAGTTCCTCGCTCTGCCCTTGCGCAAGTTGGCCGACGCTGCGCTGTCGGCGGCGCGGGCCGGCGGGGCGAGCTACGCCGACCTGCGGGCGCACGCCATCACCACCGAGATCGTGCAGTTGCGCGACGGTGAACTGGAGTCGGCGGTGCTCGACCGCGACATCGGTCTGGCGGTGCGGGTGATCGTCAACGGCACCTGGGGCTTCGCCTCGCATGCCGGTCTCACTCCCGACATCGCGGCGGAGGCCGCGCGCCACGCCGTCGGGGTGGCGGTCACCCTAGCCGCACTCAACGGCGATCGGGTCGAACTGGCCGACGAACCCGTCTACCGCGACGTCACCTGGGTCGCCGACTACCGCATCGACCCGTTCACGGTCTCCACCGCCGACAAGATCGGGGTGCTGGAGGAGTACTCCGGACGGCTGCTTGCCGCCGACGGCGTCGACCACGTCTCGGCGTTGGTGAATACCGTCAAGGAGCAGATGTTCTACGCCGACACATTCGGCTCCTCGACAACCCAGCAGCGGGTGCGCACCATGCCCGCGTTGGACGCCGTCGCCGTCGACCCCGTCGCCGGCAGCTTCGAGTCCATGCGCACCCTGGCCCCGCCCATGGGGCGTGGCTGGGAGGCCCTCGTCGCCGACGACGTCTGGGACTGGGCGGGCGAACTGGCCGAACTGCCCACGCTGCTGGCCGAGAAGACGAAGTCGCCCAGCGTCGTCGCCGGGCCTACCGATCTGGTGATCGACCCGACCAACCTGTGGCTGACCATCCACGAGTCGATCGGCCACGCCACCGAGTACGACCGGGCCATCGGCTACGAGGCCGCTTATGCCGGAACGTCATTCGCCACGCCGGACAAGCTCAACCGGATGCGCTACGGCTCCCCGGTGATGAACGTCACCGCCGACCGGACCGTCGAGCACGGCTTGGCCACCATCGGCTACGACGCCGAAGGCGTGGCGGCCCAGCAGTGGGATCTGGTGCGCGACGGCATCTTCGTCGGCTACCAACTCGACCGGGTGTTCGCCCGCAAGCTCGGGTTGGAGCGCTCCAACGGCTGCTCTTATGCCGACTCTGCGCACCACGTCCCGATCCAGCGGATGCCGAACGTGTCTTTGCAGCCCGGCCGCGAGGATCTTTCTACCGCGGATCTGATCGCCCGGGTGGACAACGGCATCTACATCGTGGGTGACAAGAGCTGGTCAATCGACATGCAGCGCTACAACTTTCAGTTCACCGGGCAGCGGTTCTACCGCATCCGGAGCGGGCGACTCGACGGCCAGGTCCGTGACGTCGCCTACCAGGCCACCACCACCGACTTCTGGAACTCCATGGAGGCCGTGGGCGGGCGAGAGACCTGGCGGCTGGGCGGGGCGTTCAACTGCGGCAAGGCCCAGCCCGGTCAGGTGGCCGCGGTCAGCCACGGCTGCCCGTCGGCGCTGTTCCGGGGAGTGAACGTGCTCAACACGATTGAGGAGTCCGGCCGATGAGCGTCAGCGAAGAGGCCAAACTAGACGTGCCGATGAGCGTCAGCGAAGAGGCCAAATTGGGGCGGTGCCGGTGATTCCCGCACACGACGTCGTCGACCTCGTTCTGCAGGCCGCCGCCAAGCGCGGCCTGGCCGACGAGACCATCGTCATCGTCACCGACCGCGCCGAGGCGTCGCTGCGCTGGGCCGGCAACTCGATGACCACCAACGGGGTGTCCACCAGCCGCTCGACTGCGGTGATTTCCATTGCGCGAGATGGTGATTCGGCCCATGTCGGTGCGATCCGGTCCAGTGTGGTCGATCCGTCGGCGATCGACGATCTGGTGGCGGCATCCCAGAACGCCGCCCATGCCGCGCCCGAGGCCCGCGACGCGGCACCGCTGCTGACCGGTTCCGGTGTGCCCCTCGACTGGGGTGATCCGGTGCCGGGAACCGGGGCCGGCGCCTTCGCCGAACTGGCGCAGTCGTTGTCGTCGGGGTTCGGCCGCTCCGACCGGTTGTACGGGTTCGCCCACCACATCGTGGAGACGACTTTCCTGGCCACCTCGACAGGGGTGCGGCGCCGCTTCACCCAGCCGACCGGGTCGGTGGAGATCAACGCCAAGCGCGACAACGCCAGTGCCTGGGCCGGGGTGAGCACCCCCTGGTTCATCGACGTCCCCGTCGAGAAGATGCTGGCAGACCTGACGACGCGACTGGACTGGGCCAAGCGCACCGTCGAGTTGCCCGCCGGGCGCTACGAGACGCTGATGCCGCCGTCGACCGTGGCCGACATGATGATCTATCTGGGCTGGTCGATGGACGGCCGCGGCGCGCAGGAGGGGCGCACGGCGTTGTCCGCGCCGGGCGGCGGGACGCGGGTGGGGGAGAAGCTGACCGACCTGGGTCTGACCATGTACTCCGACCCTTCCGCCGTGGGTTTGGAGTGTGCGCCGTTCGTGCATACCGCCTCCGGTTCAGAGCGAGAGTCGGTGTTCGACAACGGCATGGACGTCGACCGGGTGGACTGGATCCGCGACGGCGCCATCTCGTCGCTGGTCTATCCGCGGGCGGCCGCAGCCGAGTTCGGCACCCACGTCGCCGCGCCGGCCGACAACCTGCTGATGACCGGCGGCACAACGGATCTCGCCGACATGGTTGCCGCGACCGAGCGCGGTCTGCTGCTGACCACGCTGTGGTACATCCGTACCGTCGACCCCACCACGTTGCTGCTGACCGGGCTCACCCGCGACGGCGTCTACCTGATCGAGGACGGGGAGATCACTGCCGCGGTCAACAACTTCCGGTTCAATGAGAGCCCATTGGACCTGTTGCGCCGCGCCACCGAGGCCAGCCGGCCCGAGGTAACTCTGCCGAGGGAGTGGAGCGACTGGGCCACCCGCGCGGTGATGCCGACGCTGCGGATCCCCGACTTCCACATGTCATCGGTCAGCCAGGCGCAGTGATTTGACAGCAAGGCATCATCTAAGTTGACGCTACGCTGTCATCGTGCGCACGACCGTGACTCTTGATGACGACACACTGGCGTTGATCCAGCGGCGCATGCGCGAGCGTGGCGTGTCGTTCAAGACTGCTCTCAACGACGCGATCCGAGAAGGTGCAGAGGGGCGCCCCGCGCCCAAGCCATTCGCCACTCGGACAGCTGACCTGGGTGTACCGACTGTCAACCTCGATCGTGCCCTGCAGCTAGCAGCGGAACTCGAAGACGAGGAACTCATTCGTCGTCAGCGTCGGGGCGCATGAAGATCGTCGACGCCAATGTGCTTCTCTATGCGGTCAATTCGGCAAGTGAGCATCACGTGGCGAGTCGGCGCTGGCTTGATGGGTCCTTGTCTGGGAGTGACAGCGTGGGATTCGCCTGGGTGCCACTGCTCGCGTTCGTGCGGCTGACGACGAAGGTGGGTTTATTCCCTTCGCCGCTCAGTCCATCGGAGGCGATGGCGCTGGTCACCGAGTGGTTGGCCGCGCCCGGCGCAGTCACGGTCGGGCCGACATCGCGGCACGTAGACGTTCTCGCGGGGCTCTTGGCGCGGGTGGGCGCCGGCGGCAATCTCGTCAACGATGGTCACCTCGCGGCGCTCGCCGTTGAACATCGAGCGACGATCGTCAGCTACGACAGTGACTTCGGGCGGTTCGCTGGGATCAGCTGGCAGACGCCGGATGCGCTTCTGCGGTGAAGCCGGCGGTCAGCGCGTCCAACCCGCAGGGGTTGGAGAAGCTAGGCTCTTAGCGCACCCGGTCGTCCCGGTGCACGGGGCGGTAGCTCAGTTGGTTAGAGCCGCGGACTCATAATCCGTAGGTCGCGGGTTCGAGCCCCGCCCGCCCTACCTTTGAGGGTGTTTTTGCGGTTGGGCGAGATGAGTGTCCAACTATTCGCCGGTTATGCCGCCGCTCAAGCACTGCGGTCAGATTGGGCAGGCGTCCCTTCGGGCTTTGCTGACTGGCCAGTTCAACGGTCGATGCCTATAATTCGCCGCGTGAGTTTGCTGCACGTTAGTCCTGCTGGGCTGGAGTCGCTGGCAGGCTTCTGCGAGGCCTCGTCGGTGAAGGTCGCTGTGAGCGGCGCGCCGGTGGGGGCGTCGGCATCGTTTCAGCCCTCGGCGGCCGCGGTGAGAGCTGTCCACACAGAGACCGGATTGGCCGGTCAGATGTTGTCTGCGCGGATGGCGTCCACCTCTGCCCACGCGACCACTGCCGCCGCCGGCTACTCCACTCAGGACGTGGAGGCCGCCGGTGCGCTGAATGACCTGGTGGTGAACCTGTAGGTGGGAGCGATTGGGGTGATTCCGACGCTGTACGAGGTGCGTCGGTGGGGTACCGCTCATCTCACGGAGGCGGCCGATGCCTGGACCAGGACGGCCACAGTCTGGGAGGACCAATTCACCGAACTTGTTACCCAGGTCGCTGCTCCTGGAGGTGTCCCGTGGGAGGGTCAAGCGGCCGAGGCCGCCCAGCAGCGTGCCTATTCCGACCGTTTGACGGTCGTCGGACTTGCCGATCAACTCCATAGTGCGTCAGGAATCGCTCGACGAGGCGCGACTGAAATCGCTGAAGCCCGCCGGCTCGTGCTGCGCACGGTCGAATCTGCCGAGGCGGCCGGATTTTCGGTGGGCGAGGATTGTTCGGTCACTGATCCCCGCCTGTACGACGTCGGCACCGCCGCCGCGCGGCAAGCCCAGGCCGAGGCTTTCGCCACCGACTTGCGCGCTCGTGTGGGAGCCTTGGCGGCCACCGACAGCAGAGTTGCAGGACAACTCACCGCCGCGACCGCAGGTCTCGGTACGACGGTTTTCCCTGAATCGGCTAATGCCGCACCCTCGAAGGAACGCCGCGAGGCAGATATTCGGAGGGTCCGCGCTGACAGACCGCTGTCTCCGGCTGACGACTCGACAGGCGACTCGACATCCGATCCTCGACCAGAGGGGTTGCCGCCGGACGGTGTCCGTCCGCCCGTGGACGAACCGCTGACTGAAGGCGACCCCAGCCGCCCCAGCGCGCAGGGCCGCGGAGGGAAGAGCCTCTGGGACCAAAACGGCGGTGAGTGGCGATACTTCCCTGGTGACAAGTGGCACCATCCTCACTGGGATTACAACCCGCACACCAATCCCAGATCGGAATGGGACAACATACCCATCAACGGATTGCCGCCTCGTATCGGCGAGGAGGTGCCCGGTCTGCCGCCGTGGATGCAGGGTGCTCCACCGCCGGCCGTGCCGCCTCCTGATCCGGGCACCGGCCCCGACATCGCAATGCCGCATATAAACATTCCCGCGCCGAGTCCGGAGGCAGGCGGACCGGCGGTCGTTGCAGGCGGTGGAGCTTTGCTTCTCCTGATATTGGGAGTGTTGGCCTTTGCCTGAATCATCATTGGGGATAACACAGTTCGACGCCGCGGCTGTGTCGTCGCTGCCGCAGGTTATAGCAGAGCGCAATGGGCCTTTGTCCCTGGTTGTCGCCGAGCACTTGCCTCTATGGTTGCCGGAACTCGACCTTCCTGACGGCTGGATAATGGCCGGATCGGGTGAGATGTCCACGACGCGAATGATGCTGCGGCGGCTGAACCTCGCCAGCAAATGGGATGGCTGCGAAATCCTCAACCTCTACCGGGTACCGGGAGAGGTGCCCAGAGAGGTCGTGTTCGCGAACGCGGACCGAGCCTTGCGCGACTGCGGCGCTCACAACATTCATATCGCCGATATCGAGGCGCCACCTTCCTATCGCACGATAATCGCTCGCCCCACAGGTGATCTCGTCATCGGACCTCGGCCGCTGTGGGCTCAGTACACCTACTACGTTGTGGAGTCTGCCGGTGGAACGGCATTGATTGAGCAGGTGATCACGGTCGGGCTGGACGTTTTGGAGCGTCTAGAGCCCGACGTGGAGGCTCTCACAAGCAGCCTGTATCGGTCCCTGCTGAAGAGTATCGACCGGGGTAAAGCCGCACAGTCGGTGCGTCAGGGTGCGGGCGCCGGCTCGATGAGCGGGAGCAAAGTCGTTGGCATTCCGATTAATCAAGGAGCTTCAATGAGTGTTATCCGGACGAACTACGTCACGGACTTTTACTACGGAGACCCTGCCGTGGTCGTGACGTTGGATGGAGCCGGCGTCGAGGAAATGCTTGCCGCTGTCCAGGCCGCCGTGTCCGAAGGTTCATCTGTGCTTGAGCATGATGGCGTAGTTCAGGAGTTCCGGCTGCAACCTGGCGCAGCCGATGTCGACATGGAACCGACTCGCATGGTGTGGCGCCTCGACGCGGCCAAGGCGACCGAGATCGCGGAGTACCTTGATTCGCTGCAGACACCGGATCCGCGGACGGTCCACTCTCGTCACCAGTACGTCGACATGGTCACTCCAATCGAGACGCTCATCTTGTCGCGGGACGAATATGTTGACATCGTCTTTCCTTGGGAACAACCGGGCCCGGCCGGCGCAGGCGCGAAAACCGCAGTGCCGGAGTAGGCACAAACCTCCTCGCGCAGAAGCCAATTCGGTAGCGGCGCCATAGATGGCGCTATCAGTGTCGTCCAAAGTCCCCGGCAGCAGTCGGGGCAATTCAACTGAAACCGAGCAACGCAGGAACAGCCATGTGCGTCCTTCGGGTCAACCACCTGACCAGATTCCACTACGGCGATGACGTGGTGCCCGTGACCATGGATCGCCCCGGTAAATGCGAGAACCTCGGGTAGAGGTCGCTCCCGTTGATCAGCGGTTAGACGTTGTTCGCAGGTCAACCCGATCACACTGTCACACAGGCGTTTTCGCCGTCGTTACCGGAAGGGTGGAGATCTTTCCGTCACCGCCGATGATGACCTCTGTAGGCAGACCCGAGTTGGCGTGTATGGCCGCCAGGCTCTTGCCGAGCACCCACGACGAGTAGGCGGCGTTGACCAGACTTTCCGGTGAGCCGACGGCGTCGTTGGTGATGTCCCAGAACATCATTCCGCCCAGGCCCATGGCTTGGGCCCACTCCGACTTCTGGGCGATCGAGGTGGGGGTCTCGAACGAACTGAACAGGCCCTTCGACGGGTTGTAGAGGTACGCCGCCTGGGCGTTGTCGTCCCAGTACACCTTCCACCCACTGTTGGGGTCCTTCACCTGATTCAGCAGGTCCTTGTAGTCGTAGACGCCCGCCTCGAAGGTGCCCGGGGCCGCGCCGCTGGTGGCCTCGAGGTAGCCGCCGTCGCCACCGTCGGCCACACCGCTCCAGGCCCGGGTGTATAGCGGGGCTCCCAGCACGATCTTGCCGGGTTTGACACCCGCCGCCAGGTAGAGGTTGATCGCGGTCTGCACGTCGTAGCCGTTCGGGTCGCCGGTGAACGCCGACTGGTGGCCGGTGGTCTTCTCCCAGGTGCCATGGAAGTCGTAGGCCATCACGTTGAAGAAGTCCACGCTCGGCGCCAGCCCGGCCAGGTTGAAGTTGGCGATCTTGTCGTAGCCTGCCGGCGAAGCGACTGAGATGTCGTAGCGGCGCCCGTTCTTTTGTCCGAGGGTGTCCAGCTTGGTTCGGACCACCTTCAGCAATTCGGCGTAGTTCGCGCCGTCGTTGGGGCTCGACGAGTTGCCGGACAAGCCGCCGCCGCCGGGGTATTCCCAGTCGAAGTCGATGCCGTCGAACATGCGGTAGGTGTCGAGGAACGACACGATCGAGTTCGCGAGCTTCTCCCGGCCCGCGGCGGTCGAGGCCGCGGTGCTGAAATTCTGGGACAGCGTCCAGCCGCCGAGTGCGATGCTCACCCGTAGGTTCGGGTTCTTCTGCTTCAGTTGGGCGATTTGGTTGAAGTTGCCCCACACCGTCTGCTGCGACCGGGGATCACTCGGAGGGTAGTACCAGAGGTCGGCCTCACCGGTCACCGATTCCGCTGCGGTGAAACGCTTTTCGACGGCGGCGTAGCTGTCGTAGATCGCGACCTCCCCGCTGCTTGTCAGATTCAGGAACGAATAGATGACGTTGGTGAGTTGCCCCGCCGGGATGTCTGCCACCTGGAAGTTGCGGCCGTAGATTCCCCACTCCGGGTAGTACGCCGCCAGAATCTTGGTCGTGGTTGCGGTCGCCGGCGCGGGAGTGGCGGCGGTGTCGTCGGTGGTGATGGTGCCGGTCGCCGTGGCCGTCGCGAGGGTGGCCCCGACCGGGTTGGCCAGGGTGACGGTGAAGGTCTCGGTGGGTTCGACGGTGGTGTCGCCGGTGACGGCGACGTTGACGGTCTGGGTGGTGACGCCGGGGGCGAAGGTCAGGGTGCCGGTGGCGGCGGTGTAGTCCTGGCCCGCGGTGGCGGTG
>CAIRCP010000209.1 GCA_903877095.1 uncultured Actinomycetes bacterium | reverse complement strand
CTTATCTGTAGGACTGGGAAGGGTGTACTCCACTGTCGTTCACGGAGGGATCTCCATTCGTTGGTCACCGTGGACGCCACCTTTATCTGTAGTCGTGTACTTAACGATCGACCTGGATGTAGATCGCCCACATTTGGAAGCCCGGGGTTTGACAGCCGGGACTCTCGATGGTGGACCTTTGGCGCTTACGGGCGGATCTGCTCGGCCGGTAGCGAGCGGTAGCGCGCAGGAGCCATCACCGCTATGCCTATCGTCATTACAAATACTTCCTCACCAGCGGTGACGGATCGTCGGTCTGATGCGGGCACCGACTATGTCACGCCCGTTCACTAGCGAAGCGCGTCGTGCAGCTCGGCCGGGATGAGGCGCAGTTAGGATGCCCTGATGGCAGCCATGTGTCACCTGCAGCGCATGCTGGCCGACGGAGTGGTCCACGGCGATGCCGCCAAACTACTGCCCAAACTGCCACCCAAAAGCGTTGACCTGTTCTTCACTTCACCCCCCTACGCCGACGCTAGGGCCTACAGCCGCATCCACCCGGATCGCTACGTCGAGTGGTTCCTTCCCTACGCCGAGCAGATGCTGACAGCGACAGCCGAAACAGGCAGCCTGGTCATCAACATCAAGAACCGCGTTGCCAATCGCGGTGAACTGCGCGGCCAGCGGCATCCTTACGTCTACCAACTGGTGCTAGCGCTCCAGCAGATGGGTTGGCGTTGGATCGAGACCTACATCTGGACCAAGCCCAATGCGGTGCCAGGCCGATTCGGTCCCCGCACCAAAGACGCGTTTGAGTACGTCTATCACTTCGCGCGCGGCGAACGTCCGTACTTCGACCTGGACGCGGTACGGGTGCCATACAAAGCCGACGCTGCCGAGATCGCGCGCCGCGCCTTGGACTCCAACGGCCGCCGAACCACCGCAGCCGGGTTTGGCCGCGATCGAACGAAGACCTATCTCAACGGCGGCGCAGATCCCGGCAACGTAGTTTCTGTAGCCCAGACCTACAACCAACACCGCGGCGTCTCACACACGGCCGCAATGCCAGAAGGCTTAGCGGAATTCTTCATTCGATGCGCCAGCCCCAAGGGCGGCCTGGTGGTCGATCCCTTCGCTGGTAGCGGCACCACCGTGGTCGTCGCCCGCCGATACGGCCGGCAAGCCATTGGCTTCGAGCTGCACAAGGAATATGCGACAGAGGCCCGACTGCGCATCGCCGCCGACAAGGCCGATGATCCTGCCGTTAGCCTGCTCGCGGTAGGCCAGTGACCACAGCCGAAGACACCGTGGCAGCTATCGCCGCTGCCGACACCTGGGACAAGCGTGTCACCGAGATCCGGCTCATCCCCGAGCGGCACGGCAAGGCCGAGCATGGCGCGATCTTCGCCGCCGTGGCGCGCGAGCTCTACGTCCCTTATCTCGCACCGGATTTCGCCTACGTCCACGATGCACCGTTTTACGAGGCCGACCACTTCGACGCCGTCTATGCAACGGCCAGCGATGCAACCGACGGCTTCACCAAGGTCGGTGTCGAGGACCTGGCCGTCCTCATCGAGGGAAATCCGCAAACACTGCTGGTATTCCGCACTATCACCGGACTCCTGAAGAACGAGTTCGCCGCAGTTTCAACGGTGGTGGCCGAGCAGCTCGGTGACGGCGCCCCGGCTATCGCCGCAGGAACCGTCGACGGTGCCGAGAAGAGGGGGAGCCGCATCAGCGCGGCACAGGCTCGCGTACTCGCCCATACCGTCGACCAACTGGTGCGCCGCCAGCTGTTCACCGATGCACCAGCTGGCCTACACAGCAAGCAGGACAAGCTCGATACCCGCGAGGGCTGGGATAGCGTGCGGTGCTTGGTAAGCGGAGGTGTCCCCTACCGCTCCTACCTCCATCAACGCCACTACGGCGGACCCTTCAACCAAGTCACCAACGCCACCACCGGCAAAAAAGGTGATCTGATCGAAGACGAGGTAGAGGCGCTCTTCAAAAACAACGGGGTGCCGTACATCCGCACCGGTAGCCACAATCAGGGCGAGATCGCCTCCCGATTCAATGTAACCGTGGCTCCAGCACCGGATTTCGTTGTTTTCGATACCAACAGCACTCTTCGAGCCATGCTGGAATGCAAGGCGACCAACGACGGCGGGACGGCCCGAGACAAAGCCAACCGATTCCGTGGCCTGCAGGCAGAAAGCGCAAGACTTGGTGGTGTTCCGCTTGTCGCAGTTCTCGGTGGCACCGGCTGGGCGCGCGTCAATGACACCCTGGGACCGGTGCTCCAGTACACCGACGGACGGGTGTTTACCTTGGAAACACTCGATCAACTGCTGAATGTGCAGCCCTTCCCGCAGCTTCTTGGCCTTACCGCCGAGTAGCATCTGTCTTGTTTCGACAGGCTGGGCTATTTGATCAGTCCGTCAGGCCAGTGCTTCTGGTGGGTTTTGTAGAAGCGGCGGAGGTTGCCGAAGATCACCTTAAGGTCGGTGGTGGAGGGCACGTCGTCGTCGTGACTGCCGGGATTGAGCACCTTGGGTAAGGTCTTCCACTTTCCCTTCTCCTCATTCCCCTCGACGACAAAGGGATAGAGCAAGGGAAGCAGGTCGCCGAGTTGGGTGGCCTTGGCCTCGACGTCGGTGATCGTTGTGGGGGTGCCCGTGTCGGTCTGGCCGGTGGCGATGATCTGCTTGGCGAGCCGCTCAGCGGCTGAGCGCATGGTGTTGCAGGCCGACCGCCGGCCCTTTGCTGTCGGGGCGTGCAGACTCTCTTCTGCTTCGAGCATGAGCTGTCCGAAGGTATCGGTGGTCTGGGTCGGCTCGGTGCCTGCGCGGATGTCGATAAGGTCAAGCTCGTAGGCGAGGAAGTCAGCACTGCCGTGGTTGGTGTGGGACCATTCGGCGAGTTTGCTGTCGAACGTGGTCAAGATGACTTGCGTGCCAGCTTTGAGCAGGGCGCCCAAGGTGTACTGGACGAAGGTCAGCCGGTGGTCGGCGTCGCTGCCGGGGATCGGATCGTCGAGGACGACAACTGGGGCGCCGAGCAGTTCGGTACGCGCTAAGAAGATCGACAGCCCTAGGGCGTTGAGCTGCGAATCGCTATAGACGCCAAGGGCTTCACGCTCTACCGGGGTACTGGTGGAGTCGACGCGTAAGGCGGCGATCAGGTTGACGAATAGGGTGCCGGCGGCCCGGCGCTTGATTCCACCGAACCCGACGAGTTCCTCGGGGCGGATGGTGGACCACCACTTGGTAATGGTGTCGCTCATCTGCGCGAATCGGTCGTCGAGAACCGCTCCGGCGCCGTCGCGGAGGGCTTTTTCGGCGGCGTTAAGACGTCGAATGGTGCGCTGGCGAAAAGCTTCCGTAACGACGTCGGCGATTAGCTCCGTGCGTACTGCCACCAGATCAGCCAGATCGGTAAGCCCGCTGATGGTGATGCGTTCGCGGGTGGCGTCTTCGACGGCGGCACGAAGCAGCGCGGCGGCCTTGGCATAGTCCGCGCTGGCTTTGCGTAGCCGGCGAGCTGCGCTATCGACGCCCAAGTAGCGGGCAGCGATCCCGTCCGGGACAGGTAGGCGTGCGCCCACCGCGTCGCTGGTCTCTTCGACGGCGCGGCGGGCGGTGGCCGCGGCGGTGGCTACATCGTTGGCGGCCGCGCCCACCTGCTGAGAGGCGGCCCCTGTGGCCGTCAGTAACGCGGCGTCGACCCGCAGGTTGCGTAGCGCGTCGGCGGCCTCGGCGAACTGATCATCGGTCCATGTCGCCACCGCAGGTGTCGTCGCGATCGCCGCGGAGGTGAACTGATCGAGTTCGTGGCGCTTGGTGGATAGATCCTCGACGGTGATCTTCGCTACGTCGCCAAGACTTCGGGTACGGCGCAAATGATTCCGCAGGACGTCGATACGCTCGGGGGTCAGCGCATCGTCGGTGCCGCACACCGGACAGGGTGCAGCCTGGTCGAGCGTCGCGTACTCCTCCATGCCGAGTAGCGCGTCGAGTACTGGCGTGAGCCTGGCAGTGTGCTGGTCGAACTCAGTCAATGCGGTGGCGTAACGCTCCAGATCTGGGCTGACGGGCTGATCGTCGGGCAACTCGGTCACCGCGAACGCCGAGAGGGGGAACGCGCGCTCGCGCTGCGCGTCGAGTGCTTCACCGAGAGCGGCGACGAGGTCGGCAACTGTCTCGAAAACGGGTTCGACGCCTGCGGCGTCGGCCAGGATCGCGCCCCCTGCTGCGAGCAGCGACTTGTCGACAGCCGCGCGGGCGGCGTCGGCGGTGAGTGGCTTCTTCGTCAAGGCGGTGATGGCCGCTCCCGCCGCTGCTGCGGGGGTGGCGGTGAGCGCGTTGACGCGTTGTAGCGCCGCGCCGGGCTGCTCGGCTTCGACCCGCCCACGCGCTGTGCGGACGCGTTCACGGAGAGACTCCAGGTCGGTCAGCGACAGCAGCGCCTTGAAGTAGCCAACGCGCTGCTTGGGTTCGGTGGATAGGACGTGGCGCAGGATGTGCTGCAGCAGTACGGGCGCCCGGACTGGCGGGTCGGCTAAACCCAGACCTACGCCGGCGAGGTCATCGGCTTCGGCGCCGTCGATGACCAGGCGGCTTTCGCATTCGGTGCCCTGACCGAAGTCGCTGACCAGTTCGCGGCGCACCTTGTGGGTTTTTCCCTGTGCATCGCGGATCACGGCCTCGACGTAGACATCGGTGTCACTGTCGGCCAGGTGGGCATTGCGCAGGCTGTCGTTGTATTCGGCCTTCGCGCCGCCGAGCAGTTCGCGGCGGCTGCTGCGGCCGCTGATGAGAAATTCGATGGCCTCGGCAAGGCTGGTCTTGCCCTGGCTGTTTCCCGCATGGATGACCACCAACCCGCCGTCGAGGTCGAGCATGCGGGGTTCGGTACCGAAGGCTCGAAACCCGCGGATCTCTAGCGACACCAGCCGCACCGCGGTATTGGCATGGGTCATGGCTGCCGCCAAGAAGCGATGACGGCATCAAGGGCGTCGTCGAGTTCCTTCTCCGTCGTGGCTTGAGCGATTGCGTCGGCCAGCGCGCGGGCGTCCTGCTGGCTGGGGGCGTCACCAGTGAGTTGGGCGCGCAGGGCATCGAGGTTAGGCAGAAGGTCGCTCATCGAAGGGCAAGCCTACTAAGCGCCACCGACAGGTCGCTATCGTGCGGGCGGTCGATTGGCTAGTTCGCCGTGCAGAGTGGCAATGATGGTTTCTCTTTCGCGCAGTTGATTTTTGAGGTCGGTGATCTGGATCTCTTTGGCTTTGAGTCGGGTACGAAGTGCGGTGACGATGCTGCTTTCAGGAGCGGCGGGGCTGGCTACTGGCTCATCGCTCACCTCGGTCAGCGGACCGAGTAGACGGATTCTTTCGAGTAGTTCGGGGCGTCGGTGAATAACGCTGCGAGATACCCCAGCTTCTCGTGCCAGGGCGCTGACGGTGATGGGTGCCCCACGGCGGCGCAGCTTCTTGATCGCGGATTCGATACGTGCGTTGACCTTTTCACTGCGCAGTCGGGTGGCTGAGTTCAAGGCTGCTTGGGATGCCGGCGTGACCTTCATGGCTGCCCCTGGGGGTCGGCTTTTCGTAGCGCCGAATCGTGGGCTCCCCGGGTCGCTACCGGCTCGATGGGGATGCGTCCAGTTGTCCCGGCCCCAGCGACGGCCTCACCGTGGGGGTTGTCGGCTGTGTCCAGTCGGTCGAGGATCGCCTGCAGCGAGTGCAGCTCGCGGCGTCGCGCAGCAATCCACACGTTGTCGTCGGTGAGTTCACGTCCCGTGCGCTCCTGATGCTGGCGGCGGCGGACCTCGATTAGTGCCAGCGTCTTGGCCTGCTGATCTTTCAGTTCAGCGGCGTGGGTGGCGTCGGTAGCGAAATGCCCGCAGGACAGGCACGCGTTGCCTTTGTCGCACGATTTCAGCGGTGGGAGCAGGCATACCCCATTGGGGAGAACCCGATCGGTGCGGGTGGAGAGCTGGGTCATGTCGAGGATGTCGGCGGGGCTGATCCCGATGTCTACACCGTGGGCGCCGATCTTCTTGTGCTTGAGGAATTCGGCTTCGGCGGTGGCCGCCAGGGTCGCGGCGTAGCGCATCGTCATCTCGGGACTCTTGTGCCCCAGGTAGCGCTGGACGACGTGGATGGGGACACCGTCGTTGAGGAGCTCTGTTGCTCGGGTATGGCGCAGCCGGTGAGTTTGGGTGAACCGCAACGGATTACCGGCTGAATCGGTCAGCCCATGCAGCTGGTCGAGCAGGGCCAGCGCGGCGCGGTAGGTCGCGTATGGGCGGGGACGCTGGCCGGCCAGGTTCTGCTTGACGGCGATGAACAGATACTTCGGTGACAGGTCGGGATGGGTCTGGGCCAGCCAGCGTTGCTGCTCTTCAATCACGTTGACCACAGCCCGTTCGACCAGGATGGTGGGCACGACTCCGTCGACCTTGGTCTGCTGATAGCGCAGTTTGGCCACGAACGCATCGGGGTCATCGGATGCGGTGGGCCGCTCGGCTCCGGGGATGGCCTGCAATGGGTGGTGGTCAAGCATGAGGATTTCCGAGGCTCGCCGCCCGGTAAGGGCCTGGAGCAGCCAGATCCGGGCGGCTTGGGGATCGCCCAGGCCCTTGACCAACGACAGGGTGCCGTCGGGGTGGGTGATCGGCACCCGGGCACCGCGCTGGGCGGCGAGCACGTCGAGGTAAGCCAACATCTGCTGTAAGTCCCCGGTGGAATACCAGGCCAACTCGCCGGTGGTCCGGGTACGGCGGGCTTTGAACGCAGGGCCCCACAGCCGCAGGTGGGCTGCGGTGATCTTGGCCCAACCGGGATCGCCGGTCGCCGCTGCCGCCTCAGCGGCGTGGTCAAACATGAAGGTGTAGAACGATTGCACGATTGACTGGGTGGCATCAATGGTCGTTGGGGTCAGCGGTTTGTCCGGTCGTGCGGCGGCTGCGGGAGTCTTGAGGTATTCAGTGAACGCGGCGAAAGTCAGTCGCAATTGCGCGGGGTCTTCGGACAGGCACGGGTCGGTGTGGCCGTGCTCGGTGACGAACGTCCCGAACAGCCGGGCCATTTCGCGGGACCGTGACACCGCTGACGACCAGCGCAACAGCTCGGCTCCCAGACTGATCCGCAGCCAGAACCGGATCCCTTCGCGCAGCCACTCCGGCTCGATAGCAGCGAACTTGATCGTCTGTTCGTGGCGTGGTTCATGCTCGCGCTGGGGGATGCGCGGATCGGCGCACAGATCCCAGGTATCAGCGGCCCACCACTGGGTGCCTTTGCAGCGAACGGTGACGTACAGATGCAGGTGCTCGATCAGCCCGACGATGTTGCGGCGGGTGCCCGGCGCTGGCAGGCGCTGATTGCGCCGTTGGAAGACCAGGATCGCCGCACGAGAGATCGTCTCCACCGCCAGATCGGCGATGCTCGTCGGCGACAAGCCGGTTCGGGCGCGGTGCTCGGCGCTGGCCGCACTCAGAGACTCGCTGGCCCACCGCAGTAACGACGGTTCGATCTTGCGTAACCCCTCGTGCTTACACACCCAGACCCACCAGGCGATCTCTTGAGCGAATCGCACGGGGGAGCCGGCCGGGGTGAAGTCATGCTCCTCAGCACCGCGATATTCCCGAAGGTAATACCTGTTGCGCAGGAAAAGCTGGTCGTAGGGGGGCAGGTGGATTCGATAGACCGGCCTACGCCACTCGTCAGGCACCAGCGCCCATTGCTGTGCCCATGGTCCCGAACCGGGATCTGCGTCGGGCACCGGGTTCTTTGGGTGGTCGTCACGACCGGTCATCGTGCAGGCCTTTCCATCCGGCGACGAAGTTCTTCCACCCGGCCAGGGATCGCATCGCGGCGTCTTCGGTGACCCAGCCGTAGGTCGACAGGGTGGTCTGCACATCGGAATGCCCAAGCCGGCGCATCACGACGTGTTCGGGAACACCGTTGAGCAGCAACGCCGTGGCGTGAGTGTGGCGCAACCAGTGGGGTGACCAATCCGGCGGAAGGCTGGGGTGCGTGGCCCGAAGCGCCCGCACCTTGTCGTAGACGTTCTCCGGGCGCATCGGGGAAAATACTGTTCCCCGTTGGAGATTGACGAACACGAAATGTGTCGAGAGGTCCTCGACCGCGACATCGGCGTTCATCGACACCAGCTGCCACACGTACTCGCTGTAGAGAGCTTCGAGGTCATCACCGATGTAGAGCCGCCGCGGCCCGGTCTTGGCGCGGGCCCCGTGTGGATGATCCTGGCGGGCGGCGATCGAGATATACGGGGTGCCACCCGCACCGACATGAAAATCGCTGTGCCGCAACGACAACGCCTCACCCAGGCGCATACCCGTCTCAGCCAGAACGGCGAAGAACAGCCGGTTACGCACCCCGACCGGGCCGCCGGACCATTGGCCGTCGCACTGCATCGAGCAGCCGTCGAGAATGGTCAACACCTGCTGGGGTGCCAGCACCGGTGTGGTCGAGCGGTTCGGCGTCCGCAGCGGGTAAACCGGGTGATCGTTATCGCGGCGCGGACCGACCCCGTCGAGGAACCCGATATAGCGGCGGTACCGCCGCCAGCTGCCGCGCTGAGTGAACAACCGCCGATAGGGCACTTCGGTGGTGCCGGCATCGGCATGAAAGCGGTACATCGACAACACAGCTGCAGCCCGTGGCGGTAGCGAAGAGGCCGCCAGTTTCTGCCCCGGCGGGCCAATCCGCGTTGCGCCGGGTAGCTCCCCGGTCCGCAAATAGCGCAGGTAACTCCCGAACACGGTGGTGGGAAAGTCATCCCAGGCATCGCCGGTGTGCTCAAGCACCGTGAACCATTGCGCCAGACCCATCGCATAGGAACGCACTGTGTTCGGGGACGCGGCACTGTCGCGCAGGAACGTTAGGTACTGCGCTGCTGGCGCTATCGGAAGGTGATCAGCACCGACCACGGTGTACGTGACCGGTCCGTTGGGCAAGATCACCCTCTGTGCGCGTGCCACCGGCCCGGTTTCCCCTCGTTCGTCAGCCGCGCGGGATGCGAGGCCGAAACGCGATCACGTTCCCGCTACCAGTGGGGGCCGGTGCGAAGGTCTGCGCCGCCCCCCGGGTGCGTGGGCAGACCACCACCGGCGCAGCTGCGGTGGCGGTGGCGGTAGCCGGCGCCGAGCGCTGCCCGGCCATGAAGTCCTCCATCAGATCCTGGGGCCATGGCAGGTCATACGGGGCCAACATCGCCGCCGACCGGGCGGAGAATGCCATTTCCAGCCACTTGCTGATCAAGCGCGGCCGCTCGACCTCCCGGTCATTCCATCCTGGCTCGACCCGTCCCCAGGTCGTGCCGGTCTCGGTGTTGGCCCGGGTGTAGAGCTGGCGGCGCAAAGCCTCGAACAACGACTCGTCCAACAACCCGGAGGCATGCAGGTGCCGAAGCAACGCCCCCAACGACAACCCCCACTTGGCTTTCACCGGCAGCAATTCCGCCAGCGACGGTGACCTCGACACTTCTGTTGCCAGCATCGCCGCCGGCGCCAACAACTCCGAGGCAAACAGCGAGGCCTGCTCCTCACATGCCTCGGTCACACTGCCTGAGGCATGCAGCACCAGATGCCCAACCTCGTGGGCCAACGTCCACCGGGTCCGTTCCCACGAATTCGACTGCCGCACAACGATCAACGGGCGGGTATTGAATTCACCGACCCGCACCGAGTAGCCCAGATGTTTATCGAGCTTGCCGGTCGAATCACCGTCACCGAGGATTCGCCGTGACGACGAAGTCAGCAGCCGACGGACCACGACCACCACACCGCTGCGTTCGATGTCATGGGTCAGGTACTCGATCGGTGCGTCCAGTTCCACCCCCCAGCTGCGTCGGACGGTCTGCGCCGCGACATCGACAGCAGTGTCGATCGGCAGGATCGGCAACTTCACCGGCGGTAGCTGGGTGCGTGCGTTTAGTTCGTCGAGGAAATCACCAGCGATCGCGGCGAACTGCGCCAAGAACTCCCGTTCGGTCGCGGTGATCGACCGCGGTGCCCGGAACAACAGATCTTCCTGATGCACCCGCGACGTCGGTGCCATGGTGAAGAACTTCGCCGGGAACCGCAACACCTCAACCAACCGCTCGAAATCGGCCACCGGCAACGCGGTCGTCGTTGACTTCTCCAACCGGTTCAGCCGAGAGTGCTTCCAGCCCAACGCTTCCATCACTGCCGTGGCCGTCATCGCACGCATCACCCGGGCCTGGTTGACCCTCAATCCGTACACATTCACGGTCGTGTTCATCGCGGCCCCGATTCAACAGCCAACCACCGACAGACATTGCGCCCCTTGCCAAACCAGCCGACTAGGCCGGATCGTCGGGGTCCTCGCCGGACTGCAACACCGGCGGCTCGAACGTGTCGAAGTCGTCGCCGGGGCGCCGATCCCGCGGCGGCGGTGCGAGCAGCGGCGAGTCGGTCACCGGGGGCAACGGTTCGGTGGCCAAAATTTGCACCCGCGAAGCATTGTCGACGTCCACCACGAACGCCAAAGCCGCGTCGGCCAACCCCCATCCGTCGTCGGTCGGCCACCACAGGTTGAAGATATCCGGCACTCCGAAGGGGGTCACAATCGGCGCGGGAAATAGCTGCTCCTGCTCGTGCTCGTCCAACGTCATCTGATCGCCGACCTCGGCCTTGGGTCGCGACACCGAAAGCCGCCCCCCATCGGGATGGGTCACGATCCGAACCCGCTCGCCATGAAGAACTTTCGAGGGCCACCGCCGCGACCGGAAATCCATTCCGTACGCATCGGCGATCTGCACCGACAAACCGCTGCCCCGACTGGTCAACAACGTATCCCCAGGGATCGGCTTCCGCGTCTCGCGCATCCGCAAAATCAGCTGGCGTACCGTGGTGCAGAACGCTTGTCCATGGATGTCGCGCGGATCCTCGAAATGCGGCTGCCACATCTTGCCCGCCTGTGGGATCGCCCATTCCAGGTCCAAGCGCAGGGTCGCAAGGGACGGCCAGTGATCCGCCACTGCCTTCTGCAACTGCCCTTGTAGGTTCATGCGGCGAATTTCGCACACAAAAGCTGTCCAGGCAAGCAACACGCCGATCCGGCGCGGCGCACACAGTTTTCCCGCCAACCATCATCGTAGAGTACATGTACTTGACGTTAAACAACCAGCTAGACACGCATATCAATCCGAACCGCCTGGCGTAGCTACAGATAAG
>CAIRCP010000208.1 GCA_903877095.1 uncultured Actinomycetes bacterium | reverse complement strand
CCTCGGCGAGAATGTTGCCGAAGGTGGTGGTAGCAAAATTCTGCCACTCGTCCACGACGAGCGTGTGGTCGATGCGGGCGGACTCCGGGATAACACTACGTGCCAGGGCCGCCTGATAGATTCCGTTGATAATTAGTGCACCCAGCACTGCCGACGGCTTCTCTCCTAACTGCGATACGGACAAATTAACAACGAGGCGCTGGCCGCGGTTCATAATGCGGCGGAGGTTGATGGAGTTGTGCGAAAGGACGCGCCGGAGGGTCGGGTCGAGCGCGAAAATGCGGACTTTGTTGAGTGTCGAGCGTAACTCGTCGTCAGGGTTTCTTCGCTTTGGAAATTCGTCGCGCCAAAATGCTACGACTTCCTTGTTGGTGCAGCGCTGCAATAGACGGTTTCGGTAGGTGCTATCTGTAAGAGTGCGGGGAAGCTGCACTGGCGAGGTGTCATTGTCGAGCATGACGTAGAGGGCATTGCGGAGAATATCCTCCAGGTTCGGCCCCCAATTGTCCGGGTAGATGGACTTAACACTACTGATGAACTGTTCGGCGACAATGGGCCGTTGGGGAATGGGAACGCGCTCAAACACGTTGATTGCTAATGGGCACAGCGGGTCAAACGGCTCCCAGTAGATGACCTGGGAATATGTGTCTCCAATTTTCTCAGCGGATTGTCCGTGCGGGTCAATAAAAGTAAACCCGCCCGAGCTGGGCAATTCGTTTTCTGCGAGCGTGGATTTTCCCGCGCCAGTTTTTCCGATGATGTATTCGTGCATGCCCCGCCGCGCGAGCCGTGCGATGCCGTTGTGCTTGCGGTCTTTCGTCGGTGGCGCGCGGTAGGGTTTGAACGAAAGAACGGCCCACGCTTATTGTACGGTGAATTTTGTCCGGCGCGCTGCGCGCGCTGTATCTTCCGCCCACTGTCCGTCGGTGGTCGCGCAGCGCCACGACCCATTGGTCTTTATCGCGCGCGTGTAGTGGAAACTATCCGCGCGCGTGAGACTCGTGTCGGGGCGTGAGCTGCTGCGAAACGCTATGAGACCGAGTCAAAGACCAATGGGTCGTGGCGATAGCCCGACGGACAGTGTGGCGGAAAGCGTATGTGGCGTAAGGAGAAACGGCGTTATCGCCGGAAAAAAATTATGGAAGCAGGGTTGCATACTTGCTTCCATAAGAACTGAGCGCCGCCATGTCGGAAGTAGAACCCCCCGGCGTTGCCGCCGGGGGGCCAGTCATTACTCCCCGTCGGGAGCGTCGTCGTCCTCTTGCGAGGGCGGCAGACGCTCATCCATGCGACGCTGAGCCCAGGCGTCAACCTCCACGTCGGGATATCCGACGCGGCAGTTGCTCCGCTTCGTGCGCCCGTTAGGCAAGCGCGTAGGCTTTACCAGACCGAGATGCACGCGGATCGGGAAGCCACAGTCGCGTTCCCATCTCGCGATGGTAGTGCGGGTGACACCAAACATCTCACAGACTTCCTTGAGTGAATAAAAGCGCATGGCACAGTTCCTCTTGCGAGGTCGTGTGCGCACGCACCACGGCTTGACCTTGTCCGTGGCAGGCCGAACTTATCAGTCTTTGAGGAGCTGTTGGAGTCGGCTGTCCCAGGCGGTCACCGCCTGGACCTGTTCGGGCCAATACTGGTGCCGCTGATAGACGCCAACCAGCCCTCCGGTCGTGCCGGAAATGTGGTTGAGCAATTTTTCCACTACGTGAATGGGCGTGCCCATTTCGGCAAGCCCGGTAGCGAAAGTGCGGCGGAGGTCGTGCAGGGTCCAGTCGGTCACGCCGCTGATTTCATCGAGAAGAGCTTTGCTCTTGCCCCAGCCGTTGAACGGGGTGTTGACCCGGCCGCGGGCAGGAAACAGCAAACCCTCCGGGGTCGATGCGGCTGATAGGAGAGCAATAGAAAGCGCACCAAGCGGAAAGGTGTGGTCGTGGCCGTTCTTCGTATGTGTGCTCGGAAGGGTGCATTTGTCGTTTGAAATGTGATCGGAGCGGAGGCCGGCGATCTCTCCCCGACGCTGCCCCGTGAGCATGAGGAGTTTAACGATAGTGCGGAAATGCTGCGGGAGGTCCAGGTCGCCCGATGCCTCCCAGACGGACTTCAGTTCGTCATCCGAAAGCACTCGGGATCGCGAGGGGCGGGAAATGAGGGATAGCCCCACGGTGGGATTGTCAGTCAGGTGACGCTTTTTGACACACCACGTGAAAAAT
>CAIRCP010000207.1 GCA_903877095.1 uncultured Actinomycetes bacterium | reverse complement strand
GCGTCGTCAAACGCGCCATCTCCAAACACCGGGCCAAAGGCGACATCGACCGCAACAGCTACAAGATCGCCGTCGACGTCACCATCAACGGCCACTTGACAACCGGCCCATGAACTTAACTGAGCGACATTGCGGTTAGTCCCTCCCGGTCACGGATCAGTCTCATCTCGGACATCGCCGTGCCGACACGCCAATCGGTGCTCCATCCAGCCGCCTGACGACTGCATACTTCGGGTCGACGCAAGGTTGCGGCAGGACCTCCTTAGCCTGGTCGGTAGGCGTATGCTCGAACCACTTGAGAGCACGACGCCGACGGCGGGCGACGGAACGGCGAGAGGAAACACCGTGGGCGACGAGCCACGTCAGGAGCAGCTCGATTTCGCTGCCCCCAACGCCCGTTTCGAGGAGTCGGCTCCAGCTGTGAGGGCAGTGGCCTCGCCCGTGCAGGGCGGCCTGTTCCCGGATAACTCGGTTCCTGACGAATTGGTCGGCTTCCGCGGGCCCAGCGCCTGCCAGATCGCCGGGATCACCTATCGCCAGCTCGATTACTGGGCCCGCACCTCGCTCGTGGTGCCCTCGATCCGTGGCGCCGCCGGCTCCGGTAGCCAGCGGTTGTACTCGTTCAAAGACATCCTCGTTCTCAAGATCGTCAAACGACTGCTCGACACCGGCATCTCGCTGCACAACATCCGGGTCGCGGTCGACCATCTGCGCCAGCGCGGCGTGCAGGATCTGGCCAACATCACCTTGTTCTCCGACGGCACCACCGTGTACGAGTGCACCTCCGCCGAAGAGGTCGTCGACCTGCTGCAGGGCGGCCAAGGTGTGTTCGGCATCGCCGTCAGCGGTGCGATGCGCGAACTCACCGGCGCCATCGCCGAGTTCCCCGGGGAGCGCGCCGACGGCGGCGAGTCCATCGCGACACCGGAGGACGAACTGGCCTCGCGGCGCAAGAGCCGCGACCGCAAGATCGGCTAGATCACTCGGCGTCGAGTGTGAGCGCTTTCCCGGCTAGAATCAGGAGCGCATCGACCGCGCGCGGGAGAGTTTCGTGGCAGCCAGCCACGAACGCCGAAGGAGCAATACCTCTCCGTCAACCTCTCAGGCCCCCGGACCGCTCGTGGACGCGATGCCTCTGGAAAGCGGTGGCGTCGGTGACGTCACCCGCCCATGGGGAAAGGCCGGACCGGCACCGCCGCCGCGGCTGAATCTCTCAGGCACCGACGACAGAGGGAGAGGACGTACACCGCCCTGACGCAGGGCGTGCGTACCCGCCCCGAGTCAGGAGATGTCTTAAGTGTCCGAACACCTCGATTCCGCGTTCGCCGCCCGTCACATCGGCCCCGACGCCGATGCGTTGTCCACCATGCTTGATGTGATCGGCGTGAAATCCCTCGACGAAATGGCCGCCAAAGCGCTGCCGGCCGGCATCCTCGACGCCCTCGGCGACTCCGGTGCGGCCCCCGGGCTGGAGTCCCTGCCGGCGCCGGCCACCGAGCACCAGGCGCTGGCGGAATTGCGAGAGTTGGCCGATGCCAACACCGTCGCGGTATCGATGATCGGGCAGGGCTACTACGACACCCTCACCCCGCCGGTGCTGCTGCGCAACATCCTGGAGAATCCGGCCTGGTACACCGCCTACACCCCCTACCAGCCGGAGATCAGCCAGGGCCGGCTGGAGGCGCTGCTGAACTTCCAGACCATGATCGCCGACCTCACCGGGCTGGACATCGCCAACGCCTCGATGCTCGACGAGGCGACCGCCGCGGCCGAGGCGATGACGCTCATGCACCGCGCCTCCCGCGGATCGTCGCACCGACTGGCCGTCGACTCCGATCTTTTCCTCCAGACCGCGGCGGTGCTGGCCACCCGCGCCGAGCCGCTGGGTATCGAGATCGTCACCGCCGATCTGCACAACGGCCTGCCCGACGGCGAGTTCTTCGGAGTGATCGCACAGGTCCCGGGCGCCAGTGGCCGGGTCACCGACTGGTCGAAGCTGGTGGAGCAGGCCCACGAGCGCGGGGCCCTGGTGGCCCTCGGCGCCGACCTGCTGGCGCTGACCATCATCGCGCCGCCCGGTGAGATCGGGGCCGACGTCGCCTACGGCACCGCGCAGCGATTCGGCGTGCCGATGGGGTTCGGCGGCCCGCATGCCGGCTATCTGGCCGTGCACACCAAACACGCCCGGCAGCTACCGGGCCGACTGGTCGGGGTCTCCGTTGACGCAGATGGGTCGCCGGCGTTCCGTCTGTCGCTGCAGACCCGTGAGCAGCACATCCGGCGAGACAAGGCGACGAGCAACATCTGCACGGCGCAGGTGCTGCTGGCGGTGATGGCGGCGATGTACGCGAGCTATCACGGCGCCGACGGTTTGACCGCGATCGCCCGCCGCGTGCACGGGCATGCCCGTGCGGTGGCGGCCGGATTAGCGGCGGCCGGCGTCGACGTGGTGCACGACACGTTCTTCGACACCGTGCTGGCGCATGTTCCCGGCCGGGCGGCGGAGATCCAGGGCGCCGCCCGCACGCGCGGCATCAACATCTGGCGGCCCGACGCCGACCACGTCTCGGTGTCATGCGACGAGGCCACCACCGACGAGCACGTCGCGCTGGTTCTTGAAGCATTCGGAGCTGCGCCGGCCGGGGACTACACCGGGCCCCAATTGGAAAGCCGCACAGGAGAATTCCTCACTCATCCGGCGTTCAACTCCTACCGGACCGAGACGGCGATGATGCGCTACCTGCGCTCGCTGGCCGACAAGGACCTCGCACTGGACCGCACCATGATCCCGCTGGGGTCGTGCACCATGAAGCTCAACTCGGCCGCCGAGATGGAGTCCATCACCTGGCCGGAGTTCGGCCGTCAGCATCCATTCGCGCCGGCCGGCGACGCGCCGGGCCTGCGCCGGATGATCACCGACTTGCAGGAGTGGTTGACCGGCATCACCGGCTACGACGCAATCTCGTTGCAGCCCAACGCCGGATCGCAGGGCGAATACGCTGGCCTGCTGGCCATCCACGCCTACCACGCCGCACGCGGGGAAACCCACCGCGACGTCTGCCTCATCCCGTCGAGCGCACACGGCACCAACGCCGCCTCAGCCGCGATGGTCGGCATGCGCGTCGTCGTGGTCGGTTGCCGGGAGAACGGCGACGTCGACCTCGACGAACTGCGCGACAAGGTGGCCCAGCACGCCGATTCCCTGGCCGCCCTGATGATCACCTACCCGTCCACCCACGGCGTCTACGAACACGACATCGCCGAGATCTGCGCCGCCGTGCACGACGCCGGCGGTCAGGTGTACGTCGACGGGGCCAATCTCAACGCACTGGTCGGCCTGGCCCGCCCGGGCAAGTTCGGCGGCGACGTCAGCCACCTCAACCTGCACAAGACGTTCTGCATCCCGCACGGCGGCGGTGGCCCCGGGGTAGGCCCGGTGGCGGTGCGCGAGCACCTGGCCGCCTACCTCCCCGGACACCCGCTGGCACCGGAACTGCCGCACGGCCACGTCGTCTCCGCGGCGCCCTACGGTTCTGCATCGATCCTGCCGATCACCTGGGCCTACATCCGGATGATGGGAGCGGCCGGTCTGCGCCAGGCCTCGCTGGTTGCGATCGCCTCGGCGAACTACATCGCGCGGCGCCTCGACGAGTACTACCCGGTGCTCTACACCGGCGAGAACGGCATGGTCGCCCACGAGTGCATCCTGGACCTGCGCCCGATCACCAAGGCCACCGGCGTCACCGTCGACGATGTGGCAAAGCGATTGGCGGACTACGGTTTCCACGCGCCCACCATGAGCTTCCCGGTGGCCGGCACGCTGATGGTCGAGCCCACCGAGAGCGAGAGCCTGGCCGAGGTGGACGCGTTCTGCGAGGCGATGATCGCCATCCGCAGCGAGATCGACAAAGTCGGTTCGGGACGGTGGCTCGCCGAGGACAACCCGTTGCGCAACGCCCCGCACACCGCGGAATGCCTGCTGGTCGAGAACTGGGAACACCCCTACACTCGCGAGCAGGCCGCCTACCCGCTGGGCAAGGGGTTCCGGCCGAAGGTGTGGCCGCCGGTGCGCCGGATCGACGGGGCCTACGGCGACCGCAACCTGGTGTGCTCCTGCCCGCCGGTCGAAGCGTTCGCCTGATGACGACGCAGTCGAGGCCCGAGGCTGAGGGTGGGTCACGCGATTGGGGTTGCGCCTGACCCCAGCACGGTGCCGGAATCTGTCCGCGTGCCTGTGACGGTGGTGGATGTCACCGTTGTGGCAGTGGGGGTTGTCGGCCTTCTGGTTCATCGCCGTTGCGTACAACGTCATCAATGGGATGACCGAGACGGAACCGGGACCGTGGCTGCACGCGCTTCTGATGCTGGTGGGCCTTGCTGTGATGTCGTGGCGCTTCTTCTCGCCGTCGATGGTGATCGCACCTGCTCCGCTCGCCCCGTTGACCGCACTCGGCGCGGCGGGCGTCGCCGGTCACGGACTGTGGTCGGGATTTTCCGTGGGTAACTCCGGCAACTCTTCCGAACCTCACCTGCACATCCAAGCCTCACGAAACGGACAACCACTACGACTGCGGTTCACCGACGTCACCGGCCGCCTCAGCCGGGGCCGCATCATCGTCATCTCCCGCCACCGGAGGCAACCCGCGCCGCGCGGCGTGTAATTCACGCATCGGCTGTGATTCATCGGGTGGACTTCCGCTCTACGTTTGGAAAACACATGATGTCCCGGTGAGAATTTTCGATCGCTGGCCGTCGCTGGGCGATCAGAGCGCCCTGGCGCAGGAACTGTTCGGGTCAGAGACGGGTCAACAACGTGTCGCTGAATGGCTCACGGCACAAAGTCGGGCGTCCGTTCGTCGACGTCCTCGCCCACAACTTCGACGACATCGACGCCCTAAGCCTGGATGCACCGATGCGGTAGCGGCGCGGGGTTGAATCTCGTTGTGGGCCTTGGAGTCGGTTGTGGGCGTGGTTGAACGTCCGATCTCGGTATCGGGTCGTTCCTGTTGGTCTTTCGGGTCGGGGGCCGGTGGTGGTGCCGGTGTTAGGCCAGCAGTGGAGTGTTGCGGCCAAAAGTGCTGTCGAACAGGGTGTTCCAGGCCGTTTCCCAGGGCCAGTCCCGTGGCAGGTGCAACGTCAGGCGGCGGGCGGAGGAGGCGATGCGGGCCGGCACGCCGATCAGGGTCCGGCGGATGGTCGCGGTGCGGGCTTTGGCCAGGGCGGGGCCGGTGATGCTGGCTGCGGCGCGGGTGAGGTTGAAGGCCATGGCGGCCAGGACGAGCCAGGCGGCGTTGGCGGCGAAGTTTCCGGAGGGCAGATGGGCCAGGGCGGAGTCCTTGAGGTCGGCGTGGACCTGTTCGATGATGG
>CAIRCP010000206.1 GCA_903877095.1 uncultured Actinomycetes bacterium | reverse complement strand
TCGTTGAACGCAGCTTCCAACGCACCAAGCAATGGCGCGGCATCGCCACCCGGTATGACAAACACAATCTCAACTACCGCGGCGGAGTCGTCCTCAATGCGATCTTCCTCTGGCTCAAACGGTTACGGGACACGCCCTAGGGCCGTTTGCTCACTCGTACCCAACTGTGAGCGGGATTCGACGACCCACGTACCCGGCGGGCTGCTGCAGCGAGGTCGAAATCTTGGAGCGCAACCGCAGTCATCTCCGGAGCGGCCGAGGCCAGGAGTTGAGTGAGGACGTGGCCGGGTCGGGTCTCGATGGCGCAGGTTGCGCCGAGTTCGGCCATGAGCCGTGTTGCGTCGTACCACTGGACCGGACGGGCTACTGCCTGTGCGAGGTCGTCGAAGATGACCTCGCTTGATGTCGTCGCGCGTCCGCGCACGTTCGTCAGGTAGCGGGCCGTCGGCTCACGCCGCGGTAATTCAGCAAGGTACGCCGCCAACTGTCGCGCGGTGCCGTCCTGCTTCGGGCAGTGTGACGCGACAGAGACGGCTAGCCGCTCATAGGTGAACGCGCCGGCACGCTTGGCCAAGTCGGCCGCCCTCGCCAGTGCCGTCACGCTGCCGCTGAACACGGTCTGGGTCGCACTGTTGATATTCGCTACCCAGATCGGTTCTTCAGCGGTGGTGATTTGCTCCGCAATCTGCCGGGCGGACCGGGTGGGTAGGCCCGTGAGCGCGGCCATGCCCCATTCGCCCTCCGCGCACGCGTGTTCCATCAATTGCCCCCGCAGCGCGACTGCGGCCATCGCGTCGCGGAGAGTCATGACACCTGAGGTGACCGCGGCGGCGAAGGCACCCACCGAATGGCCGGCCACGAACTGCGGCGTCAACCCCTGCTCGGAGATCAGGGCCCGCGCACACGCCACACCCGCGATGAGCAGAGCGAGCTGAACGCACATTGTGCTCTGCAGCGCTTCTGCTGAGTCAATATCACCGGTGAGCCCGAGATTTTTGCTCTCAGAATGGAATTCGTCGAGCACCTCAGAGACCGCCGCAGACACGGGCAGGGCGCGCAGCATATTTGGCCGCTGTGTCCCCTGGCCGGGAAAAAGGAATGCCAGAGTCATGACAGGGCGACGGCGCGTGGGACGAGGTGCGGCCCCTCGACTGTTCTCACGATGATGTCGGATTGGCCCCCGACGATTTCAGCGAGCGCCACAGCGCCAGAGGTGGTTTCGACCTGGCAGTCCACCCGGTCAGACAACAACTGTAGGTGTCGGTGCAGTTCTGTGAGACGAGGCACGACGTTCTGCGAACCGACGGACACCCGAACCACCAGATCGAGGTCGCTCTCCGGTGTCGCCGTCGGGACGCCGGTCGCCAATTCGAAGCCGACGCTTCCGGTGGGTCCCCATTCAAGTCCTGTGGCATCCAGCAGTGGGCGAATAGCGCTCAGGGTGTCCATCACGGCGAGTTCTCGACCCGGCGCAGGGGCGGTGTGCGCGAGGTCCTCGGGTGCCACTGCCTGGCATACGGCACCGAGTTCTACCTCCGTGGCGTAGCGCTCGGATCGGTTCGCCCCGCGGACGCCGACGGCGACCCGGTCGATCGGTGCCAGGGCCCGCCGGACCACGACCCACGGCGTGATTCTCATCGCCCTCTCGGCCCACGATGGCGCACCGTGGGGCAGCGCTGCGACCGACAGCCGCAACAGGTCGTGGGGTCGAGGTGCGAACACTTCAGGACGTCGGATTCCACTGCCCGGCAAGCAGATCGCGAACCTTGCGCGACGCACCGCGCGTCGTGCGGGCAGCGGCGGAGTCGAGCCGGTTGGACAGGTCCGCGGGTCCGCTGCGGGCCCGTTCGACGGCGTCGACGATCGCGGCACTCACCGTTTTGATGTCGTTGGGTGTTGGCGTGTCACCGCTTTCAACCTTCAGTAAACCGTCGCAGAATCCGAGTTTCGCCCAGTCCTCGACGTTATAGCTCATCGGCGTAATGGTTTTGGCGAGTTCGTCGAGTTCCTCGACGGTGCGCCGGGTGATGCGGGCCGCGGCGGCCTTATGCATCGCGTGGATCTCGACGCCGGGGTCGTCCAGGGCGAGGATCTGGTTCGCTTGCAGACCGTGGGTGAGGAATCCGCCTGACAGGGCGCTGCCGACAACCACAGCAACAATGGGGTGGCCCGCGATGCGTGCGGCGTGATACGCGTCGGTGCTGGCGGCCATCACCTGGTGCAGGCCGGCGATTTCCTCGTACCGGCCGTAGGCCTGACTGGGCAGGTCGACGACGGCGATGATCGCTCGTTTGTGCTCCCTGTTCGTGTCGGCCGCGACGAGGTCCCGCACGGCCTGGGCGAGGGTAAGCGATTCAGTCAGGCCGACCTGTCCCTCGCGAGCGCGATAGAACCGGTTGTCGGGGTCCGGAACTACCGCGAGATAGCGCGCGGTGTCCGTCGTCGCCGACAAGATCGATGGGATGACCGCTTCGGGGGCCGGGTCGCCGCTGAGCGCGGATATCCAGGTCCTCCCCCTAGTCGGCGGCGGATCCGTGCGCTTTCCCGCGGCTACAGCGCCCAAATCATCGGGTGTGGGCACGGGCTCATAAGAGGCGCCCCATAGTGTCCGGAGCTCGCGGGGGTCGATTGGCCTGGCTGTCGGGTTCAACGTCGCGAATCGGGATGCGAGGACGTCGAGGCGCTCACTTCGGTGTTGGCCGGGTTCGTTGACTCCTGCGGCGAGTCCGCGGATGAGGCTGGCACGCAACAGATCTGCGTCATCGGGAACGAGGTCGTCGGCCAGCCCGATCGCGTGGCGCTGCTCTCCGCCGTCGATCGCCCAGACCAACTTGTGGTCGCTGGAGTCGAACTCGTCGATGCCACCTTCCTGCTCGATGACCACCGGACCGTTGAGTCCGATTCGGGCCTGGGGTGTGACGATCAGCCTGGTGCACAAGCCCGCGGCGATGCTCATGCCACCGAAGGATCCGACGGTTCCGGCGACCACCCCGATCACCGGGGCAAGGGGCCGAAGATCCAATACGGCCGAGCAGATCTCGGCGACCGCGTTGAGCCCGAGGTTGGCCTCCTGCAGCCGGACGCCGCCGGTCTCGAAGAGGATCACCGCGGCGGTCGGTGCGCCTGCGCGCGAGTCCGCGGCCGCCAGCAGCAGCGCCTGGGAGATCTTGGCTCCGGACACCTCGCCCGTTCCACCGCCCTGGAAGCCCTGCTCAATAGCGGCGATCACCACTGGGCGCCGGTCGACAGTGCCACGGGCGATCACGGTGCCGTCGTCGGCTTGCGGCGTGACGCCCTGCGGTTCCAGCCACGGGGATTCCAGTCGGTCGAAGGGTCCGGCGAGCACCCGCATCGAGCCGGGATCGAGCAGTGCGGTGGCCCGGCCCAATGCGTCGAGTTCGATGAAGCTGCGCCGGGCCAGAAGTTCCTGCCACGTCTGGCCCGGCAGCAGCGGAGTGTCGATATCGGTCATGAGTGCCGTCCGTCAACGGCGCCGGCAGCCTCTGCGGCTTGGCGCAAGCGCAGCTGCACCACGCCCGGCGTCGCGCCGAAATCGTTGAGTTCCCATCCGCCCGCCAACGGGGTGCGAGTGAAGAACCTCTCAAGGACGTCGTGCCAGACGGTGTCGAAACCGCTGACACTGGTGCGCACCCGGACGACGGCGCTGTCTGGTGGATCGCCGGCTGCCGGCGGTTCGAGCAGGATCTCCAGATCGCCCGATGCGACGACGCCGATATGTACGGCGCGAGATGCGATGCCCCGCGCCGGAAATCGATAGTTCAGGGTTTGCATGGCTGTCCTCCGCACCCGTCAAGTAGGTCGAGAAAGATGGCGGCAGACAACAGATCTCCGCTGCCGCCGGGCGATAGCCGCCGGGTCATACACAGGTCGTCGAGCGCACCGAATCGCCGACGCCCCTGCGGGGTGCCGATTCCGCCGGCGTCCAGGACAGCTTGCGCGCCGGACTGCAGTGCGCGCAGCCCCTCAGGGCCGCCACGATGCAGTACGCAGGTGTCGTCGAGAGTGGCCATCAGCGCCAACAGCGCCGCCAGTCGCGCGGAACCCTCGTCGGCACCGCACTGGCGCGCAGCTCTCAGCGCGGGAAGTGCATTGTTGCGGACGTGTGGGAATCCCGCCCGGGCCTCACCCGCGGCGCCGCCCACGCCGTACCGCAGCCGGGCGCGCGCACCGTTCGACGGCGTCGCGATGGCGTGGGAATCGGGTATCCCGGCCAGTTGTGCCGCGATACCGACGGCACTGTCGAGCGCACCCCCTATCGCCGCTCCCGCGCTCAACAGACCCAACGCCCACAACGCACCGCGGTGGGTGTTCACTCCGCCGGTCGTCTCCAGCATGGTCCGCTCGCCAGCGCGGCCGATCTCACCCAACCGGGCGCGCAACTCGGGACCGAGAGCCAATCGCCCTGCCGCTGAGGCGCATTCGGTTAATGCGACGTGCAGCGAAACAGCTGAGGCGTGCAGCATCGGCAGATCCAGGTCGCTATGCGCACCGGACCCACGCTGATCCACCAGCCCCGGTTTCGGGGTCAGGTCCGCTTCGGCCCGGATTGCAGCCACGGCGAGATCGGCGATCTCGACACTTGTGAGGCGTGCGGTAGTGGTCAGCATCGCCGGTCACCAGTCCCTGAACTGCGATGGCGGCTCATACAAGCCGCCTGACCACGCGACCAGATCTTCGATGCTGCGTGCGGCGAGCAGAGATCGATCGGCCAGCCGAGTCTCGACCTTGAGATCCTCGGGGAATGCCACGAGCCCGTCACGTCGCAACCTCTCGACCTCTCGGACCTCGGCGGTCCGGCCGACAGGGGTCACACCGGCGATCGCGGCGAGCGCGGCGCGGCGGTCGGCCAGCGAATGCGCCTTGTACAGATACGCGACGCCCTCCTCGGTGACGACGTGGGAGACGTCGTCACCGTAGATCATCACCGGCGGCAAAGGCATGCCGGCCTTCTTGCCGACGTCGACGGCGTCGAGAGTCTCCACGAATGTGGGAACCCCGCCGGCGCGGAATGTCTGGGCCATCTGGACCACCAGTTTGCGTCCGCGTCTGCTCGCGCCATCGCCGTGCGCGAGGTCCAGCCAGGCGACCGACGAGTGGCGCCGCCCGTGCGGGTCGTGCCCCATGTTCGGAGCTCCACCGAAACCGGACAGGCGCCCGTCGGTCACCGTCGATGAGTTGGCGTCCGCATCGATCTGCAGCGAGGAGCCGATGAACATGTCGATCGCGTATTGACCGGCAAGCTGGGCGAGTACGCGGTTGGACCGCAGCGATCCGTCGGAGCCGGTGAAGAACACGTCGGGTCGGGCGGCGGCATATCGGTTCATACCGGATTCGCCACCGAAACTGTGGATCGAGGAGACCCAGCCGGATTCGATCGCCGGGATCAGTGTGGGGTGGGGGTTGAGCACCCAGTGCCGGGCAATCTTGCCCTTCAGCCCAAGCTTCTCGCCGTAGGTCGGCAGGAGCAGTTCGATTGCGGCGGTGTCGAATCCGACACCGTGGTTGAGCGAGACCACCTGGTGGCGTTCATAGACGCCGCGAATAGCGATCATGGCCTTGAGGATCTCGACGGGACCGATGTGGCGCGGATCCCTGGTGAACAACGGCTCCAAAAAGAAGGGTCGGTCAGCGGCCACCACGTAGTCCACCCAGCTGCCGGGGATGTCCACCCGGGGCAGATCGTCGTGGCTGTCGACGATCTCGTTGGCCTGGACGATCACCACGCCGTCATGGAAGGCGGCCGCCTCGGCGATCGTCGGCGTGTCCTCGGTGTTGGGGCCGGTGTAGAGGTTGCCGTCTCGGTCGGCCTTCTCGGCACAGAGAAGCACGACGTCGGGGGCGAGGTCGACAAACATCCGGGCGTACAACTCGACGTAGGTGTGGATGGCACCGATGTGCACAGTGCCGTCCTCAACCATCTGTGCGATACGCACGCTCTGGGGTCCGGCGTAGGCCAGGTCAAGCTTGGTTGCAATGCCGCGTTCAAACAGGTCGAGATGTTCCGGACGTGAAACAGAGGAGATCAGCATGTGCAAGTTGTTGATGTGTCCGGGGTCGCAGGCGGCCAGCGTGCGGGATAGGAAGTCCGCCTGCTTCTGGTTGTCGCCCTCAAGTGCGACCCGGTCACCGGGTCGAATCACCGCCTCTAGAAGAAGCCCTAGTTGAGCCGGGTCGATCACCTTCCCCTTGGCGTGGGCTTCACCTGCCGAGATCCGCGCGGCTTTGGTCGTCCTGCGGGTGTCCCACCGAACTTGTGTGTCCGTCATCGCGGCCTTCCCTCGCAGTCGCGTTTCACGTGCATCGACGCGATGGCCATCGTCGCACGGCAGGAGGCTCACGCAGGTGGTCTGTCGCCGCGAGCTGCCGCCACCACCGCGACGGTGACCGACGGACACCCGGCGCTCGCCGACCGGCAAGATCGTGTTCAGCTGTACGCACTGATCGTCGACGGGACGTCGGCGATTCCCTCATCGAGATGGAGTGGGCGATGGCCAAGCGATTCCTGGTCCGGCGCGACAACCTGCGCCAGACCCTCTGGGGAGATGAACCACCCGCCAACCTCGAGGACGGCAGCGTACGACTGAGCATCGACGCTTTCGCCCTGACCTCGAACAACATCACCTACGCCGCGTTCGGCGAGGCGATGAACTACTGGGGCTTCTACCCGACCGGCGACGCGGCGACCGGCTGCATCCCGGTCTGGGGCTTCGCGACGGTCGTCGAATCGTGCTGCGCCGGTGTGGAAGTCGGCGAACGCTTCTACGGGTACTGGCCGATCGCCGAGGAGTGCGTGCTGCACCCGCGGCAGGTCGATGCCGGCGGCTTTTCCGACGGCGCCGGGCACCGGCGCCACCTGCCCCCGATCTACAACCAGTACGTGCGCTGCAGCACCGACCCTGCCTACGTCGCCGAGCGCGAGGCCGAGCAGGCGCTGCTACGACCACTGTTCGCGACCTCGTTTCTCATCGACGACTTCCTCGCCGACCACGGATTCTTCGGGGCGCACACGGTGATCGTGTCGAGTGCGTCGAGCAAGACGGCCTACGGCACCGCGTTCTGCCTCGCCCAGCGGCGCGGCACCGCCGATGCGGTCACGGTCATCGGGCTCACCTCGCCCGGCAACCTCGCGTTCACGCGCTCCCTCGGCTGCTACGACACGGTGATCTCCTATGACGACGTGCCCGCGGCCCTGACCGACGAACCCGCCGTGTACGTCGATATCAATGGCGACCGAGCATTGCGTACCGCCATTCACGGGCGCCTCGCCGACACGTTGGCCTACAGCTGCGCGGTGGGGGCGACGCACTGGGACAAGATGGGCAACGGCAACGGCGATGGTCTGCCGGGCCCGCAGCCCTTGTTGTTCTTCGCGCCGGCCCAAGCCGCCAAGCGTGCGACCGAATGGGGCCCGGCGGTCCTGCAGGAACGGATGGCCGCCGCCTGGGCGCAGTTCATGAAACCGGTTAGACGCGCTGACGATCCGTGGCTGCACATCGTGCACGGTCGGGGCACCGCGGCCGTCGATGCCTGCTACAACGCGCTTCTCGACGGCACCTTGCCACCACGGGAAGGCCACATCCTGTCGGTGTAGCACCACGGCCACCGCTGGACTACACGATCTCAACGCCGTGGCCGATGCGTTGGACGCGGCCCGCGCGAATCGATCGGTGTCCCAAAATGTGTCCAAACGCCACCGGCGGCGGCGCGTAGCTAACGGCGGCGATCAGGTTCAACAGCCCATAACGGTGTGCAGCAACAGTGCGGGCGGAGGGACTCGAACCCACACGCTCTCTCGAGCACCGGCACCTAAAGCCGGCGTGTCTGCCATTTCACCACGCCCGCAAGCCCGTCGATCGTATCGCGGCTGATCAACGGTACCGTCGTGGTGTGTCACTTCCGCGCCGTCTTGCGCTCATCCTCGGGGTGATCGTCGCCGCGTCGGGCTGCCTGGCCCTGGGCTGGTGGCAGTGGACGCGATTCGAGTCCAACTCGGGCACCTTCCAAAACCTTGGATACGCCGTGCAGTGGCCGATGTTCGCCGCATTCTGCGTCTACGCCTACCGGAAGTTCATCCACTACGAGGATTCCCCGCCCGAGGCCTTCGACGCCTCCGGCGATGTCACCGAGATCCCGGCCGGTTTGCTGCCGGAGCGGCCGGTGGCGCCTCGCCAGGAGGTGGACGCCACCTTGCGTGAATACAACTTATACCTTGCCGAACTGGCCGAGCAGGACCGCGCGAAGCAGAAGAGGACGACTGCATGAACCCCGACGCCCCGCCGATCGCCACCGTCGACAAGATCCGCTCGGCGCTGCGGAACTATCGCGTCATGGCATGGATCACCGGCGTCTGGCTGATCGCGCTCTGTTACGAGATCATCCTCAAGTACGTGGTGAAAGTTGACCACCCGCCGAGTTGGATCGGTGTGGTGCACGGGTGGGTGTACTTCGTCTATCTGTTGTGCACCGCAAACTTGGCAGTCAAAGTGCGCTGGCCGATCGCGAAGACGATCGGGGTGTTGTTGGCGGGAACAGTCCCACTGCTCGGGATCATCGTCGAGCAGGTTCAGACTCGCGAGATCAAAGAGCGGTTCAACCTCTGAAGCCGGATTCGGCAAGCCGGCGCAACGTCGGCACCAGTAGCCCCAACGCCCGCCCGCGGTGCGACACAGCGTCCTTCTCCGACGGGCTCAACTGCGCCGCACTGCGGGTCTCCCCCTCCGGCACGAACACCGGGTCGTAGCCGAAGCCGCCGTCCCCCAACGGTTCTCGCGCAATGAACCCCGGCCACTCGCCGCGCACCACGACGACGTCACCAGCCCCCGGCCCGGAAACCAGCGCACACACCGACACGAAGGCCGCCCCGCGACGGTCGTCGGGAACGTCACCCAGCTGAGCCAGCATCAGCCGGTAGTTCCCCTGATCGTCCCCATGCCCGCCGGCCCACCTCGCCGACAGCACCCCGGGCATCCCGTTGAGGGCCGCGACGGAGATGCCCGAGTCGTCGGCCAGCGACGGCAGCCCGGTGGCGGCGAAGGCGTCGCATGCTTTGGCTATCGCGTTCTCCTCGAACGTCGCGCCGGTCTCCGGGGCCTCGGGGAACTCCGGCACGTCGTCGAGAGTCAGCAGGTCCAGCCCGCAGATCCCCGACGCATCCAAGACCCGCTGCAACTCCGCCAGCTTCTTCCGGTTTCGGCTGGCGACCAGCAGGGAGGGCATCAGGACCCGAACGACTTCTTCGTCGCCGGCCCCTCGGGCAGTTCACCGGGATAGGGCAGCGCCAGGGCTTCGCGCTGAGCGGCGAACAGGGTGTCGCACGCGGCCAGTGCGGCGTCGAGCATCGCGTCCAGGGTCTTGCGCGGGAAGGTGGCGCCCTCGCCGGTGCCCTGGATCTCCACCAGAGTCCCGGTGTCGGTGGCGACGACGTTCATGTCCACCTCCGCGCGGGAGTCCTCCTCGTAGGGCAGGTCGACGCGCACCCGGCCGTCGACCACCCCGACGCTGATAGCCGCGATCGCACACGACAGCGGCTTCGGGTCGGTCAGTTTTCCGGCTGCGGCCAAATACGTCACCGCGTCGGCCAGCGCCACGTAAGCGCCGGTAATCGCCGCGGTGCGGGTCCCGCCGTCGGCCTGCAGCACGTCGCAGTCCACGGCGATGGTGTTCTCCCCCAGCGCCGCGAGGTCGATGCAGGCCCGCAGCGAACGGCCGACCAGGCGGCTGATCTCGTGGGTGCGCCCACCCACCCGGCCCTTCACCGACTCGCGGTCGGAGCGGGTGTGAGTGGCCGACGGCAGCATGGCGTACTCGGCGGTCAGCCAGCCCAGCCCCGAGCCCTTGCGCCACCGCGGAACGCCCTCGGTGACGCTGGCGGTACACATCACCCGGGTCTCGCCGAATTCGACGAGCACCGAACCGGCGGGATGCGAGGTGAAGCCTCGGGTGATCCGGACCGGCCGCAACTCGTCGTCGCGCCGGCCGTCCTGTCGTGGGGTCACGGAAGAGAACCTTAGTGTCAAGAGCCGGCGCGGGTGGCGGTCACACCGGCAACGTCGGCGTCAACGCCGCGCCGAGAATGTGTTTGTCCCGGGTCGCGATGGTGAGACCGCGACGCGCCGCCTGGGCCACGATCATCCGGTCGAACGGGTCACGGTGATCCCACGGCAATGCTCCGGCCATGATGCCGTCGGCCGCTTCGATGGAGATCTCGGTCAGCGCCATCGAGGCCATGATGTCCGGCCATGCCGCCAGCAGTGGTTCGCCGTTGAGTCGGCCCAGGCGGGTCTTGATGGCGATCTCCCATGCCGACACCGCCGAGACGGCCACCTTCCGCCCGGGGTCGGCCAACGTTTCGCGGGCCTCGGCGGACACCTGGTCGGGAGAACTCGCCAGCCACAGCAGCGTGTGGGTGTCGAGAAGGATCGCCGCCGTCGGTGCGTCAGGCTTCGCAGCCGCCGTCACTCGGACTTTCCCTCCCACGCAGAGATCTCGGAGTCCGGAAGCGGCTCGTCGAAGTCGTCACCGATCGCCAGCCCCGACAACAACCCGAAGGCACGGGCGCGCCGTTCGACGGGGCTGAGCACCGCGACCGGACGACCGTGGGTGGTGATGGTCACCGACGCGCCCGTGCGCTGCACCTCGGCGAGCAGCGCGTTGAGCTGGGCTTTGGCCTCAGTGCTCGAGACAGTCTTCACGGCACCAGACTATCCACCCTTGACTATTCGAACTAGACCGAATAGTCAGATCCCGGTTCAGCCCTTCCGGATCTCGACGTTCTCTCCCGGCACGACGGCATGCACCGGCCCGTCGAAGGCCGCCTTGGCTTCGCTGATCACGTCCTCCCGGGACGTCCACGGCGGAATGTGGGTGAGCAGCAACTCCCGCACTCCGGCCCGCCGCGCGACTTGGCCGGCCTCGGTGCCGGACAGGTGCAGGTGCTTCGGACGCTCCGGGGAATCGGTCCAGGATGCCTCACACAGAAAGACGTCCGCCCCGCTGGCCAGTTCGACCAGCGACTCACACAGGCCAGTGTCACCGCTGTAGACCAGCGTGGCGCCCGACGGGTCGGTGATCCGCAGACCGTAGGACTCGGTGGGGTGGCTCACCAGACGCGGCAGGACGGACAGCGCGCCGATCTGGACCGCCTCGCCGTCAACCCATTCGCGCACCTCGAAGATGTCGGCGAAGTCGTCGAGGTCACCGCCGAGCGGCGACGACGCGGCCGCCAGTCGGGTCCAGGTGTCGCTGGGCCCGAACATCAACCCGCGCTCAGTGGCAGGCGTCGGGTGATAGCGCCGCCAGACGAACAACCCGGGCAGATCGAGGCAGTGGTCGGCGTGCAGGTGCGACAGCAGGATGTCGACGTCGTTGGGATTGACGTGGCGTTGCAAGGCGCCCAGCACACCGCCCCCGAAATCGATGGCAAGCGGCTTGGTGTCGGCAGCCGTCAGCAGATATCCCGACGCCGGCGAATCCGGGCCGACGACACTGCCGGAGCAGCCGAGGACCGTGATTCGCACAACAGCTAGCTTGCCACGGGTTCGGTGTGAAGAATGTGATTTCCGGTGTCAGTGGGGCGATCGGCTGGGCGTGTGCACGCCGGTCACGACCGGACCGAGAAAGCGGGCGGCCAGGGCGGTGAACGCCTCGGGATCGCCGGTGGCCTCGAACACCCGGGACGCTCCGGGCCGCTCGGGATGGGGCCGCAGCAGATCCTTTTCGGTCAGCACCCGCAGCAGATCCTTGGCAGTCTCTTCGGCGCTGGAGACCAGCGTCACCGAGTCGCCCATCACCAACTGGATGACCCCGGACAGCAGCGGGTAGTGGGTGCAGCCCAGCACCAGGGTGTCGACCTCGGCGCGCTGCAACGGCTCCAGATATCCCTCCGCCAGCCCCAGCACCTGACGCCCGCTGGTGACCCCGCGCTCGACGAAGTCGACGAAGCGGGGGCAGTCCACCGCCGTCACCTCGACGTCACGGGCTGCGGCGAACGAGTCCTGGTAGGCGCCCGAGGCGATGGTGGCCTGGGTGCCGATCACCCCGATGCGGCCCGATCGGGTGGCGGCCACCGCGCGCCGGACCGCCGGCAGGATGACTTCGACGACGGGCACGTCGTAGCGCTCGCGAGCGTCGCGCAGACAGGCCGCCGAGGCGGTGTTGCAGGCGATGACCAGTGCCTTGACCCCGCGGTCGACCAGGTCGTCAGCGATCGCCAGGGCATGCGCCCGAACCTCGGGGATGCTCAACGGACCGTAGGGGCCGTTGCCGGTGTCGCCGACGTAGATGACGTCCTCGTCGGGCAGTTGGTCGATGATCGAGCGGGCCACCGTCAGTCCGCCGACGCCGGAGTCGAAGATGCCGATCGGCGCGAACTGGTCGCTCACCCGAATTGCCCCGGCAGCGGCGGGCTTGCGGACCCCGCCTTCTTGCGGGCGCGGGCCTCGCGTTCCGGCTTGGACAACCAGTAGGCCGCCAGGACGCCGGCGATCGCCCCGGTCAGGTGGCCCTGCCAGGACACCCCGCCACAGCCGTGCATCACCGGGATCGCCCCGAACAGGATGCTGCCGTAATAGAACAGCACGAGCAGGCTGATCACTATCTGCCAGACGTGGCGGGTGAGCCACCCGAATACCAGCAGGAAGCCCAGCCAGCCGAACACCAGTCCCGAGGCGCCGATGTGATTGGTGCCGATCGGGCAGCGGTCGATATCGCCGAGCAGCCAGGTGCCCAGGCCGCCGAGAATCCAGATGATCGCTGTCGCCCAGACGAACCGCGCCATCCCCGTCAGTGTCACCAGGAAGCCGAGTACCAGGGCCGGAACGGTGTTGGAGATCAGGTGACCCCAGTTGGCGTGCAGCAGCGGAGCAAACAGGATTCCCCACAGCCCGCGCTCCTGCAGCGGACGGATTCCGTTGCCGTCCAAAGCATGTCCGCTCACCACATCGAGGATCTCGATCAGGTAGAGCAGCGCGATGAAGGTCAGCATCGTCGCGCCGCCGAGTTTCCAGGCCGGCCACTTGGTCGGCGGGGTCGGCGACGGCGTTCCGGTCATGCCATGAAGGTTAACTGCATCGAGATTGCGCCCAGGTCGCGATTCAGCGCAGCAACACGATCTACCGGCAAGGTCGACGCGCCTTAGTCCGAGCCCGGGAACATGTCGCGATAGGTCGGGATCCCGGCGACCGGTTCGGCGGCGAGCACACCGGCCACCACCGCCCGGGCCAGACAGTCCGCCGCCGCCACACCGATCGCGGTGACCAGTGCGGTGTCCGGCAGCATCGCCGCCGGGGTGTCCGGATTCGGGGGCACCTCGACGGCTCCGGTGGCCAGGGTGAAGACGGTGTCCCCGTCCAGCGGGGTGTGTGCGGGCCGGATCGCCCGGGCCAGTCCGTCCTGGGCGGCGACGGCGACGCGGTGGCACCCGGCTTTGGTCAGCACAGCGTCGGTGGCGACCACCGCGATCGTGGTGTTGAGTGCGCTGGTCTCCCGATGCCGCTCCGCGAACGCCGCGACCTGTTCGGCCGGCGGGGGGTGCAGCCCGAATTCGCGGGCCAGGTCTGCCATCCACGGCAGGCCGGTGGCCGGGTCGAACACCTCCCCGGCCGAGTTCACCACCACGATCGCCCCGACCCGCACCCCCGATTCGAGCTGGGTCGAGGCGGTCCCGACGCCGCCTTTGAGAACGCCGGCCCGCGCCCCGGTGCCGGCGCCGACGCTGCCCATCACGACCTCCCGGCCTGCGGACTGTGCTGCGGCGTAACCGAACTGCGCGTCGGGACGGCAGGACCACGCCCCCACAGGAAGGTCGAAGATCACCGCGGCGGGGACGATCGGAACGGTTCCGCCGGTCATCTGCACCCCGCGGCCGCGTTCTTCCAGCCAGGTCATGACGCCGTCGGCGGCGGCGATTCCGTAGGCGCTGCCGCCGGTCAGGACGACGGCGTCGACGTACCGGACGGTGTTGGACGGGTCGAGCAGCGCCGACTCCCGGCTGCCGGGAGCGCCGCCGCGAACGTCGATCCCGCCGACCGTTCCGGGCGGGGCGACGATAACCGTTGTGCCACAAGCCCATCCGGTTCCTGGCTGGTCAGCGGTGGAGACCGTGGCGCCGGCGTCGAGGCGGTGGTGGTGGCCCACCTGGATTCCGGCCACATCGGTGATCGACCCGAAGCGGGGGTTCATCGGATGGGTTTGCCCATGAGGCCCAGCACCAGGTACTCCTGCAGCACCGTCAGCCAGTGGTAGACCTCGAGATGAGCAGCCATGGGGTGGCCGGCCGGGAGCCGGTCCGGCCCGTCAGGGCCCACCCCGAGGATGGTGCCCAGCGCCAGCCGGATGTCGTTGACGGCGGCGATCCATGCCTGCGCGTCGTCCTCGGTCAGTTCGACGCTGCCGCCGCCGGCCGGCAGGGTGTCCATCAGTCGTTGTGACGCAGCGATTTTCGCGTCGATGATCGCCGGCTCGTGCAGGCTGCGCAGCGCACCGTTGTTGGCCACACCGCCGCCACCCTGGTCACGCTGGTCTTTGACGAAGTCAGGCAGCAGCCGTCGTAGCGTGCCGTCCTGCGGCGGAGTCGGATTGCCGGTGCGGATGCCCGTGAGAGCCTCAAGGGGGTCCGAGGGCGCCGCGGACTGCCGGTCATCGAGCATCTCCTGCACCGACGTCGCCATGTTTCTCAGCAACGTGACCTCATGCGGGTCCAGCACCGAGACGAATCGGGGACCGTCGACGGTATCGACCCGCCGCCACTTTCGCACTCGCAGCCTCAGCGGTCCTGCTGCATGGTGGCCCACAGGCCTGCAGCGTGCAGTTTGGTCACATCGACCTCCATGGCTTCCCGGCTGCCCGCCGAGACCACGGCTTTGCCTTCGTTGTGGACCTGCATCATCAGCTTCACGGCATGCGGCTCGCTATAACCGAAAAGCTTCTGGAAGACGTAGGTCACGTAGTTCATCAGGTTCACCGGATCGTCCCAGACGATGGTCACCCAGGGTGCGTCGACGGCGTCGAGGCTGTCGGTCTCGCGAACCGCACTGGTACCCGGCCGGGTCGGTGCTGCGGAGGCGCCCATGGGGACAAGGATAGCGAGCACTGGCAAATCCCACCCGCGGTCGGCGCAGCCGTTACGGTTGCCCTGTGATTGGCCCCGAATCGCCGGCACTGCTGACCGACAAGTACGAATTCACCATGCTCGCCGCGGCGTTGGCGGACGGCACCGCGGTCCGCCGGACCACCTTCGAGTTGTTCGCCCGGCGGTTGCCCGACGGGCGCCGCTACGGGGTGGTGGCCGGCACCGGCCGGCTGCTGGAAGCGCTGGGCGACTTCGTGTTCGACGACGCCGCGCTGTCGACGGTCGCCGACTTCCTGGATTCCGCGACGCTGGACTATCTGCGCGATTTCCGGTTCAGCGGTGACATCGACGGCTACGCCGAGGGCGAGTTGTACTTCCCGGGATCGCCGGTGTTGTCGGTGACCGGAACCTTCGCCGAATGTGTGCTGCTGGAGACCCTGGCGCTGTCGATGTTCAATCACGACACGGCGGTGGCCTCGGCGGCGGCCCGGATGGTCAGCGCGGCGGCCGGTCGCCCGCTCATCGACATGGGGTCGCGTCGCACCCACGAGGAGGCCGCCGTGGCGGCGGCGCGGGCCGCCTACATCGCCGGGTTCTCCGCAACATCCAATCTCGCCGCCAACCGGCGCTACGGCATTCCCGCTCTGGGCACCTCGGCGCACGCCTTCACCATGCTGCACACCGGGGACGGCCCCACCACCGACGACTGGGAGCAGTCGGCGTTCCGGTCACAGGTCGGCGCGCTGGGAGTGTCGACGACGCTGTTGGTGGACACCTACGACGTGCAACGCGGAGTGGCCAACGCGATCGCTGCGGCCGGTACCGGCCTGGGTGCGGTGCGCATCGATTCCGGCGACCTCGGGGTGCTGACCCGACAGGTCCGCGAGCAGCTAGATGGCTTGGGCGCCAACCGAACCCGGATTGTGGTGTCCGGCGACCTCGACGAATATTCGATCGCCGCGCTGCGGGCCGAACCGGTCGACACCTACGGGGTCGGCACGTCGGTGGTCACCGGCTCGGGCGCCCCCACCGCGAGCATGGTTTACAAACTGGTGGAGGTCGACGGGCGGCCGGTGCAGAAACGCAGTCTGCGCAAGGAATCCCACGGCGGGCGAAAGGCCGCGATGCGGCTGTCCAAGCCGTCCGGGACGGTGGTCGAGGAGCTCGTCCACCCCATCGGCGCGCAGCCGGAGGTCACCGATCCCGCGCGGGTGCTGACGGTTCCGCTGGTGCGGGACGGACAGCTGGTGGCCAAGCCTGACCTCGAGGCCGCCCGGACCCTGGTGGCCGACGGCCTGCACAGCCTGCCCTGGGAGGGCCTGTCGCTGTCCAGGGGCGAACCGGCCATTCCCACGCGGCAGGTGCCGCTGCGGTGAGCGGCGAGAATCCGCCCGCCGTGGCGGATCTGCTCGACCAGGCGGTCACAGCGCTGGGCGGTACCCGGCGGGCCGGCCAGGCGCAGATGGCCGAGGCGGTGGCGCAGGCGTTCGACACCGGCGAGCATCTGGCGGTTCAAGCCGGCACCGGAACGGGCAAGTCCCTGGCCTATCTGGTGCCCGCGATCGCCCGCGCCGTCGCCGACAACACCTGTGTCGTGGTGTCCACCGCCACGATCGCATTGCAACGCCAGCTCGTCGACCGCGACCTGCCCCGGCTGGCCGAGGCGCTGGCCGGCGCGCTGCCCCGCAAACCCACCTTCGCGCTGCTGAAGGGTCGGCGAAACTATCTGTGCCTGAACAAGATTCATAGCGGAACCGATGATGACCCGGTCGACCCCGACCAGGAGTCGCTGTTCAATCCGGCAGCGGTCAGCGCACTCGGCCGTGACATTGCCCGCCTCACCCAGTGGGCGTCGGACACCGAGACCGGCGACCGCGACGAGCTGCGCCCCGGCGTGCCGGAGCGCTCCTGGTCGCAGGTGAGCGTCTCGGCGCGAGAGTGCCTGGGCGCGACCCGCTGCCCATACGGCGTCGACTGCTTCGCCGAGAAGGCCAAGGCCAAAGCCGCAGACGCCGACATCGTGGTGACCAACCATGCGCTGCTGGCCATCGACGCGATCGGCGAGGCGTCGGTGTTGCCCGAGCACGATTTCCTCATCATCGACGAGGCCCACGAACTCACCGACCGGGTCACCTCGGTGGCCACCGGCGAACTCACACCCGGACCGCTGGGCGTCACCGCCCGCCGCGCCGCCCGGCTGGTCGATCCCGAACTGACCCAACGACTGGAGGCGTCCGTCGCCACGTTCTCCTCGGCGATCCACGATGCCCAACCCGGCCGCATCGACTTCCTCGACGACGAACTGGGCACCTATCTGACCGCACTGCGCGACGCGGCGACCGCCGTCCGGGCCGCGATCGACCCCAAACCAGCAGACCCGCAGGCCGCCGCCGCCCGGACCGAAGCCATCGCCGCGCTGACCGAGATCAGCGACACCGCCGCCCGGATTCTGGACTCGTTCGGCCCGGCCATCCCGGATCGCGCGGATGTGGTCTGGCTCGACCACGAGGAGCAGCGAAACGCTGCCGGAGCCGCTCGGCCGGCGACCTCAGGGCCAGCACCCAGACCCGTTCTTCGGGTCGCTCCGCTGTCGGTGGCCGGTCTGCTCGCCGCCCAGATCTTCGGTACCGCTACCGCCGTCCTGACCTCGGCAACGCTGACCATCGGCGGTTCCTTCGACGCGATGGCCCAGGCATGGGGACTCGCCGGAGACGGCCAGGACGACTCGCCGAAGTGGCGGGGTCTGGACGCCGGATCGCCGTTCGACCATGCGAAGTCCGGAATCCTTTACATCGCAGCGCATCTGCCGCCACCTGGCCGCGACGGCATAAGCCCGCAGCACCTTGACGAGATCGCGGAGCTGATCGAGGCCGCGGACGGCCGCACACTGGGGTTGTTCTCCTCGATGCGGGCGGCGCGCCAGGCCGCCGAGGCGATGCGGGAACGGTTGGACACCCCGGTGCTGTGCCAGGGAGACGACGGCACCGCCGCACTCATCGAGCAATTCGCCGCCGACCCGAGAACCTCGCTGTTCGGCACGTTGTCGCTATGGCAGGGCGTCGACGTGCCCGGTCCGTCGTGCTCGCTGGTGATCATCGACCGTATCCCGTTCCCCCGCCCGGACGATCCCCTGCTCACCGCGCGGCAGCGGGCGGTCGCCGCCCGTGGCGGCAACGGGTTCATGGCGGTGGCCGCCAGCCACGCGGCGCTCTTGCTGGCCCAGGGCGCCGGGCGTCTGCTGCGCCGCGCCGAGGACCGCGGTGTGGTGGCGGTGCTGGACTCGCGGATGGCGCGGGCCGGGTATGGCGCCTACCTGCGCGCGTCGCTGCCGCCGTTCTGGACGACCACCGACCCGGCCCTGGTCAGATCGGCGCTGGGCCGGCTGTGCTCACCTGGACCGGACTGACCCCAGCGGCGGCGCTCTATTGTGGTCGCATGCACCAGGCAGGAGCGAAGCGACCGCGGAAAGGGTCCCGCACGCCTGCCCGTCTACTAGTCGCGGCCTGCGCGTCGGTCCTGCTGGCCGGGTGCGGCACCGCGGTCTCCGGCCGCGCCGTCTCGGTGCTGGAGGATCCGTTCAAAGTGGGTGGACTGGAGGCCGTCGACGGTCCGACCGGCCTGCGCCCGGACGCCAAGCCGGCATCCCGCGAGGTGGCGCACAGCGACGGCGGCGAGGCCGACAAGCTGGCCGGCCAGTCGGTCAGCGACCTCGAAGAGTTCTGGAAGTTCGCCTACCCCGACACTTTCGACGGTGACCTCAAACCGGTGAGCGCACTCATCTCCTGGGATTCCGATTCCCGCGGCGGGATGTTCTGCGACGAAACCACCGAAGGTCTGGTCAACGCCGGCTTCTGCGAGCCGGACAACACCATCGGCTGGGACCGCGGGGTGCTGATGCCCACGCTGCGAAAAGCTTACGGCGACATGGCCATCACCATGGTGCTGGCCCACGAGTACGGCCACGCCCTGCAGAAGCAGGCCACCCTGAATCCGAAGGGGGTGCCGAGCCTGGTGGCCGAGCAGCAGGCCGACTGCCTGGCCGGGGTGTACATGCGATGGGTGGCCGAGGGCAAGTCCCCGCGGTTCACGCTGAGCACCGGCGACGGGCTGAATAACCTTCTGGCAGCAATGATTTCGTTCCGCGATCCGGTTCCCACCGAGAACGACTACTACGGCTCCGGCGACGAGCACGGCTCGGCGTTCGAGCGGATCTCGGCGTTCCAGTTCGGCTTCACCGACGGCGCCGCGGCGTGCGCCGGGATCACTCTCAAGGAGATCAAGGAGCGACGCGGCGATCTGCCGGTCGAGTTGCCGGCAAACCAGTCCGGGGAGCTTCCGGTCACCGAGGCATCGGCCAAATCCCTGGTGGACGCGCTGAACATCATCTTCGCGCCGAAGGATCCACCGGCATTGAGCTTCGACGCCACCGGCTCATCGACGTGTCCGGACGCCCGACCCAGCCCACCGGTGTCCTACTGCCCGGCCAGCAACACCATCTCAGTCGACCTGCCGGGCCTGCAGAAGATCGGGGCGCCGAGCGAGGATTCCAACGGCGCGCCCCTGCAGGGCGACAACACGGCCTACTCGGCGCTCACCTCGCGCTACATGATGGCGCTGGAGCGTCAGCACGGCGGCGTTGCGCTGGACACCGCCGAGGCGGGTCTGCGCACCGCGTGCCTGACCGGAGTGGCCACCGCCCGGCTGTCCAAGAACGTCACCACGGCCGACGGCAACACCGTGGCGCTCACCGCCGGCGATATCGACGAGGCCGTGTCGGGACTGCTGACCAACGGCCTGGTGGCCGGCGACGTCAACGGGGAGCCGGTGCCCGCCGGCTTCTCCCGCATCGACGCCTTCCGCGTCGGCGTGCTCGGCGACGAGGAGCGCTGCTACAAGCGGTTCCCCTAAACCGCCTTGGTGGCGCCGTACCAGGACAGGATCGCGTCGCCGGACTTGTTCGACTTCGCCAAAGTGGCGTAGGAGCGGACGAACGACTCCCCGACGCAGCCGTCGATCTTGATCCGGAACCCGTTGATCGAGACCCACGGCGCGGCGGATTCGAACTTCTTCTTGGTGACCGGGATGGTGTTGATGATTCCGGGTTTGAGGCCGACGGTGATGCCACCGGCCAGGTTGCCGCCGATGCCGGGCAGGAAGCCGTCGGGCTGGAGGCCCGGGAAGTCCAAACCGATGTAGGCGATCGACGGGTTGATACCGGCGGTGCCGGTCAGCGAGACACCGTTGGAGGTGCTCATGTCGATGCCGCAGCCGATCTGGTAACCGACTTCGAAGACGCCGGCGGGGGTCTCCCCGTCGCCACCGGCGAGGGCCCCGTTGAAGACTCCGCTGACTTCGTACTCCCGGGTCGAGATCGCGGTCGTCAACGGCGCGATCGGCCGCTGGAACTCGTCCTTGGCCGACACCGTCAGGGTCCAGCCGTCCGGGGACTTGGTGGTCGCGGGCGGACTCGACGCCACCCGGCCGTCGTCAACCGGCGGCGTCGCCGGGTCGGTGGCCGCCACCGGGACCACCGACAGAGCAGCCGGCGCCGCGGGGTCGGCGGGCGCCGCGGGGCCGGCAGGAGTTGCGGCCGGATCGGCCGGCGCGTCGGTGGCCGCCGCGTCGGGATCGGCCAGCGCGGTCGCCGGCGCCAACAGCGCACAGATCACCGCGAGGACCGCCGCACCGCGCACTGACATGACCCTCCCAGGTGTTTCCCTGGAGGCAAACTACAGGGGCGCGTCCGCGCTCGTGACGGCGTCCCCGGCCACGTCCGGTCCGGCCAGCTTCAGCAGCCCGAATTCGGCCGGTCCGGCCAGCAGCGGGTGCCGCGGCAGAACCCGCACGGTGTATCCCATGGACCCGGACAACGGCAGCGGTGTGGTGGCGGAGAAGATGTGGATGCCCTCGACGGAGCCTTCACCGGTGCCGGTGTGCGCCATGTCGGTGTAGACCGGCTCGCGCAGGGTGTCGCCCGCGCCGACCCGGCCCAGCACCGCCTGCACCACCACATCGTCGGGGTGCAGCCCGGCCAGCGCGACGCTGGCAGTCAGCGTCAATTCCGATCCCAGCAGCGGGGTGTCGGGCAGACCGGTGCTGTCGACGTCGGTGATCGCGACGTGCGGCCACGCCTCGGTCACCCGCTGCCGGTAGGCGGCGAGTTCGCGGGCCTGGCCGTACGGCAGGCCGTCGATCGATTCGATGGTGCGGTGCAGCGACTCAGCCGCCGGCGCGTAGTAACGCTCGGTGTAGTCGCGCACCATCCGGGAGGCCAGCACCTTCGGGCCCAGCGTCTGCAGCGTGTGGCGCACCATCTCCACCCAGCGGCCCGGCACTCCGTTGTCGTCGCGGTCGTAGAACTTGGGCGCCACCGACTCCTGCAGCAGGTCGTAAAGCGCCCGGGCTTCAAGGTCGTCGCGGCGTTCCTCGCTGACGACCTCGGCACTGGGTATTTCCCAACCGTTTTCGCCGTCGAACCACTCGTCCCACCAGCCGTCGCGGATCGAGAGGTTCAGGCCGCCGTTGAGTGCGCTCTTCATGCCCGAGGTGCCGCACGCCTCCAAGGGGCGCAGCGGGTTGTTCAGCCAAACATCGCAACCCCAGTAGAGCAGCCGCGCCATCGAGATGTCGTAGTCGGGCAGGAAGGCGATCCGGTGACGCAGCTCCGGCCGGTCGGCGAACCGGACGATCTGCTGGATCAGCGCCTTGCCGGCGTCGTCGGCGGGGTGCGACTTGCCGGCCACGATGAGTTGGACCGGCCGGTGCTCGTCGAGCAGCAGGGCCTCCAGGCGCTGCGGATCGCGCAGCATCAACGTCAGCCGCTTATACGTCGGCACCCGGCGGGCGAACCCGACCGTCAGCACCCCCGGGTCGAAAGCCGAAGCAATCCAACCCAATTCGGCTTCGATCGCCCCGCGTTCCAACCAGGATTTCCGCAGCCGGCGGCGCACGTCCGCGACCAGCTTGGCGCGCAGTTGGCAGCGAATCCACCAGATGTGGCCGGTGTCCACCTGCTGCAGTCGCTGCCACATCGCCTGCTCCTGCAGCGCCTCCACCGAACCGGTGAGATCCTGGCCCAGTTGCAGCCACTCCGGAGCCGCCCAGGTTCGCCCGTGCACGCCATTGGTGATCGACCCGATCGGGACCTCGGCGGCGTCGAAGCCCGGCCAGAGCTGATCGAACATCTCCCGGCTGACCCGGCCGTGCAACTGCGACACCCCGTTGGATCGCTGCGCCAGGCGCAGACCCATGTGCGCCATGTTGAACTTCGACGGATCGGCCTCCGCCCCGAAGCCCAGCACTCGCTCGACCCCCACTCCGGGCAACAGACCGCCGTCGGTGTCACCGCCGAAGTAACGCCCCACAAGGTCGACCGGGAACCGGTCGATGCCGGCCGGAACCGGGGTGTGGGTGGTGAACAGCGTGCTGGCGCGCACGATGGCCAGAGCGGTGTCGAAGTCGAGATGGTCGGCCTCGACGTATTCCCGGATGCGTTCCAGGCCCAGGAAGCCGGCGTGGCCCTCGTTCATGTGGAAGACGTTCGGATTCGGTATGCCCTCGATCGCGGTGTACATCCGAATCGCCCGGACGCCGCCGATACCGGCCAGCAACTCCTGTTTGATCCGGTGTTCCTGATCGCCGCCGTACAGCCGATCGGTGACGTGGCGCATATCGTGGTCGTTCTCCGGGATATCGGAATCCAAGAGCAACAACGGAATTCGGCCCACTTGGGCCACCCATACCCGCGCCCGCAGCACCCGCGACTCCGGCATGGCGAGCTCGATGAGCACCGGCGAGCCGTCGTCGGGCCGGGTCAGTAGCCGCAACGGCAGACCCTGCGGATCCAGCGACGGATAGTTCTCGTGCTGCCAGCCGTCGGAGGTCAGCGACTGGCGGAAGTAGCCGGCGCGGTAGTTCAGGCCGACGCCGATCAAGGGCAGGCCCAGATCCGAAGCGGCCTTGAGATGGTCGCCGGCCAGGATGCCCAGGCCGCCGGAATAGATCGGCAGCACTTCGGCGACGCCGAACTCCATGGAGAAGTAGCCGATCCCGGTGGGCAGCACGGTGTCGCCGCGGGCCTGCACCTCCTGGTACCAGAGCGGCTTGGTGAGGTACTCGTCGAGTTCGGCCGACAATCGGTCGAGCCGCTCCAGGAAGCTGTGGTCCTCGGCGAGTTCGTCGAGACGCGCGGGACTGACCTCCCCGAGCAGGGCCACCGGGTCGCGTCCGATGCGCGCCCACTGCGCGGGGTCGATGCTGGCGAACAGTTCCTGGGTCGGGACGTCCCACGACCAACGCAGGTTGGTCGACAGCGGCGCCAGTGCGCCGATCCGGTCAGGGAGGTGGGCTCGAACGGTGAACCGGCGAAGGGCTTTCACGCGTGAAGACACTACGCAGGTTCCCCCGCTCCCGCCGTGCCCGCTTCGCCCTCGCAGCGTGCGCTTGACCATTACGGTGTGAACCGACGGCTATGCGGTTACCCGGGCTTCGCCGAACCGCGGATTCCGGTGGTTGTTCAGTGTCGTTCAGGACGGAAATGAGGTGATCGGGTGCCGGGCCGGATTGAGATCGACGACGTCGCACCCGTGGTGTCCGGTGGCGTCTACCCCGCCAAAGCGGTCGCCGGGGAAGTGGTGCCGGTGTGCGCGACGGTCTGGCGCGAGGGCCACGACGCTGTGGCGGCCACCTTGGTGGTGCGCTATCACGGCACCGCCTATCCGCAACTCGGCCACGGGTCGGTAAGCGGTGTGACGGCGTCGGCCGGGTCCGACGATGCGACCCGGTCGGCCGGGTCCGACGACGCGGCCCGGGTCAAACCCGCCCAGTACCGGATGGCGCTGGGCACCACCCCCGACGTATTCCACGGGCAGTTCACTCCCGACCGGGTGGGGCTGTGGACGTTCCGGGTCGACGGCTGGAGCGACCCGATCAGCACCTGGCGGCACGCCGTCACCGCCAAACTCGATGCCGGGCAGGGCGAGGAAGACCTCGACAACGATCTCGTCGTCGGCGCGGCGCTGCTGGAGCGGGCCGCCACCGGCGCGCCGCGAGCCGACCGCGGTCCATTGCTCGCCGCAGCGGAGGCCCTGCGCCAGCCCGGTGACCCGCTCACCCGGGCGGCACCGGCCCTCGCCGACGAGATCACCGATGTGCTGGACCGCTATCCGCTGCGGGACCTGATAACCCGCGGTCACCAGCACGGCGTGTGGGTGGACCGGCCGCTGGCGCGCTGCAGCGCCTGGTACGAGATATTCCCCCGCTCGACCGGCGGCTGGAGCACGGACGGCACCCCGGTGCACGGCACCTTCGCCACCGCAGCCAAGACTCTGCCCCGGATCGCCGGGATGGGGTTCAACGTGGTGTACCTGCCGCCGATCCACCCCATCGGCACGGTGCACCGCAAGGGTCGGAACAACTCGGTGACCTCGCAACCCGGTGATGTCGGGTCGCCATGGGCGATCGGCAGCGCCGACGGCGGCCACGATGCCGTGCACCCCGCCTTGGGCACCATCTCCGACTTCGACGACTTCGTTGCCGCCGCCCGGGCGAACGACCTGGAGGTCGCCCTCGACCTGGCACTGCAGTGTGCGCCCGATCATCCGTGGGCCCGGGAACACCGGCACTGGTTCACCGAACTGCCCGACGGATCGATCGCGTACGCGGAGAACCCGCCGAAGAAGTATCAGGACATCTACCCGCTGAACTTCGACAACGACCCGAAGGGCCTCTACGACGAAGTGCTCCGGGTGGTCCGGTACTGGATCTCCCACGGCGTCACGGTCTTCCGGGTGGACAACCCGCACACCAAGCCGCCCGACTTCTGGGCCTGGCTGATCGGACAGGTCAAGGCCACCGACCCGGACGTGCTGTTCCTGGCCGAGGCGTTCACCCGCCCCGCCCGGCTGTACGGATTGGGCAAACTCGGCTTCACCCAGTCGTATTCGTACTTCACCTGGCGCACCGCCAAGTGGGAGCTGGAGGAATTCGGCCGGCAGATCGCCGAGCACGCCGATTACGCCCGCCCGAACCTCTGGGTCAACACCCCCGACATCCTGCACGAGAGCCTGCAGCACGGCGGGCCGGGAGTGTTCGCCATCCGGGCCGCACTGGCCGCCACGATGGGGACGTCATGGGGGGTCTACTCCGGATACGAGTTGTACGAGCACGTCGCGGTGCGTCCGGGCAGCGAGGAGTACGTCGACTCGGAGAAGTACGAATTACGCCCCCGCGACTTTGCCCTGGCCTTGCACGAAGGTCGTTCACTGGAGCCATATCTCAGGCGGCTCAATGAGATTCGGCGGGTGCACCCGGCCCTGTGCCAGATGCGGACCATCCGCTTCCACGGCACCGACAACGACGCCCTGCTGGCCTACAGCAAGTTCGATCCGGTCAGCGGCGACACCGTGCTCGTCGTGGTGACGCTCAATCCCTACTCCGCCGAAGAGGGCACCGTATGGCTGGATATGCCCGCCCTGGCCATGCAGGACTACGACCGGTTCTGGGTTCGCGACGAGATCACCGGGGAGGAATACCAATGGGGCAAGGCCAATTACGTTCGCCTGGAGCCGGCCAAGGCCGTCGCGCACATCCTGAACATGCCGCCGATCCCGTTCGACCAACGCTCTGCCTTACTGCGCCGGGAGTGACACGGAAGTGAGCCGAGGATGACCCACACCCCCCCTAATTCGCATACCAGCCCCTACCTGGCTCCCGACCACGGCGAACTCGCCAAACTGGACGGTGGGGTGCACCACGATCCGCACAGCATCCTGGGTGCGCACGAATATGCCGATCACACCGTGATCCGGACGCTGCGTCCGAACGCCGTGGACGTGGCCGCTGTCGTCGGCGGCCGTCGTTATCCCATGCAGCACATCGACCTCGGACTGTTCGCGGTCGCGCTGCCGTTCACCAACCTGGTCGACTACCGCTTGGAGATCAGCTATCCGGGGGCCGACGGCACCCCGTACACCTACACCACCGCCGACGGCTACCGGTTCCTGCCGACCCTGGGCGAAGTGGACCTGCATTTGTTCGCCGAAGGCCGCCACGAGCGGCTCTGGGAGATCCTCGGCGCCCACCCCCGTTCGTTCACCACTGCCGACGGAGTGGTCGACGGCGTGTCGTTCGCCGTGTGGGCCCCGAATGCCAAGGGCGTCAGCCTGATCGGCGAGTTCAACGGCTGGAACGGCCACGACGCCCCGATGCGGGTGCTGGGCTCATCGGGAGTCTGGGAGTTGTTCTGGCCCGGCTTCTCCTCCGACGGCCTCTACAAGTTCCGGGTGCACGGGGTGGACGGTGCCGTTACCGACCGGGCCGATCCGATGGCGTTCGCCACCGAGGTCCCACCGTTGACCGCATCCCGGGTGTTCGTGTCGGACTACCACTGGCACGACGACGACTGGATGACCGCTCGTGCCAGGGTCAACCCGGTGTTCGAACCGATGAGCACCTACGAGGTGCACCTGGGTTCCTGGCGGCCGGGCCTGAGCTATCTCGAACTGGCCGAACAGTTGTCGGACTACGTTGTGGCCCAGGGCTTCACCCACGTGGAACTGCTGCCGGTGGCTGAGCACCCGTTCGGCGGTTCATGGGGATACCAGGTCACCTCCTACTACGCCCCGACCTCCCGATTCGGCACGCCCGACGATTTCCGCTACCTGGTGGACCGCCTGCACAATTCCGGCATCGGGGTGATCGTGGACTGGGTTCCGGCGCACTTCCCCAAGGACAGCTGGGCGCTCGGCCGCTTCGACGGAACCGCCCTCTATGAACACTCCGACCCGCGCCGCGGGGAGCAACTCGACTGGGGCACCTACGTTTTCGACTTCGGTCGGCCGGAGGTGCGCAATTTCCTGGTGGCCAACGCGCTGTACTGGCTCCAGGATTTCCACATCGACGGCCTGCGGGTCGACGCCGTCGCATCGATGCTGTACCTGGACTATTCGCGGCCGGCCGACGGTTGGACGCCGAACAAGTACGGCGGCCGGGAGAACCTGGAGGCCGTGCAGTTCGTGCAGGAGATGAACGCGACGGTGCACAAGATCACCCCGGGAGTGGTCACCATCGCCGAGGAATCCACCTCGTGGCCGGGCGTCACCCGCGCGACCAACCTTGGCGGACTTGGCTTTTCGATGAAGTGGAACATGGGGTGGATGCACGACACCCTGGACTACATCAGCCGGGATCCGATCTACCGCAGCTACCACCACCATGAGATGACGTTCTCGATGCTCTACGCCTACAGCGAGAACTACGTGCTGCCGATCAGTCACGACGAGGTCGTGCACGGCAAGGGCACGCTGTGGGGCAGACTGCCGGGCAACGACCATGTCAAGGCGGCGGGCTTGCGGACGGTGCTGGCCTACCAGTGGGCGCATCCGGGCAAGAAGCTGTTGTTCATGGGCCAGGACTTCGGGCAGCGCGCGGAGTGGTCGGAGGAACGCGGTCTGGACTGGTTCCAACTCGATGAGCACAGCTTCTCCTCGGGCATCCAGCGGTTCATGGCTGACGTCAACGCCGTCTACCGCAGTCGCCCGGCGCTGTGGAGCCAGGACACCCTTCCGGGGGGGTACTCCTGGATCGACGCCAACGATTCAGCCAGCAACGTGCTGAGCTTTCTGCGTTTCGGTTCGGACGGGTCGGTGCTGGCGTGCGTTTTCAACTTCTCGGGTAGCGAGCACAGCAGCTATCGACTCGGGCTGCCGCAGGCCGGCACCTGGAACGAGGTGCTCAACAGCGACGCCACGATCTACAACGGATCGGGGATCGGAAACCTCGGCGCCGTACAGGCCACCGAAGACCCGTGGCACGGTCGCCCGGCGTCGGCCCGGGTGGTGCTGCCACCCAACTCGGCCCTGTGGCTCGAACCCGCTGCCGGACCCGTCGAGTAAGCAGGTCTAGTACAGCGCGTTGGCGAGGTTGCGCCGACCGGCGATCACGTCCGGGTCGGCGGGATCGAACAATTCGAAGAGTTCGATGAGCCGGGTGCGCACCCGGGTGCGCTCGTCCCCGGACGTCCGCTTGACCAGTGCGGTCAGCCGCGCGAACGCGCCGGCGACGTCCTGGCTCATCAACTGGGCATCGGCCGCGGCGAAGGCGGCGGCGATATCGTCGGGCGCGGCGTCCGCGGCCGCCACCGCGCCGGGCGGATGCGCCGTCGCGCGCTGCAGAAAGCCGATCTGCCGCAGCGCTGCTTTGGCTTCCGTGTGGTTGGGGTCGCCGTCCAGGATGGCCTGGTAGGACTCGCCCGCTCCGGCGAAGTCGCCGACATCGAGTTTGTCGCGAGCGTCGGCCAGCGCGGGGTCGACGGCATCGTCAGCCGGATCGGCCTCGCCGGCGCCCAGCTTTCCGGCCGTGGCCGCGAGCAGGGAATCGATCCACTTGCGCAGCTTGCTCGGCGGCTGAACGCCCTCGAAGCTGGCGATGGGCTGCCCGCCGCCCAGGGCCACCACCGTCGGCACCGCTTCGACACCGAACATCGCGCCGACCCGCGGCACCGTATCGACGTTGACGGTCGCCAGCGACCACTTTCCCTGGTCGGCGGCGGCCATCGCGCCCAGGACGTCGGCGAGTGCGACGCACGCCTCGCTACGGGGCGACCACAGCAGCACGACCACCGGGACTTCACTGGATCGGACCAGCACCTCGGCCTCGAGGTTGGCCTCGGTGATCTCAACGCCGGTCGCGCCACCGCCGGTCGCGCCACCGCCTGCCGAACCCTGGTGGGCGCGCTGCTTGAGACCGGAAAGATCAACCGCGCCGGTCATCACCGGGCCGGTTCTCGGGCGGGGACGAGTCACGTCCCCAAGTCTGTCATGCCGGAAGGGGACGGTTCACCCCGTGCACGCCGATCACGCGGCGGCGCCATCGGCAGAACGCTGGCCACGCAGGTAGTCCAGGATGTCGACAGGCAATCCCAGTGCCATGTTGGCCAGTTCGGCGAACGCGGCGTGCGGGTCGATCGCATGCCGGATGCAGTAGGCGTCGAATGCCGCGGGGTCGTCAACGATGTCACGGGCGGACGGGTTCTTCACGGGGACGTTCTCCTTGTCGATTCAGGCAGCGTCGTTTCAGGCGCGTCGTTTCAGGCAGCGTCGTTTCAGGCAGCGTCGTTTCAGGCAGCGTCGTTGCAGGCAGCGCTGGGGTACGGACGTGACGTTATGAGCGAACACCGACATAAACCGGGCGCTGATCGGCCTGAAGATCACTAATCTGGTAACCGATTGGCATCAAAAGGGACTCGACGCCGGCTGCGTCCGGCAGCTGCGCAGTCGGAGTTCGCCGACCCGCACTTTGAGTGAGCGTTGGGAGGTGAAACGTGGTTCCACAGCAAGACCGGGCAGAAGCCACCCGGCGGCGGATCGTCAGCGCCGGTGTCGCACTGTTCGGCGACGCCGGCTTCGGGATGGTCGACATGGTCGACGTGATCTCACTGGCTGGTGTCAGCAAGGGCGCCTGCTACTACCACTTCCCCACCAAGCAGTCGCTGGCCGCCGCCATCGTCGAAGAGTCGAGTGCCCGGATCGCGGCGGCGATGGCGCCGATCTGGGAGTCCGCGGCGCCGGCGATGCACCGGCTGATCATCGCGACCTTCCGATTTCTCGAACTCGTCGAGACCGACGACACCACCCGGATCGGCTACCAGCTCCGCCAGGCCGTGAAGCAGAACGGGGAGCCGGGAACGAGACATTTCGCCGACACCGAGATGGTGTTCCGCGACGCCCTCAAACGGGCGGTGAAAGACGGGCACCTGCGCGCCGACACCAATGTCTCGCAGACGGCATACACGCTGCTCACCGCGCTCGTCGGATGTCAGCTGCTCGCAGAACCGTTCGGCGACGCCCCGCGCACCCGGTTTGCCGGGGTCTGGGAGGTCGTGCTGCGGGGCATCTCGACCGACGACCGCCTTTCGGCCCTCGAACAGGTGGTCCGGTCGGCGTCACGCAAACAACCCACGTAGCCTCGGCCGGGCCGCCGGGGGGTCGATATGACTAACGTCACAACGGCCGGCCACCCCGCCACACCGGTCCGCCGGCAAACTCAGCGCGCGGCTATCCCGCGCGCAGAATCAGGGCGTCGCCCTGCCCGCCGGCACCGCACAGTGCGGCCACCGCGTAGGCCGATCCGCGCCGTGACAACTCCAGTGCAGCGTGCAGGGTGATCCGCGCACCGGACATGCCGATCGGGTGCCCCATGGCGATCGCGCCACCGCTGCGGTTCACCTTCTCCGGGTCGACACCGAGTTCCCGCGTCGATGCGAGGGCGACGGCGGCGAACGCCTCGTTGATCTCGATCACGTCGAGTTGGTCGACGGTGATGCCCTCGCGTGCGATGGCTTTCTTGATGGCGTTGGCGGGCTGGGACTGCAGGGTCGAATCGGGGCCGGCAGCATTGCCGTGCGCACCGATCTCACAGAGCCAACTGAGCCCCAGCTCCTGAGCCTTGGCCTTGTTCATCACCACGACCGCACACCCGCCGTCGGAGATCTGCGACGCAGATCCGGCGGTGATGGTGCCGTCCTTGCGGAACGACGGCTTCAGGCCGGCCAGCGTGTCCGCGGTCGTGTTGGCCCGGATGCCCTCGTCCTCGGCGAACTCGATGGGATCACCCTTGCGTTGCGGAATCGCAACGGGCACAACCTCATCGGCGAAAACCCCGTCCTTCCACGCCGCCGCCGCCTTCTGGTGCGAACCGGCCGCGAACTCGTCCTGTTCGAGCCGGGTGAACTTGTCGGCGTCGTTGCGCTGTTCGGTGAGCGCGCCCATCGGCTGGTCGGTGAAAACGTCGTACAGACCGTCGTAAGCCATGTGGTCGAGCATGGTGACGTCGCCGTACTTGTAGCCGGCCCGGCTGTTCATCAGCAGATGCGGGGCCCTGGTCATGGACTCCTGGCCACCGGCCACGACGACGTCGAACTCGCCGGCCCGGATCAACTGGTCGGCCAGCGCGATGGAGTCGATACCTGACAGACACATCTTGTTGATGGTCAGCGCCGGGACGTCCCAACCGATGCCGGCGGCCACCGCCGACTGGCGGGCAGGCATCTGCCCGGCACCGGCGGTGAGCACCTGTCCCATGATCACGTAGTCGACCAGGGAGGCGGGCGCCTCGTGGCCGGGGAACGCCTTCGTCAGGCCGGCACGGATGGCCACGGCCCCTAGATCGCTACCCGAGAAATCCTTCAGCGAACCCATCAACCGCCCGATGGGCGTACGCGCCCCAGCAACGATCACCGACGTCGTCATGTTCTGCCTCCTGCAGCCTCGTTCGAGCCTATCGGCGGCCGATCTTGCGCACAGACTGACCAACCGCCTGGTTGAGAGGTTACCGTTGCGTTATGACCACTGATCACGTCGACGCCCGGCCCATGCTGGCGAGCGCCTTGGTGATGGGCATCGACCACATCGGAATCGCGGTACCTGACCTGGACGCGGCCATCGCGTGGTACCACGACAACCTCGGGATGATTCTCGTCCACGAGGAGATCAACGCCGATCAGGGCGTGCGCGAGGCGATGCTCGAGGTGCGCGGCGCCCCAAGGGGCAGTGCTCAGCTCCAGTTGCTGGCGCCACTGGACGATTCGTCGACGATCGCGAAGTTCATCGACAAGCGCGGGCCCGGAATCCAGCAGCTCGCATACCGGGTCAGCGATCTCGACGCCCTGTCGGAACGACTGCGCGCCAAAGGCGTGCGGTTGCTCTACGACGCACCCCGGCGTGGAACCGCCGACTCGCGTATCAATTTCATCCATCCCAAGGACGCCGGCGGAGTGCTGGTCGAATTGGTCCAGCCCGCCGAGCACTGACCCGGGCCCTAGGACCACCGGCGGGTCGGGCTGCGATCGGCCCTCTTGCGCCAGCACGCGGTATGCCAGTGCCGGCGGTCGCCCCCCTTGGCATCTTCCACTCGCCAGACGGCCACGTGGGGCGTTCCGGAACGGATTTCGTGGTCACAACCCGGGCACCGGTAGGTCTTGAACGCGCGGGCTCCGGGGATGGACGCCACCTCGTAGTCATGCCCGTCGGGGCCCAGCTCGACACGGCGAAACATCAGAACAGCCGAAACTCGTCGCTATCCATCCCGCGCATCGAATCGTAATCCAAAGTGAGACAGCGGATTCCGCGATCCTCGGCAAGCGTTCTGGCCTGCGGCTTGATCTGCTGAGCGGCGAATACCCCGGCCACCGGCGCCAGCAGCGGATCGCGGTTGAGCAACTCCAGGTAGCGAGTCAACTGTTCTACGCCGTCGATCTCACCGCGCCGTTTGATCTCCACCGCCACCGACCCGCCTAGCGAGTCACGGCACAGGATGTCCACCGGGCCGATCGCGGTCATGTACTCCCGGCGCACCAGGGTGTAGCCCTCGCCGAGAAGCTCGATGTGCTCGGCCAGCAGTTCCTGCAGGTGCGCCTCGACGCCATCTTTGACCAGCCCCGGGTCGGTACCCAGTTCGTGGCGGGAATCGTGCTCGATCTCCTCGATGGTGATCCGCAGTTGCTCCCCGGCCTTGTTCTCCACCAGCCACAGCCGGCCGTCCTCGGCCTCAGTCAGCCAGCACGGCGGGCTCATCCAGTTCAGCGGCTTGTAGGCACGGTCATCGGCGTGGACACTCACCGAGCCGTCCGCCTTGACCAACAACAACCGACGGGCCGACGGCAGGTGAGCCGTCAGCCGGCCCAGGTAATCGACGGTGCACTGGGCGATCACAAGTCGCACCGGTTCAGCTTAGGGGCGGGCCACCGGCAACTTAGGCTGACGCCACCATGAGTTCCGATCAGAGCGTGGCGCAGCGGCTGGGCCGCGTTCTGGAACGACTGACCCGGCAGAGCGGACGACTCTCTCGAACGCCGGTCTACGGCTCGCTGCTGCTGGGTCGGGCCTCGGAGAGCCCGGAGAAGCGCAGGGCCAGAGTCCAGACCATCCTCACGGTGTTCATCGCGGTGGTCAACGCCATCGGCCTCGGGCTGGCCTTCCTGTTCGCCGCCGTTGCATTCCCGCGGCCCAGTGTGTTCACCGACGTGCCGTGGTGGCTGCCCGCCCTGGTGACCCCGGCGTACGTGGTCGTGGCGGGGACGCTGGGCACCCTGTGGCTGCACGTACGCACCCTCAACGACCTGCGCTGGGCGACCGAAGGCCGCCGGCCCACCCGTCTGGACCAGCGCAACACCATGCTGACGCCATGGCGGATCGCCTTAGCCCAACTCGTGCTCTGGGGCCTCGGCACCGCCCTACTGACCACGCTCTACGGCTTCTACGACGCCGCCTTCATCCCGCGGGTGGGGCTGGTAGTCGCCTTCTGCGGCATGGTGGTGGCGACCACGAGCTATCTCGCCGCGGAATTCGCCCTTCGGCCGATCTCGGCGGCGGCGCTGGCCGCGGGCGAGCCGCCCCACGGGCTGGCTCCGGGCATCATGGGCCGGCTCATGACGGTGTGGCTGCTGAGCTCCGGCGTCCCGGTGCTGGGAATCTTCTTCATTGCGCTGTTCTCACTGCTGATGCAAAACCTGAGCCAGCGCCAGCTTGCCGTCGCCGTGCTGTTCACCGCGGCGGTGAGCCTGGTCGTCGGGTTCCTCCTGATGTGGGTTTCGGCGTGGCTTACTGCAACCCCGGTGCGGTTGGTGCGTTCGGCGCTGCGTCGGGTCGAGAAAGGCGATCTCGACGCCACGGTCGTCGTCTTCGACGGCACCGAACTCGGGGAACTGCAGCGCGGATTCAACTCGATGGTCGACGGGCTCCGCGAACGCGAGCGGGTGCGCGACTTGTTCGGCCGCCACGTCGGCCGCGAAGTCGCCGCCGCGGCCGAGCAGACCCGTCCGCGGCTCGGTGGCGAGGAGCGCCACGTCGGAGTCCTCTTCATCGACATCGTCGGCTCCACCAGACTGGTCACCAGCCGGCCCCCGATCGAGGTGGTCGAGTTGCTCAACCGATTCTTCGCCGTCATCGTCGAGGAAGTCGACCGCCACGGAGGCCTGGTCAACAAATTCGAGGGTGACGCAGCACTGGCCGTATTCGGCGCACCGGCGGCGCTGGAATGCCCGGAGGACGCGACCTTGGCCGCGACACGGGCGATCGCCCGGCGGCTGCGCCAGGAGGTGACCGAAACTCCGGCCCGGATCGGGGTGGCATCCGGCACGGTGGTGGCCGGCAACGTCGGGGCGAAGGAGCGCTTCGAGTACACGGTGATCGGCGAACCGGTCAACGAGGCCGCACGGCTGGCCGAGCTGGCACGGTCTGAACCCAGTCGGGCGCTGGCGTCGGCCGCCACCGTGGCGGCCGCGTCCGAACGTGAACAACGATTCTGGCGCGTGGGCAGGCCGGTGCGGCTACGCGGGTACGACGAACGTGTCGAGGTCGCCCACCTGATCGGCGGCCGCTAGCCCGACAGTCCGGCGTGCAGCCAGTCCTCGGCGACCGACACCGCCTCGTCGAGGGTTCCGAAGACCAGGTCATCGAATCCGCGGCCGGGCAGGTTGACGGCGGCGTCCGGATCGACCAGCAAGCCCCGTTTGCCCGCGGCGCCCAGCATGGCGCTCATGCCGGCCAGCAGCGCTCTGGCCGGATCGTTGATGGTGTCGACCCGGGTGACGTCGAGGATCGCCACCGAGAACGACCCGCTGTCGCGATCGATGATCCGCAGCACCCGTTCCGCTCCGGCGAACATGAGGTCACCGTGCATCTCGTAGACCCGCACCCCGGCGCCGGCGTCGAAGACCGCTCTGATGGTCGCCCGGGACTCGCGGCTGACGGTGAGGAAGTGCAACCCGAGGCGCTGGGACAGCGCCCGGCACACCAGGACCCCCCGCACGCTGTTACCCCGGCCGTCCAGCAGCGGCGAATACACCCCGATGCCCAACTGGCCCGGCAGCACTGCGGTGATGCCACCACCAACCCCACTCTTGGCGGGCATCCCCACCGCGCTGACCCAGTCGCCGGCGCCGTTGTACATGCCGCAGGTCACCATCACGCTCAGCGTGCGCTGTACGACCTTGGCGTCGGTGACCCGACGGCCGGTCTGCGGGTTTACTCCCCCGCGGGCCAGGGTCGCGGCCATGCGGGCCAGGTCCACGCTGGTGACCCGCAGCGAGCACTGCCGGAAGTACACGTCGAGGACGTCGTCGGGATCGTCGAGGATTCCGAAGCTCGTCAGCATGTAGGCGATGGCCCGATTCCGGTTTCCGGTGGCCTTCTCCGAGCGGTACACGTCCTCGTCGAGATCCAATTGCCTTCCGGCACAGGCGGAATAGAACTCCTGGATTTTCGCGAAGCGCTCGTCCGGGCTGGCTCCGGGGACCAGTGACACCGCGGCGATGGCCCCGGCGTTGATCATCGCGTTCTTCGGCGTCTTGGTGTGCTCGTCGACGCTGATCTCGTTGAACGCGTCGCCGGAGGGTTCCACCCCGATCTTGGCGTCCACCGCCTGCTGTCCCACCCGATCGAGCGCGAGTGCATAGGTGAACGGCTTGGAGATGGACTGGATGGTGAAGAGTTGTCGCGCATCGCCGGACTCGTAGACGAACCCGTCCGCCGATGACAGGGCCAACCCGAAGCCCGTGGGATCGACCTGCGTCAGTTCCGGGATGTAGTCGGCCAGCGCCCCGTCGGCCACGGAGGCGAACTCGGCCACCAACTGGTCGAGGTAACGCTGAACCAGTTCCGCCATCGGGCGAGTCTAAGTTGAGGTGGCGTCGCCGTCAGGCCAATGCCCACGCCTGCGGGTCACCGCACGAACGGCGGTTCGCCCACGCCGCTGATCATGTGGGTTCCCCACGGGGTCTGCTCAACAACGCGCGCCGGCGAAGAGCGGTCGCAGATGGTCAGCGTCACTCCCGCCGACCGCCCCTTGGCCGAGGCCGACAGAGTATCGAAAACGGTTCCCTGCCAGTGGTATCGGCCGTCGACGGTGTTTAGTCGGCGCTTCTGGTAGCGCCTGTGTATCGATCTGGTAGCAGGGGTGCGGGGATCTGGTAGCGGCCCGGAGGATCGCTTTCATCCGTGACCGTTGGGGTCGCGGCGATGGAGAAGGATCCGTCCGCAGATGA
>CAIRCP010000205.1 GCA_903877095.1 uncultured Actinomycetes bacterium | reverse complement strand
TGAAGGACTGCATTGGGCCCCAGTACTGAACGAAGTGAAGGACTGCATTGGGCCCCAGTACTGAACGAAGTGAAGGACTGCATTGGGCCCCAGTACTGAACGAAGTGAAGGACTGCATTAGGCCCCAGTACTGAACGAAGTCCAGTAAAGCTGACGAAGCGGCCGCACCCGGTCGGGGTGCGGCCGCCCAGTCACTGAAAGATCAGTTGAACGAGTCGCCGCAGGCGCAGGAGCCGGTGGCGTTCGGGTTGTCGATGGTGAAGCCCTGCTTCTCGATGGTGTCAACGAAGTCGATCGTCGCGCCCTGGACGTACGGAGAGCTCATCCGGTCGACGGTGAGCGTCACCCCGCCGAAATCGGCGGTCAGGTCACCATCGAGGGCGCGGTCGTCGAAGAACAGGTTGTAGCGAAGACCGGCGCACCCGCCGGGCTGGACCGAGATGCGCAGCGCGAGGTCGTCGCGACCCTCCTGGTCGAGCAGGTTCTTCGCCTTGGTGGCGGCGGCGTCGGTCATGGTCACCCCGTGAGTTGCGGTGGCCGTCTCGTCAGTCATTGCGTCTCCCTCGTGGGCCGAATGTGAGTTGTGGTCGAACGGGTGGGGTCGGCGACTGCGGCCAGACCGCCCACCTCCTCAACGGTACCTGGTGACGAGGCTATTCCTTGCCAGTCCTTTGCCAGTCCCCGGCCAGCTCACCGGCAGCGCGGGCGGCCATGCCGACCAGCTGCACCGCGGCCTCGTCGATGGCGCGCTGCACCGATCCGGCCTGGTCGGACAACGAATACGCCGCGGTGATTCCGGCCGCGGTCATCGCTGCGGGCGGAAGCGTCACCTGGCCGGCCAGCACCACCACCGGAACCCCGTGTCGGCCGGCCAGCGCGGCCAGCGATCCGACCACCTTGCCGTGCAGCGACTGCGCATCGAAACGGCCCTCGCCGGTGATCAGCAGGTCGCACCGGGCCAGCTCGTCGGCCGTCCCGGTGTGGCCGGCGAGCAGGTCAGCGCCGGAGACCCGGCGCCCGCCCAGTGCCATTAACGCCGCTCCCAGGCCCCCGGCCGCGCCGGCGCCGGGCTGCTCGCGCACGTCACGTCCGGTCTCCTCCTGCAGTTGCGCGGCCCAGCCGGCCAGCCGTGCATCGAGGCGTTCGACGGTGGCCGGATCGGCGCCCTTCTGCGGTCCGAAGACGTGGGCGGCTCCGGTCGGACCGAGCAGCGGGTGCTCGACGTCGGTGGCGGCGACCAGTTCGATCCGGGCCATCCTGCGGATGGCGGTCGGAAGTCCGCCCAGAGCGTCGACCATGCCGCGTCCACCGTCGGTGCAGGCGCTGCCGCCGAGGCCGACGACGATCGTGCCGGCGCCGGCGGCACAGGCGTCGCCGATCAGCTGGCCGACCCCACCGCTGTGCGCCGCCCACGCGGTCTGTGGCGTCGGCGGGCCGCCGAGCAGATGCAGGCCGCAGGCCTGTGCCGACTCGATGTAGGCGGTCGCCGTCACCGGACTGAACGCCCACCGGGCATCGACGTCGCCGGACAGCGGCCCGGACACCCGCGCCCGCCGGATCTGCATGCCCCGCTGCCCGGCTGTCAGCACCTCGACGAAGCCGGGACCGCCATCGGACTGGGGCGCGAGCACCAGCGTGTCGGCCGGGCGGGCAACCGACCAGCCGGCAGCGATCGCCCGAGCGGCGGCGACCGCGGTAAGGCTGTCGCCGAAACAGTCCGGGGCGATCAGCACCCGCAGGTCCGGCGTGACTGGCTCGGTCATTCCAGCAGGCTACGGCTGGATCGGGCCAAGTCGGACCGTGGGCCGCGGCGCAGTAATCTGACAGGCGTGAAGCTGCTGGGCCGCAGGGCCGACGATGCCGACGATGCCGAGGGTTCGGTCGAGCCCGAGCCCACCTCCGAGTCGGCACCTGCCGTTCCGGCGGGCACCACCGCCCCCAAGGGCCGGCCCACGCCGAAACGGAACGAGCGCAACAAGCCCCGTGGTCCGGTCGCGCCGGCGCCGACGACAGCCGCCGAAGCCCGCCAGCGACGCAAGCAACTCCGCGCGACGATGACCAAAGAAGAACGCAAGGCCGCCAAGGCGGCGAGCCGGGCGGCGATGGCGGCGAACCGCGAACGCGTCCGGGCCGGTGACGAGTCCGCCCTCTCGGCCTACGACAAGGGTCCGCTGCGCGGCTACGTGCGCGACATCGTCGATTCGCGCCGCAATGTTCTCGGCCTGCTCATGCCCGCGGCGCTGCTGATCATGGTGCCGATCCTGGTCTTGCCGCGGCTGCAGATCATCGCGTCACCGCTGATGCTGCTGCTCATGATCGCGATGATCGTCGACGGAATCCTTCTGGCGCGCAAGGTGAATCGCGCCGTCGAGGCCAAGTTCCCCGGCAACAGCGAGACCCGCGGCAAACTCGGGTTGTACGCCGTCAGCCGGGCCACCCAGTTGCGCCGCTCGCGCACCCCGGCGCCCCGGGTCGAGCGCGGCGCGAAGGTCGTCTGAGCGGCGCGTGCGCACCCTGGTACTGGGCGGAATCCGGTCGGGCAAGTCACGCTGGGCCGAAGAATCGGTGACCGGCACCGGCTCGGTGCGCTACATCGCCACGGGCTGCGCCGCGGACAGCGACCCGGCCTGGCAACAACGCATCACCGACCACCGCCGCCGGCGGCCGCCGGGATGGCAAACAGTCGAAAACGCTGATGTGGCAAGCCAATTGCGCGCCGACCCGCACACCACGGCACTGGTCGACGATCTGGGCGGCTGGCTCACCACGGCCCTGGATCGCCGCGGCTGGGACGGCGGTTCGATCCAGGCGGAGGTCGACGACCTGGTGGCTGCGGTGCTGTCCTTTCCGGCCGCGCTGGCTTTGGTCAGCCCGGAGGTGGGCCTGACCGTCGTGCCCGCCACCGCGGCCGGCCGCCGGTTCGCCGACGAACTGGGCATGCTCAACCAGCGACTGGCCGACTGCTGTGAGCGAGTGGTGCTGGTGGTGGCGGGTCAGCCCGTCTGGGTGAAGGAGCCGTCGTGATGCAGTTCGGCGACGTCCCCGTGCCGGACGGCCGGGTGGCTGCGGCGGCCCGCCGGCGACAGGACCTGCTGACCAAGCCACGCGGCGCTCTGGGCCGGCTGGAGGATCTCTCGGTGTGGGTGTCCTCGTGCCAAGGACTCTGCCCGCCAAGGCAATTCGAGCGGGCGAGAGTCGTGGTGTTCGCCGGTGACCACGGCGTCGCGCAGGCCGGGGTGTCGGCCTACCCGGCCGAGGTGACCGGGCAGATGCTGGACAACATCGACTCCGGCGGCGCGGCCATCAACGTGCTCGCCGGTTTGGCGGGCGCGACGGTGCGCACCGTCGACGTCGCCGTCGACCGGGACACCGTCTCCGCCCCGCATCGGGTGCGCCGTTCCAGCGGCAACATCGCCGTCGAGGACGCCCTGACCGCCGAGGAGACCCAGACCGCATTGGAACTCGGCCGACGCATCGCCGACGACGAAGTCGACGCCGGCGCGGATCTGCTCATCGCCGGCGATATGGGGATCGGGAACACCACTGCCGCAACGGCTTTGGTCGCACTGCTGACCGGCACCGAACCGGTGCTCGCCGTCGGCCGTGGCACCGGTGTCGACGATGCGGGATGGTGCCGCAAGACAGCGGCGGTGCGCGACGCGATGTATCGCTCCCGCGCCGCGCGGACCGATCCCGTTGCGCTGCTGGCGGCCTGCGGCGGGGCGGATCTGGCCGCGATGGCCGGGTTCTGCGCCCAGGCGGCCGTCCGCCGGACTCCGCTGCTGCTCGACGGGATGGTCGTCACGGCCGCAGCACTGGCGGCAGAACAACTGGCGCCCGGCGCACGGCTGTGGTGGCAGGCCGGCCATCGCTCCCCCGAGCCGGCACACGGGCTGGCGCTGGCCGAACTGAAACTGACCCCGATCGTCGACCTCGGGCTGCGCCTCGGGGAAGGCACCGGCGCGGCGGTGGCCCTGCCCATCGTCCGCGCGGCGGTGGCGACGTTGGCGTCGATGGCCACCTTCAGCGACGCCGGGGTGTCGGGGCCGGGCTAGCCGTGTTATCCAGCCTGGCAGGCGCTTTCACCTTCGGCACCGTGCTGCCGCTTAAACATGGTGGCGGGCCTGGCGACCCGGGCCCGGGTGCCGGGATGATCGCCGCGCTGCCGGTGGTCGGTGCGGCGCTGGGTCTGATCGCCGCCGCGGTGCTGTGGGCCGGGACGTGGGCGTTCGGGCCGCACAATCTGCTGACCGGGGCGCTGACTGTCACGGTGCTGCTGATCGCGACCCGGGGGCTGCACATCGACGGGCTGGCCGACACCACCGACGGACTCGGCTGCTACGGCTCGCCACACCGGGCGCTGGCGGTGATGCGGGAGGGCTCCGCCGGGCCTTTCGGAGTGGCCGCCGTCGTCGTGGCGGTGCTCGTCCAGGCGTCGGCGTTCAGCGCGCTGCCACCAGACGGGACAGCCACCGCGGCGGCGGTGAGCGCTCTTGCGGCAGGCCGGGTAGCCGCGGTGCTCGCGGCGCGCCGCGGCGTTCCCGCGGCCGAAGGCAGCAGCCTGGGCGCCTGGGTCGCCGGGAGCCAGTCGCCGTGGACCGTGGCCGGATGGACGGCCCTGGTCGCCGCGGGCTCGGCGCTCGCCGCGCCGCGACCGTGGCAGGGACCGCTGACGGTCGCCGTCGCACTCCTGGTCGCCACCATTGCGATCCGTCATTGTGTGCGACGCTTCGGCGGCATCACCGGTGACGTCATCGGTGCGGCGATAGAAGTAACGACGACGCTGACGCTCGTCGGCCTCGCGATCCGGCCCTGAAGGAGAAGGCATGCTAGGGAAATTGGCGCCGTCCGAGATCGAGAACGTGCTGCGCGAGGAGGTCATCGCCCGGATCGGCTGCGTCAGCGACGGACGCGTGTACGTCGTTCCGGTCACCTACGTCTACGACGGCACCTACGTCTGGGGACACGCGATGGACGGTGCGAAGTTACGCGCCATGAGGCAGCACCCCGAGGTGTGCGTGGAGGTCGAGCACGTCGACGATATGTCCAACTGGCGCAGCGTGATTGCGTGGGGGACGTTCGAGGAATGCCATGGATCGGACCGGGACGCCGGGATGGCGCTGCTCGTTGCGCGCATCATGCCGCTGCTCAAGTTCCCGCCGCACCAGCCGCCGCCGGATCCTGCCGGCTCGAAACAGGGCACGGTTTACCGCATACAGCTGTCGCAGAAAACAGGCCGCTTCGAGGAGGTGAGAGATAGTTGACCGGGGGACGGCCGGCTAATTCAGCCGAGTCATCCACCCGTGCTTGTCGGCGAACGTGCCGCGCTGGATTCCGGTGAGGGTGTCCCGCAAGGCCATGGTGACCTCCCCGGGCTCACCGTCACCAACGGTGAACTCGCCGTCCCCGTACTTGACCTGTGCCACCGGGGTGATCACCGCCGCAGTTCCACAGGCGAACACCTCGGTGATCTCACCGGTAGCGACGCCCTTGCGCCACTCCTCGACGTCGATCTTGCGTTCCTCGACACCGAATCCGGCATCGCCGGCCAGTTGCAGCAGCGAGTCGCGGGTGATTCCCGGCAGCAGCGAGCCGCTCAGTTCCGGGGTGACCAGCCGCGCCGAACCACCCTTGCCGAAGACGAAGAACAGGTTCATCCCGCCCATCTCCTCGACGTAGCGACGTTCGATGGCATCCAGCCAGACCACCTGGTCGCAGCCGTTCCCGGCGGCCTCGGCCTGCGCCAGTAGCGAGGCGGCATAGTTGCCGCCGAATTTCGCGGCCCCGGTTCCACCGGGGCTGGCGCGGACGTATTCAGTCGACAGCCACACGCTGACCGGCTTGATTCCGCCCTTGAAGTAGGCGCCGGCCGGGGAGGCGATCACCAGATAGCGGTACTCCACGGCCGGGCGAACGCCCAGGCCCGGCTCGGTGGCGATGATGAACGGCCGCAGGTAGAGGGACTGTTCTCCCCCGGCGGCCGGCACCCACTCGTGATCCACGGCGACCAGCTGCCGCAGCGACTCGATGAACAGTTCGTCGGGGAGCTCCGGGATGGCCAGCCGCCGCGCCGAGGCCCGAAGGCGGGCGGCGTTGGCGTCCGGCCGGAACGACACGATCGAGCCGTCGCCCCACCGGTATGCCTTGAGCCCCTCGAAAACCTCCTGCGCGTAGTGCAGGACGATGGCCGAGGGGTCGAGTTCAATCGGCCCGTAGGGCAGCACCGCCGCGTCGTACCACCCGCGGTCGTGGCTGTAGAGCATCGAGATCATGTGGTCGGTGCAGAACCGTCCGAATCCGGGGTCGGCCAGGATCTCCTCGCGCCGGGTGTCGCTGGTCGGGTCGGCGGTGCGCTGCACAGCGAAGCTCAGCGTGGCCTGGGACATGCCGCCCATCCTACTAAGTGATCTATCTGGTCTTGACGTCGACGAAGGGCGGCTTGACCACCTCGCAGTCCAGCAGGCGCCCGCGGACGTCCACGCTGACCACCTCGCCGTCGGCGACATCGGCGTCGGTGTCGATCATCGCCAGCGCAATCCCGGCACCCAGCGTCGGGGAGAAGGTGCCGGAGGTGGTGACGCCGATCGGCACCGCGTCACGCAACACCACCATGTCGGCGCGGGGCACGCCACGGCCGACGGCTCGCAACCCGCGCAGCACCCGCTTGGGACCGGCCTGCTTCTCGGCCAGCAGTGCGTCGCGGCCCCAGAACGCGTCCTTCGACCATCCGACGGCCCAGCCGCAGCGCGCCTGCAGGGGCGAGATGTCCAGCGAGAGTTCGTGGCCGTGCAGTGGGTAGCCCATCTCGGTGCGCAGGGTATCGCGGGCGCCGAGACCGGCCAGTTGGCCGCCGCGGCTCTCGACCTCGGCCAGCAGGGCGTCGAACACCACCGGCGCGGAGTCCCACGGCGGCAACAGTTCGTAGCCGTGCTCGCCGGTGTAGCCGGTCCGGCAGACCCGCACCGGCACCCCGGCGTACTCGGCGTCGGCGTAGCCCATGTAGTCCATGTCGGTCGGCAGGCCCAGCGCGCCGAGCACCTCGGCCGCCTTCGGCCCCTGAACCGCCAGCACTGCGTACGCGCGATGCTCGTCGGTCACCGAAATACCTTGCGGCGCAACCGCTTGCAGAGCCGCCACCACTGCGGCGGTGTTGGCCGCGTTGGGAACCAGGAAGACCTCGTCGGCACTGACGTAGTAGGCGATGAGGTCATCGATCACCCCGCCCTCCGGGGTGCAGCACAGGGTGTACTGCGCTTTGCCCGGTCCGACGCGGCCGAGGTCGTTGGTCAGCGCGGAGTTGACGAACTCCGCCGCCCCCGGACCGCTCACGAGCGCCTTGCCGAGGTGGCTGACGTCGAAAAGTCCGACGGCCTCGCGGGTGGCCGTGTGCTCCCCCACGGTTCCGGCGTAGGACACCGGCATCAGCCACCCGCCGAACGGCGCGAATGTGGCGCCGGCGTCGCGATGGCGGCTTTCCAGTGGGCCGTGGAGCAGATCTTCGTCGGTCACGGGCACCAACCCTAATGGAATTGCCCGACCCCTCCTCGTCGCTGCGCTCCGCATCGGTCGTCGGGCTGAAGTCGAATTGCCCGACTCCTCCTCGTCGCTGCGCTCCGCATCGGTCGTCGGGCGAAACCCCCGCCGATTAGGGTGTCGCTGGTGAGCACCCAACCCGGTTACACCGCCCCCGCCGTCACCGTCGCCGCCAGTCTGCCCAAGCGCGGGACCGGCGCCTCAGTCCTTCTCGTGCCGGTCGTCACCGGTGCCGGAGACGACGCCTCCCCGGCAGTCGTCGGCGGGCCGTTCCTCGACGCCCAGGCGATCGGTGAGATCGAGGTCGCCCTGCGGGCGCTGGGCGCCAAGGCCGGAGCCGATCAGGTCACCCGGTTGCACATCCCGTTACTGAAGGTGGGCAGTGTGCTGGCGGTCGGCCTCGGCGCACCCCGGGACGAGTGGCCGGCCGAGACGATCCGCCGCGCGTCCGGCGTGGCTGCCCGCTCACTCAGCGGCGTGGCGTCGGTGGTCACGCTGCTCTCGGAGTTGCACACCGAGGCGGCGGTGGAGGGCCTGATCCTGGGCGCGTATCAGATGCATGAATTCCGCAGCGCCAAGACGGCGCCTAAAGAGCCCGGGCTGTCGAAGATCACGGCGCTGAGCACTTCCACGACCGCCAAAGCCGATGCTGCCCGGGCGGTTTCGATCGCCTCTGCAGTGGCCACCGCCCGCGATCTGGTCAACACTCCGCCCAGCCATCTGTACCCCGACGAATTCGCCCGCCGGGCAAAGCTATTGGGTACCGCAGCCGGGCTGACCGTCGAGGTGCTCGACGAGAAGGCCCTGGCCAAGGCCGGCTACGGCGGCATCGTCGGGGTCGGCAAGGGATCGGTGAACCCGCCTCGGCTGGTGCGGCTGACCTACCGGGGCGGTAAGGGCAAGACCCCCAAGAAGGTTGCGCTAATCGGCAAGGGCATCACCTTCGACACCGGCGGCATCTCGATCAAGCCGGCGGCGCAGATGCACCACATGACCTCGGACATGGCCGGCGCTGCCGCAGTGGTCGCGACCATGCTGCTCGTGGCCGAACAGAAGCTGCCGATCGACGTGATCGCCACCGTTCCGATGGCAGAAAACATGCCGTCGGCCACCGCCCAGCGCCCCGGTGACGTGCTGACCCAGTACGGCGGTACCACCGTGGAGGTGCTGAACACCGACGCCGAGGGCCGGTTGATCCTGGCCGACGCGATCGTGCGGGCCTGCGAGGACGAACCCGAGTACCTGATCGAGACGTCCACGCTGACCGGTGCGCAGACCGTCGCACTCGGCGCCCGGATCCCCGGGGTGATGGGCAGCGACGAATTCCGCGACCGGGTGGCGGCGCTGTCCCAGCAGGAGGGCGAAAACGGCTGGCCCATGCCGCTTCCCGACGAACTCAAGGACGACCTCAAGTCGACCGTCGCCGACCTGGCGAACATCAGCTCGCAGCGATTTGCCGGGATGCTGGTGGCCGGGGTCTTCCTGCGCGAATTCGTCGCCGAGGGTGTGCAGTGGGTCCACATCGACATCGCCGGACCGGCCTACAACACCACAGCGCCGTGGGGCTACACCCCCAAGGGCGGCACCGGTGTGCCGGTGCGGACGATGTTCGCGGTCCTGGAAGATATCGCCGCGAACGGGTGAGCGAATCCGTGACAGCCGGTTAGAAGAACACCACCATCAGCTGGGCCAGGAAAACCTTCGCGATCATCGACACCGGGAACAGCACCGCGTACCCGACCGCCACCCGCTGGTCGGGCATCTTGGACATGGCGTAGGCGAACGGCGCCGGGTTCAACTGTGATCCGGTCAGACCGCCCAGCGCCCTTGCGGTGCCGTACTTCAGCACGAACCGCAGGCCGATCACGCAGACCAGGACGTGGGCGGCCGAGATGGCCAGACCGAGCAGAACCAGTTGCAATCCCTGCGTCTGCAGGGCTTTGACCAGTCCGGGACCGGCGCCACTGCCCACGGCCACCAGGAAGATCAGTAGCGAGAACTGATTGATGGTGTTGTTGACGTTGCCGGGCAGGGTCCAGACCACCGGGCCGGTCCGGCCGATGGCGCCCAGGATCACTCCCATCACCAGCGGGGCCGTCGCGGTGCCCAGTACCAGCGCGCCGCCGCCGGGCAGCGGAATCTTGAGGAACGCCAGCATCATTCCCAGCGCGAGACCGAGTCCCAAACCGACGGCGTTGATATCGCCGGCCTGCCGCTCGGAATCGCCGAGTTCCTTGGCGATTTCGGCCAGGCGCTCGCGCGGAGCGGTCACCCGCAACCGGTCGCCGCTGCACAGGACGAGATCGGGCGTGGCGATGATGTCGACGTCGCCGCGCCGGACGCGGCTGACCACGGCGTCGAAGCGCTCCTCCATCCGCAGGTCATGCAATTGGCGGCCGACGAAGTCGGAGTTGGACAGTGAGATGCGGCGGAAGTCGATGTTGGAGCGGTCCAGCCACGGCTCTCGCGGTGCCAGCCGGCCGAGTTCGGCGGTGAGTTTCTCGCTGACGTCCTCCCGCGCGGTGATGGTCAGCATGTCGCCGGGCACCAGATCCTCCGAGGCGTGGGCGACCACGGTCTGCCCGCCGCGGGTCAGCCGGGAGACCACCGCGCCGTACCGCTCCTCCAGCGCATGGATGTTCAGGCCGGGGTCACCGGTGAGTTCGACGGTCCGGATGACGATCGGCGAGACCGTCTCCTGGTCCTCGGGGGTGGGCTTACGCTTGCCCGCGCTCATCAGGTACGTGCACGCCAGGATGCAGAGCAGCACCGTGATGGGGTAGGCCACCGCATAGCCGATGGCCGGTTGCGGCGGGATGTCCCCGCCGGCGGCGAGTTGCTGCTGCACCGCACCGAGAGCCGCGGTCGCGGTGCCCGCCCCGGAGAACGCGCCGGCGATGGTGCCGGTGTCGAATCCGAGGCCCCGGCCGACCAGGAGACCCGTGCCGGCCATGGCGAACACGGCCATCAACGAGACCACCACCGGACGCCAGCCGGTCCGGATGGCCCCGATGAACGCCGGGCCCGCGGCGATGCCGACCATGTAGCAGAAGACGCCGAGCGACAAACTGGTGAGGATCGGCGGCAGTGCGGCTTTCGGCTGGATGGCCGACAGCGCCAACGCGACGAACAACGCACCCGCCGGACCGAAGGACACCGGGCCGAACTTGATGCGGCCCAACACACTGCCCAGACCCATGCAGAAGAACAGGGTCAGCAGGGGACTCTCCGCGAACCAGCGCACGTCGGCTATCAGACCACCGGTTCGAGCCCGATGCAGGCCTTTCCGCGAGTTGCCCGGGCCGTGACACCGAGACGCCCGTCAGACCACCCGGCCGCGGGCGGTGCTGCGCAGCACCTGCGGCAGCACCCGTGAGGTGCCGTAGAGCAGATACGCCTCCGGCGACACGGGCCGGACGGCCTTGTTCTTCCGGACCGACGACAGGATCGCGGAAGCCACCTTGTCGGGTCCGTAATCGCGGATCTGGAACATCCGCTCCAGTTGGGCACGACGGGCCGGCACCGCGGCATCGCGGCCGTCGGGAGCGTGGAAGCCGGTGGCCGAGACGATGTTGGTGTTGATCACTCCAGGGCAGATGGTGGTCAAACCGATTCCGGCAGAGGCCAATTCGGCTCGCAAACAGTCGGAGAACATGTATACCGCCGCCTTTGAGGTGCAGTAGGCGTTGAGCGAACTGAGCGGCGCGTACGCCGCCATCGAGGCGACGTTGACGATGTGACCGCCGGTCCCCCGCTGCACGAGACGGCCGGCGAAGGCCCGGCAGCCGTTGACCACACCGCCGAGGTTGACGTCGATGACCCGGTCGAACTGCTCGGCCGGGGTGTCCAGGAACGAACCGGCCACCCCGATCCCGGCGTTGTTGACCACGATGTCGGGCAGGCCGTGTTCGGCGCAGACCAGGTCGGCGTAGCGCTCGACCGCGTCGGCGTCGGCGACATCGACGACATACGGGTGCGCCACTCCCCCGGAATCGGCGATCTCGGCAGCGGTCTGAGCCGCGGCCGCCCCGTCGATGTCACTGACCACCACTTCGGCCCCAGCAGCCGCGAATGCCAGCGCGGTAGCGCGGCCGATGCCACTGCCCGCGCCGGTGACCGCAACGAGGGTGTCGCCGAACTCTTTTCGGGTCCGCCCCACCTGAGCGCGCAGCAGCGCCCGACTCGGCCGGCCGCCCTCGAGGTGGCTGACGAGTTCGTCGACGGCACCGGCCACCACCGCCGGATGCGACATCGGCGACCAGTGCCCGGCGTGGAGGTCGCGCCGCCACAGCCGCGACACCCAGCGCGGGGTGTCCTCGTAGACATAGGGCCGGACGAACTTGTCCTCGGTATTGACCAGCAGTTGCACCGGCACCTCGACGCGGCCGTCCCGGACCGGGCAGGTCAGAGCGGGGAGGAAGTTCGCGCGGTAGATCCGCAGACCGTTGGTGGCGTCGGCGACGAACCCCGGACCCTGGTGACGGTCCTGCGGCGGGATCCCGGGGGTGATCAGGTACCGGTTGATCCACCGGGCCAGGAAGGTCCGCATCGCGGCCGGGGCGAGGACCGGTATCGAGAAGACGAGCATGTAGCTGAAGTGGGCGGCCTGGGCCAGGGCATGGGCGAACCGCCGCGGCCGGTACGGCCGGGCGAGACCCTCGCGGAGGTAGCGGCTCAGGTGACCGGGGTCGGGCCCGGAGATCGAGGTGTAGGAGGCAACCAGGTCGGACGCGTCTGCCCGGGTGACGCACTCCCACAGAGTGGCCGCGCCCCAGTCGTGCGCCACGACGTGCACCCGGGTGCCCGGGGACACCGTCGAGACGACCGTCTCGAAGTCGTCGGCCAGGGTTGCGACGCCGTAGGCACCGACGGCGGTGGGGACCCCCGACGCGCCGGACCCGCGGTTGTCGTACCGGACGATGCGGTACTCACCCGACAGTGCTGCCACCACGCCGTCCCAGAGGACATGCGAATCCGGCCAGCCGTGCACCAGCACGACGGTGGGCCCGTCGGGGTTGCCCTGCTCGTAAACCGCAAGCTGGGTTCCGTCTCGGGCGGCGATGTAGCGGGTCGGCATCCGTCGATTATTGCCGGGGCGGTCCGACGACTGACGCCCCGCTGCACGGAGCAACCGGTTTGGCGCCGATCGCCGGCAATTTCGGCACCGTCGCAGAAATCGTTCGGCGCTTACGCCATCGGTATGGGTTCTGAAATGACAGGATGGGGTCACCGCGGACCGGTTGGGCTAGCGGTGCGTAAAAGGTCGACCGACGTTCGAGGAGTCAACACACATGGCCGTCTCCGTCCAGATGCCCGCTCTTGGCGAAAGTGTCACCGAGGGCACCGTCACCCGCTGGCTCAAACAGGAGGGTGACACCGTCACGGTCGACGAGCCACTGCTCGAGGTGTCGACCGACAAAGTCGACACCGAGATCCCCGCGCCCGCTTCGGGCGTGTTGTCCAAGATCGTCGCCAAGGAAGATGACGTCGTCGCGGTCGGCGGTGAGCTGGCGGTGATCTCCGACGCCGGCGAGGCTCCCCCGGCCGACCCGGCTCCGGCGGCGGCACCGGCGGCTGCTCCGGCGGCACCGGCACCGGTCGCGGAACCCACGCCGGCTGAACAACCGGCGGCACCGGTGGCAGCGCCCGCACCCGCGGCAGCGGCGCCGGCGGCCGCTTCTGGCTCGGCGACCCCGGTGCTCATGCCGGAACTCGGCGAATCGGTGACCGAGGGCACCGTCACCCGCTGGCTGAAGAAGGTCGGCGACAGCGTGGCGCTCGACGAGCCGCTCGTCGAGGTCTCCACCGACAAGGTCGACACCGAGATTCCCTCGCCGGCCGCCGGCACCTTGCTGAGCATCACCGCGGAGGAAGACGTCACGGTCAAGGTCGGCGCCGAGTTGGGCAAGATCGGGACGCCCGGCGCCGCTCCAGCACCTGCCCCGGCCCCGGCGCCTGCACCGGCCCCAGCCCCAGCCCCGGCCCCGGCCCCGGCACCGGCACCGGCACCGGCACCGGAGGCTGCGCCCGCGCCGGCCCCAGTTCCGGCTCCGGCCCCGGCCGCACCGGCAGCGGCCGGCGGCGACGCACCCTACGTCACCCCCCTCGTGCGCAAATTGGCCACGGAAAACGGAATCGACCTGAACGCCGTCAAGGGCACCGGGGTCGGCGGGCGGATTCGCAAGCAGGATGTGCTGGCCGCCGCCGAGAGTAAGAACGCGCCGGCCGCACCGGCAGCCCAGGCTGCACCGGCCGCCAAACCGGCCGCTCCCGCAGCGGCGGCCTCGCCACTGGCACACCTGCGTGGCACCACGCAGAAGGCCAACCGGGTCCGCAAGCTCACCGCCAAGAAGACCCGGGAGTCGCTGCAGACGACGGCCCAGCTCACCCAGACCCACGAGGTCGACATGACCAAGATCGTGTCGTTGCGGGCGCGGGCCAAGAAGGAGTTCGCCGAACGGGAGGGTGTGAACCTGACCTACCTGCCGTTCATCGCCCGCGCGGCGATCGACGCCCTCAAGGCGCATCCCAACGTCAACGCCAGCTACAACGAGGATGCCGGCGAGATCACCTACTACGACACCGAGAACCTCGGCTTCGCGGTCGACACCGACCAGGGCCTGCTCTCCCCGGTGGTGCACAACGCCGGCGATCTGTCGCTGGCCGGGCTCGCCCGGGCGATCAACGACATCGCCTCCCGGGCCCGCTCGGGCAATCTCAAGCCCGACGAACTCGCCGGCGGCACGTTCACCATCACCAACATCGGCAGCCAGGGCGCATTGTTCGACACACCGATCCTGGTGCCGCCGCAGGCCGCGATGCTGGGCACCGGCGCAATCGTCAAGCGGCCCAGGGTGATTGCCGACCAGCACGGTAACGAGTCCATCGGTGTGCGGTCGATCTGCTACCTGCCGCTCACCTACGACCACCGACTGATCGACGGTGCCGACGCCGGCCGATTCCTCACCACGGTCCGCAAGCGGCTCGAGGAAGGCGCATTCGAGGCCGAACTTGGCCTCTGACGTGACCGGATCCGGAACTGCCGCACTGACCGTCGCGATCGCGGGTTCCTCGGGGCTGATCGGAGGGGCGCTCACCGCGGCCCTGCGATCGGGCGACCACCGGGTGCTGCGCATCGTCCGGCGCGTCCCAGCCAACCGGGACGAAGTGCGCTGGAATCCGGACAGCGGTGAGTTCGACCGGGCGGCGCTGGCCGACGTGGACGCGGTCGTCAACCTGTGCGGCGTCGGCGTCGGCGACAAACGCTGGTCGGGGGCCTACAAGCAGGTACTCCGGGACAGCCGCATCGACCCCACCGAAATGATCTCGGCGGCGGTCGTGCAGGCCGGCGTCCCGGTCCTCGTCAACGCCAGTGCGGTGGGCTACTACGGCGACACCGGCAGCACCATCGCCGACGAATCCGCTCCGGCCGGTTCGGGATTTCTGGCCCGGCTGTGCGTGGACTGGGAAGCGGCCACCGCGCCGGCCAGCGCCGCCGGGGTCCGGGTGGTGCTGGCGCGCACCGGCCTGGTGCTCTCACCCAGCGGCGGACTGCTGGCAAAACTCAAGCCGCTCTTTGCTTTCGGCCTCGGCGGCCGGCTCGCCGGTGGCCACCAGTACATGCCGTGGATCAGCCTGGAAGACGAGGTCCGGGCCCTGCTTTTCGCCATCCACAAGCCGATGTCGGGACCGGTGAACCTGACCGGGCCGGCGCCGGTGACCAACGCCGAGTTCACCGCTGCGATGGGCCGGGCGCTCAACCGGCCCGCGCCGTGGGCGGTCCCGGGCTTCGCGCTCAAGCGGCTGCTGGGCGAGTTCGCCGAGGAAGGCCTACTCGGCGGGCAACGCGCCATCCCCGCCGCACTGGAACGAGCCGGATTCACGTTCCACCACAACACTGTTGGCGAGGCACTCAGCTATGCCGTCGGCCCGTCCGGCCGATAGCCGATGAACAGGCCGTCGATCCGTTCCAGTGACGAACCTGTGACGGTGCGGCAGCTCGGTTCCGTCGATTACCGGGCCGCCTGGGATCTTCAGCGCACCACCGCCGATGCCCGGGTGGCCGGCGGACCGGACACCCTGCTGCTGCTGGAGCACCCGGCGGTCTACACCGCCGGCAAGCGCACCGAAGCCCACGAGCACCCCACCGACGGGACGCCCGTCGTCGACACCGACCGGGGCGGCAAGATCACCTGGCACGGACCCGGCCAGCTGGTGGGCTATCCCATCATCGGCCTGGCCGAACCACTGGATGTGGTGAATTTCGTTCGGCGCCTTGAAGAGTCACTGATTTCGGTCTGCAGCGGATTCGGCCTCGACGCCGGCCGGGTGGAGGGACGTTCAGGCGTCTGGCTTCCCGCCGACACGCGCCGGCCGGCCCGCAAGATCGCCGCGATCGGGATACGGGTGGCCCGGGGAACGACTCTGCACGGCTTCGCCCTGAACTGCGATTGCGACCTGGGCGCGTTCTCGGCGATCGTCCCGTGCGGGATCACCGATGCCGGAGTCACCTCGCTCACCGCTGAACTCGGCCGGCGGGTGAGCGTCGACGACGTCCGGGAGCAGGTGGCCGAGTTGGTGTGCGACGCACTCGACGGCCGGCTGCCGGTGTCTTCGGCCGGCGCGCCTCCCGTAGCATCGCAGCCATGAGCGTCGAACCCGAGCTCCATGTCGCCGGCCGGGCGGGGCCGCCGGCTCCGGAGCTCCATGTCGCCGGCCGGGCGGGGCCGCCGGCTCCGGAGCTCCATGTCGCCGGCCGGGCGGGGCCGCCGGCTCCGGACGGCCGCAAGCTGCTTCGGATCGAGGTCCGCAACGCCGAGACGCCGATCGAGCGAAAACCGCCGTGGATCAAGACCCGCGCCCGGATGGGCCCGGAGTACACCGCCCTCAAAGGGCTGGTCCGCCGTGAGGGACTGCACACCGTATGCGAAGAGGCGGGCTGCCCGAACATCTTCGAGTGCTGGGAGGACCGGGAAGCCACCTTCCTGATCGGCGGCGAGCAGTGCACGCGCCGGTGTGACTTCTGCCAGATCGACACCGGCAAACCGGCCGAACTCGACCGCGACGAACCACGACGCGTCGCCGAGAGCGTGGCGACGATGGGCCTGAAATACGCCACCGTCACCGGCGTCGCCCGCGACGACCTGCCCGACGGCGGCGCCTGGCTCTACGCCGAGACCGTGCGGGCGATCAAGAGGCTCAACCCCACCACCGGCGTGGAACTGCTCGCTCCGGACTTCAACGGCGAGGCCGACCTGCTCAACGAGGTCTTCGCGTCGCGGCCGGAGGTGTTCGCGCACAACCTGGAGACGGTGCCGCGGATCTTCAAGCGGATCCGGCCGGCGTTCCGCTATCAGCGCAGCCTCGACGTCCTCACCGCCGCAAAGGAATTCGGCCTGGTGACCAAGAGCAACCTGATCCTCGGCATGGGCGAAACCATCGACGAGGTGCACGTCGCCCTCGCAGACCTGCATGGGGCGGGTTGCGACATCGTCACCATCACCCAGTACCTGCGGCCGTCCCCGCGGCACCATCCGGTCGAGCGCTGGGTCCGGCCCGAAGAGTTCGTCGAGCTGGCCGCCTACGCCGAGGAACTGGGTTTTGCCGGGGTTCTGGCGGGCCCGCTGGTGCGCTCGTCGTATCGGGCCGGCCGCCTCTACACCCAGGCCGCGACCGGCAAGCGGTCCGGCGTCTAATTGCGCTCCTCCTCCTCGGGACTCGTGCCTCGTCCCGAATCGTCGTCGCGCTGCGCGGCAACTTCGTCCGGCACCTGACCGGGCATCCGTATCCTTGTCTGCTATGGCGAAATCCCGCACTCCCGCCCAGACCAAGGCCGCCAAGGCCGAAGCGAAAGCCGCCCGCAAAGCGGCGTCCAAGCAGCGCCGTACCCAGCTCTGGCAGGCGTTCCAGATGCAGCGCAAGGAAGACAAGCGGCTGCTGCCGTACATGATCGGCGGATTCCTCGCGGCCCTGCTGGCCTCGGTGGCGGTCGGCGTGCTGATCGGCGGCTTCACCACTTACCTGATGATCGTGCTCGGCCTCGTCACGGGGGTCCTGGTGGCGTTCATCATCTTCGGGCGCCGGGCGCAGAAGAACGTCTACCGCAAAGCCGAGGGGCAGGCCGGGGCGGCCGCGTGGGCGCTGGAGAACATGCGCGGCAAATGGCGGGTGACCCCGGGCGTGGCCGCGACCGGGCACCTCGACGCCGTCCACCGGGTGATCGGTCGTCCCGGGGTGATCTTCGTCGGCGAGGGCTCGCCGGCCCGGGTCAAGCCGCTGCTTGCCCAGGAGAAGAAGCGCACCGCGCGCCTCATCGGTGAGGTGCCGATCTACGACGTCATCATCGGCAACGACGAGGGCGAGGTGCCGCTGGCGAAGCTGGAACGGCACCTGACGAAGCTTCCGGCCAACATCTCCGTCGAGAAGATGGACAGCCTGGAATCAAAGTTCACCGCGCTGGGCACCAAAATCGGCCCGGCGGGCCTGCCCAAGGGCCCGCTGCCGCCGCAGGCCAAGGTGAAGGGCGTGCAGCGCGCCGCCCGTCGTCGCTGATTGCCACCCACTCAGCCCCCAGAGCACCATTTCTCGCCAACCCGCGCCCTGCCCGCAGACTCGACGGCGCTGCGAACCACCCCGATCAGCGGCGCACGACCGCTGTGGCTGTCAGCCGGTCCTGAAAGCCGCGGCCGTCGGTATCGGTGAACAACGCCGGGATGACGATCGCGATGAGCAAGCCGCGAACCACCGCCCGGCCAGTCCCGACGTGCAACCGGTTGTCGACGGATGCGACCCGCAGACCCAGCGCGTACTGACCCGGCGTGAATCCGAACAGCCGCACCGACAGCACACCGAGGACAAACCAGACGAGTAACACGGCGGTGGCCAGGAAGGCGCTGCCGTACAGGCCGAGCGCCAGGCCGAGCCCGGCCAGCCCGTAGGAGATGAACCAGTCGACCAGCAGCGCGGACGCGCGCCGGCCCAGACCCGCCAGCGAACCGGGGCCCTCGGCGGGCAGACCCAGACGCTGACCCGGATAGCCCTCGGGGGAACTCAATGATTGCGGCCCTGACAGCCAAGATGCCCACTCACGCGCCACCGCCCCAGGATAGGCGCGCCCGGTATGTGCGAAAACCCGTCGACACGTAACGTCGGCGAAACAATCGCTTGACGGGCGCGAAATAAGACCTCCATAGCGTCAGCCCGGGTTAATCAACAGACTGCACGTAAAGGAGCACTAAGTGGCGAAGCCCAAAAATGCCGACGACATCTTCAAGCAGATCAAGGACGAGAAGGTCGAGTACGTCGACATTCGGTTCTGCGATCTGCCCGGAGTGGTCCAGCACTTCTCGATCCCGGCGTCGGCGTTCGACGAGAGCGTGTTCGAGGACGGCCTGGCCTTCGACGGCTCCTCCGTCCGCGGGTTCCAGTCCATCCACGAATCCGACATGATGCTGCTGCCCGATCCCGATACGGCGCGCATCGACCCCTTCCGGGCGGCCAAGACGCTGAACCTCAACTTCTTCGTCCACGACCCGTTCACCCGCGAGCCCTATTCGCGCGACCCGCGCAACGTGGCCCGCAAGGCGGAGAACTACCTGGCCAGCACCGGCATCGCCGACACCGCGTACTTCGGCGCCGAGGCCGAGTTCTACATCTTCGACTCGGTGGCCTTCGACTCGAAGATGAACGGCACGTTCTACGAGGTGGACTCGGAGTCGGGTTGGTGGAACTCCGGCGAGCCTTTCGAGGCCGACGGCAGCGCCAACCGCGGCTATAAGGTCCGACCCAAGGGCGGCTACTTCCCGGTGGCGCCGTATGACCACTACGTCGACCTGCGCGACGAGATGTCGACCAACCTGCAGAACGCCGGCTTCACTCTGGAGCGCGGACACCACGAGGTCGGTACCGCCGGGCAGGCCGAGATCAACTACAAGTTCAACACCCTGCTGGCCGCGGCCGACGATGTGCTGCTGTTCAAATACATCATCAAGAACACCGCCTGGCAGAACGGCAAGACCGTCACGTTCATGCCCAAGCCGCTGTTCGGTGACAACGGTTCCGGTATGCACGCGCACCAGTCACTGTGGAAGGACGGCAAGCCGCTGTTCCACGACGAGTCCGGTTATGCCGGCCTGTCCGACATGGCGCGTCACTACATCGGCGGCATCCTGCATCACGCCCCGTCGCTGCTGGCGTTCACCAACCCGACGGTGAACTCCTACAAGCGTCTGGTGCCCGGCTACGAGGCCCCGATCAACCTGGTCTACAGCCAGCGGAACCGCTCGGCCTGTGTGCGTATCCCGATCACGGGCAACAACCCGAAGGCCAAGCGCCTCGAGTTCCGCTGCCCGGACAGTTCGGGCAACCCGTACCTGGCGTTCGCGGCCATGCTGATGGCCGGCATCGACGGGATCAAGAAGAAGATCGAGCCGCTGGCGCCGGTCGACAAGGACCTCTACGAGCTTCCGCCGGACGAGGCCGCCAACATCCCGCAGGCGCCGACCTCGCTGTCAGCGGTGATCGACCGTCTTGAGCAGGATCACGACTACCTCACCGAAGGTGGGGTGTTCACCTCCGACCTGATCGAGACCTACATCTCCTACAAGCGTGAGAACGAGATCCTGCCGATCCAGATTCGCCCTCACCCGTACGAGTTCGCCCTGTACTACGACGTGTAAATCGTCATCCGGCTCGACGCGACGAGCCCATCCGCCTGCGGGCGGTTGGGCTCGTTTCGCGTCTGAACCGGGCGACCGCGGTCGCGGCGGGCGGGCATCCCAGTCGGGTGCTTCAGCGGTGCCCGGTCCATCCATAGTGGGCCAGGGCGACAGTGGCGGTCTTCCACCGGAACGTGTCGGCGAACCAGAGCTGAGTGGGCTTGTCCCAGACCTCCCGGTAGAAGCCTTGCTTCCAGTACATGCCCGGGTCACCGCAGTATCCGATCTTCCGATCGGTAGCGTCGATTAACTGATCCCCGTCCATCCAGATCCTGGTGAATCCGTGTCCGGTGCAGTCGAACTTCACCTCGGTCACAAAGTCGTGCCATTTGTTCTTGGTGACGGTCCCCAGAGTAAAGAACTCAAATTCGGAACCAGCCGGCTGTCCCCCATCGACCCACTGGCCCCCGCCGTAGAGCCGGAGCCGGAGTTTTGCCTCGTCACCGCTGAGGCTGAGTTGCCACGGAGACCCTATCTTGCCTCCCGAAGCGTGGAAATCGGCGAAGATGTTCCAGTCGCGGGGCGGGCTGGTGAAGCTGGAGTCGATCATCGTGCTCCACGACATCACGACCGTCTGGCCATTGAGGAATCCGCCCAGGTCCCCCTGCTTTGCGCCCACTCGAATAACGCTGGCGCGCTCTGCCTTCGAGGTCGAACCGAAGACGTTGGCGTCCCCTGGGCGCACCTCGATGTGCTGGACAATGCCACGCTGCCCGAGAGGGTCGGGGACATAGCCAACGCGGTCGGGCTCCTTGGCCTGCACCCGCCAGTAGGTGTCGGGGTTCCACCCGACGCCCATGGAGTTGTAGCTGGTATGCGCGACCGGACCGGCGGCCGCCGCGGCTTCTGGTGTCGTCACCAGTGACACGGCAGCTAGAGCGGTGGCGATGGAAAGCAATGCCGAGGACGCCCTGAAGATGCCGTGCCGCCGTGGCACGGCGGCACGCGGATCGTCGCTCATCAACCTGAGGTTCCTCACGTCGGGACGCTGGTACCTGTCTTGTCGTTCCTTCCGCGCCACCCGTTTCACAGTAGGGGCAATCCGAGAACCACGTCAGCGCGCTGGCGGGTCGTCGCCCAACTGCAATACTTCGTTACTCAACCGTTTCCGTAGCGCGACGAGTCATGAAAGGGGCATCTGACCTCGATGCCGACTGTTCTGCGACCCGCACTCCGTCAGCGTATGCCGGTAATCCTGTGGATCGCCTTAGGGATTTGGGCAGCCGCCATCCTCTGGTTGTCGTCACTGCCGCCCCAGGAACTGCCGGACACAGCTTTCCTGTTCTGGGACAAGCTGAATCACTTTGTTGCCTATGCGATCGGCGGCTGGCTGGCGGCAGCGGCAGTGCGGACATCGCGACCGCGGCTCGGCGTTGCCGTTGCACTCGTCGTCGGAGTGGTCCTGATCGCGGCGTTCGGAATCCTCGACGAAGCCTTCCAGACGCTCACCCCCGGCCGCACCGGCGGCGATGTCGACGACTGGGTCGCCGACGTCCTCGGGGCGATCACCGGAGCGCTGCTGACCGTGCCGGCGCTCCGCAGGCTCACGACCTGACGGGTCAGACGCACTCCAGCAGCGCGCCGTCGACCTCACCGACGGCGCCGACCGTCGCATGCGCGACGATCCTGCCGTCCACGGAGTCCGTCGACGCGCAGACGATCGCGCAGTGACCCGCGTTCACCCGCCGGGCGATGACCGCGGAACGTTCCAGTAACGCCAGTCCGCTCTCGACGATATGAGCGGCAGTCACCTCCGCGATCGAGTCGGCGGCCGCGCCCCGCCGCACGATTGAGCCGATCGTCTGTTCGACCACCGTGCGCGACGCGCCCTCTGGAATCACCGCGTCGGTCCATACGCGCATCGCCAACCGCATGGCCCGGCAGTCGTGGTGGCCGAGCACCACGATCAGCGGAACCTGCAGGACATCGACCGCGTATTCCAGCGACGCCAAGGCCCCGCTGTCCACGATATGCCCCCAGTTGCTGACGTCGATCAGCGATCCGTAACTCTGGCCGAAAACCATCTCGCTGGCGAAAGCGGTGTCGGCACAACGGAATACCGCGGCGACGGGACGTTCGCCGAACGGGTTTACCTCGCGAACGGGCTGCAACAGCCGCTCGTTGCCGGCCCGCAGACGCTGCCAGGCGATGAGGGGATCAGACGTGGTGGTCATTTCGGTTGCATTCCTCTCTGAAGGTTCAGCTGAAGTAGTCGGGCCGGCTGACAAAGGTTTCGGTCACGAACATCACGCCGGACGACGCTTCGAGCAGTGGGCGCAGGCCGGCCAGCAGGGCCTCGACCTTGTCTGCGGGAACCACCGTGATGATCAACTCGAGGGTGGCCTGCTGGTTGAACAACAGCCGGCCCTGGTGATAGCCGTTGTGACCAAGCCCGGAAACCCCCGCGAGGCTGGTGTAACCGGTCGCGCCGACGCTCTGGATCAGCTCACGCACCGCCGGTGCGTCGCTGCCCGAGACGACGACCTCGATCTTTGTCATCTTGGTGAGAACAGGTGCGGTCATGGAACCATCTCCTCGTTGGTAGTGACTACTGTGTGCTGACGTGCCGGGCCATCTGGCCTGCTTGCCGTCCCATCTCCTGTCCAGGGCCGCCATCCGGCCCGTGTCCAGCGCTGCCACGGCTGATCCGGGTTGGCCCGGGCCGCGCACGCGACCCAGTCATTGCCGAACAGCCGTTGCAGAATCGGGTTGCGGTCGACGATCATGTCGATCCGCTCAAGTGGCGCCTGGACCACGGCGACCAGTCGCTGGGGTTCGTGGAGCAGGTGCCGGCCGTCGGAGACCGACTGCCAGGGCAGGCCCAGTTGCAGGTCGCCGTTGTGGCCGGCGATGACACCGGCAGCGCCGACCACGTTGTGGATCGTCTTGGTGCCGGCGCCGAACACCCGGGGCGCGACGGTGGAGAAGTAGTACTGGCAGTTGATCCACTGGGCGACCACCAGCGGAGCGGTGAGGATCGTCTCCAGCGCCGAGGCGTCGGTGTCGACGTCGGCCTCGTAGGAGTGCAGGAATGTCCTGCGCTGCAGGTCAATTCCGTGAGTCATCGAACGCGGACCGACGATGAAGGCGGCATTGCCGGCCAGACCCCACTCGGGATACACCTGAGCCCAGTCCGACGACCGCGTTCTGACGTGGCGGGCCGCCCGGCCCGGGGACAGCGCGCGGGAGACCCCCGGCAGGCTCTCGCAACGCTCGGCCGCCAACTGCGCACCGGCCTGCTTCAGGTCGCGGTCGAGCCGCTTCGCATCGGCCCGGTAACCCTCGGGAATCAGGTGCGGGTCCAACATCGAGACCCGGTCGATTGCGGTGTCGTGCTGTGCCGCGATGAACAGGGTGCCTTCCGGGATGTCGATCCCGATAGTGCGCAGCCCGGCCCGGACTTCGGCCCGGTTGAGGATCGCGACGGCGGTGCGGGCGTTGGGCGCGCCGTCCTGGCCACCGCAGGCGCCGCAGTCCAGCGCTGCCTGGTAAGGGTTGTTCTCGGTGGTGCTGCCGTGTGCGCACAGCACCACCAGCCGGCCGAAGCCGCGGACCAGCCCCATGGTGGTCAGCGCCACCTGAGCGAACAGCACCTGCTCGTCGTGCGGCATGGCCTCCACGTCGATCACCGTCGGCGCGGTGGGGGCGACAGTCTCGCGAAGCCGTTGGCGCGCTGCGCTTGTCGCGGCCGGGATCAGTGTCTTGGCAGCCGACAGCCCAGCCGCCGCCCAGCCTGCCGCCTCGGCGAGGGTGAAGGGTGCCGCGAAGGCCTCTTTGGCGCAGTGGAAGGCCGATTCCGCGCCCGCGAGTCCGGTGGCTCCGGAAATCTGCCGGGCGACCGCCCTGTCGGCCCGGGGTGCAGGCCGCTCGGTGATGTCGTGGTTGGGCGAGATCAGCACCGGGCACAGGTCACTCGGCCGGCCCCCGAGCGCACCGGTGTAGCGGATCGCGACCGCAAAAAAGCCGGCGAAGCCGAGCGTCTCGTAGCCGCCGAGCGACTCCAGGTGTCGGCGCAGACCCTCCGAACGGGTGTCGATGCAGCTCACCAGTTGGGTGTGGACGGGGGCAGCCCGCCGCGGCGCCCGGTCCGACAGTTGCGACAACAGGCTGTCTCGGTAGTGCGCCTCGAAAGCGCTCTGCCACAGGACCTCCCGGGAGGTCACCGGCAGGGCCGTCAGAACCCTTGCAGTCGTAGTTATTTCGGCGTCACTGACCGGGATGAGACCCAACACCCCGGCCAGGTGCGCGGCCCGATGCCGGGCGGACGGGATCACGGCGGCCTGGTCGGCGCGCGGGAACTGGGCATCAGCGGGCATCAATTCGAGCAGAACAGCTTCGTAAGTCAGCCGCATCGCCAGATAGTCGAGGACGTCGATCTCGCTGTCCGGCCCCCCGCTGTCCCGGCCGGCCTGCCAGCGAACGTGAGCGGCCCAGCCCGGCATCCGGGTGAGGTGAGCCTGCAGGTAGCCCATGCGGTTGTCGTCGGCGACGCCGAGTCGGCTCAAGGCGTCCAGCACAGCGTCGTCCGCGCGTTCGGCGGTGCGCTTCAGTGCGCGCCGGGCGGAACGCGGCAGCGTTCGGTCCCCGGGTGCCAGCGCCCGCCAGGCCGAGAAGAAGCCGTTCTCCCGCCCCGGCATCGGCCAGGCGGCGCCACCGACGAAGGCGGCACACCACTTCGCTGTCTGGGCGTCCACCGTCGCGGCGACCGCCGGCGCCTGGTCCTCCGAGTGAGTCGTGAAGCGCCGCTTGGGTTCTGGCGCTCCACAGCCGTACACCAGATCAGCCCGCATCAGCTCCAGCGACGATATCCGCCGTCCACCGAGCCGCAGTTCGGGCTCGGTGCTCAGATTCGGGTAGCGCCGCTGCAGCACCTGGTCCAGATCGGTGTCGGTGATACGGCCGTCACGGTAGAACCGGCGGAAGGCCTCCTGACCGATCGTTCCGGGCATGCCGTAGAGGTCGCCGGCCCGCCGGATCGCCTGCTCGAAGGGCATTCCCTCCAGGCCGGCAAGCGGATTGACGGCGATGAAGGTCTCCAGCGGGTAGTGCGTGGGCACCACCCGGGCGGCCAGCGTGACATCGGTCCGCAGTTGGGCGCGCCGGGTTGCGGTCGCCGGCGAAGGGGTCATGAACGGGCTCCTGTCAGGACGGTCGGATGGGCGGTCGCGATATGGCCGGCGCTGAGTGCGCCGGTGTAGACGGCTCGGCGCAGCCGGTCGGCGGCGGGCACTCGCCGGACCGCCGCCAGCGCGCCGAGGACGATCAGCGCCAGGCCGGTCGCCGCCCAGACCGCCAGCGCCGGCAGCGGAGAGGCCGGCAGTGCCGGGGCGAGGTAGGCCCCGACCGCGGTGATGATGGCGACGTAGCCGATGGCCGCCGGGACCAGGAACGCCAGCGCCGTGGCGGCGGACCCGACGCCGGGCCGGCGCTGCAGCCAGCCCCACGTCGCCGCCGAACCGGTCAGCAGGGCGAAGGCCAGCAGGGCCTGCTCGGCCGCGTGGTCACCGGAACCGGGCGGCACCAGTGCCACCGCCGTCGCCAGCGCGACAACCGGGATCACCACCGCCGCAGCGACATTCACCAACCCCTGTCGGCCGGTGAGCACCGGGGCGGCCGGCAGCTGCTCGCCGCGCCGGTGCGCGGCGACGGCCGAACCGGAGGACAAGAAGAGCGCCGACTTGTAGAAGCCGTGCGCGAACAGGTGGATCACCGCCGCGGCCCACAGCCCCAGCCCGCAGGTGAGGATCATGAAACCCATCTGCGCCGTTGTCGAATGCGCCAGCGCCCCTTTGACATCCGGCTTGACCAGCATGATGGTCGCGCCGTAGAGCATGGTCGCTGCGCCGGCCGCGATCGTGACGGCCTGGGCCACCCCGCTGCCCGACAGCGGCGCAAGTCGGATCAGCAGGATGGCGCCGGCATTGACCACCCCGGCGTGCAACAGCGCGGACACCGGCGTGGGAGCTGCCAGCGTGGCGGGGAGCCAACGGTGGAAGGGGAACTGCGCCGACCGGGACAGCGCCGCGACGACTACCAGGATGCCCAGCACCGGCACCAAATCGCCGGTCAGCGGGGCGCCGCCGCCGCGCAGGTCGATACGGCCGTAGGCCGCGGTCGCCGCAGCCACGGCGGTCCACAGCGCGAGGTCGCCGATGAAGAACGCGGCGGCGGTGCGCCGGACTCCGTCGCGGGCTGCCGGCAGGTGCCAATAGGTGGCCAGGAGCAGGCACAGTGCGAGACCGGCCAGGGTCCAGCAGGCGGCCATGGTGACCAGGGTCGCCGCGGTGGCCAGACCAGCTGACGCCGCGGTGAGCACCCCCGCCCCGCCGACGAACCAGGCCTGCCGAGGGTCGCCCGCGAGGTAGCGCACCGCGAATGCCTGGACGATCGCGCTGACACCAAAGATCAGCAGCAGCAATACGGCGGCGAGGCGGTCGACACTGAATTCGGCACCGGCGATGGTCGCGGTCACCGGGGTGCGGCGCGACCAGAACGCCAGCACCGCAGCGGCGAGGAATCCGGCACCGGCCACGAGCGCGCCGGTCTGCGCGAGGCGTCGCGGTGCCCGGGTTCCGATTGCGAAGGCCAGCAAGGCGATAGCCACCGGGACGATCAGCGCGGCTCCGAGTAAGCCGACTCCCGTTGCGTTCAACATGCGATGTAGATTACGTGTGTTACAGCACGCTAGTCAATCTTCGTGAATACGAATTGACTCTTGGCATCGGATCGTGTGGCGGTGCCGCTCGAACGCCGCACTATAAGTAGAGTTTTGGCATGTCTCAGTGGACGTTCCTGACGAACCACGCCCACACCTGTTTAGTCGGCGCTTCTGGTAGCGCCTGTGTATCGATCTGGTAGCAGGGGTGCGGGGATCTGGTAGCGGCCCGGAGGATCGCTTTCATCCGTGACCGTTGGGGTCGCGGCGATGGAGAAGGATCCGTCCGCAGATGA
>CAIRCP010000204.1 GCA_903877095.1 uncultured Actinomycetes bacterium | reverse complement strand
TCATCTGCGGACGGATCCTTCTCCATCGCCGCGACCCCAACGGTCACGGATGAAAGCGATCCTCCGGGCCGCTACCAGATCCCCGCACCCCTGCTACCAGATCGATACACAGGCGCTACCAGAAGCGCCGACTAAACAGTTGGGGGCATCTTGAAGACGTATGAGGGGTTCATGATGAAAACGGAAGGCTCGGAGTCGGGCGCGGAGGCTTGTTCGACCGGATTTTTGCCGGTGCCCAATCTGCTCCCGGAACTGCTCACGGTGATGGCGCGGGTACGGCCGGAAGATCTGTCAGCCGCTGAGGTCGCCGCGCTGCTCGGAATCCTGGCTCCGGCCGACTCCCGAATCAGCGGCCGACCAGGCGCTCGGCCAGTGCTGCGCATTGTCAGGCCTTGCGGCGAGCATCCGGCGTCTGACTTCGCCTAACAGCGAATCGATCGACGCCCCGCTGAGGTCACCGGTCAGGGTTGTCAGTTCCACCACACCCAGTTCACTACTGGACAGGTAGCCTGCGGCCACCAGGGCCTCAACCGGCGACCGGCCGTAGGTCCGCGCCAGAGTTACCACGGCTTCGGCACGCGGGGTGTTTGCGCCGCGTTGCCACCGGGAGATGCTGGACTGATCGATCCCGGTTGCGGATGCAATGTCTTTCTGTGCGGCATTGCCGGTCACAGTCGCGACATACTGCCACCAGGTTGCTTCTGCCACCAGGTCAGGATATTGCACAACGGCACCGGTCGCCGGTGTGCGTTTGCCTGCTGCTCTCGGCATGTTGCTCGGTCCGCCTCACTGATTCCTCGGTCGGGACGCCGGACCCGGTTCGTTGGGAAGCCCGGAAAACTGACTCTTTCGACTATAGCCATGCGCGCGTGCAATAACGTAGGCTTGCACGCAACGAACCTGAATCCTGCACGAGGAGCACGAAATGAACAGACACGCGCCCGAAACCGTCGGCGTAACTGCCTCCAAGTCGCCTCGTCCAGATCGGCACCGCAATACCTGCGGAGCTGGGGGAGTCCGCGCGATCGAGTTGCGGGCTCGATTGGTTGCGGAAACGCCGACCTCGGTGCAATCACGCTATGTGGGCCGGGTGGGCGCGCTGGCGATCGCGCTCGGCATCGGTGTTGCGATGGCGGCGATGCCCGCTGTCGCGTTTGCCGATACTGCCGGTTCGGCCGGCTCGACCGGTTCGCCGGACGATGGGCAGTCGAATTCGGCGTCACGCGGTGGGGCCCCTTCAGGTGCGCATGCTGCAGGCTCCGCGCGACGAGGTAAACGCGGTGCGCCGTCATCGGACTCCACCGACGCGGCCGCAAGTGGTTCGACGGCGACCTCGGCGCCACGGGAATCCGCTCTCGACACGACGTCAACCCCCGCCGAGGTCAGCGGAAGCGGAGGCTCCAGCGATGTGCCGACGGCCGTCACCAAGACGCGCCGCCACGATGGTGAGCCTGCTCAGCTGCCGGTGCCGGCGGGCGTGGAGAGCGCTGCTGGGGCCACCGATGAGTATTCAGCCGGTGGCGCGTCCCCGGCCGGGTCGTCGACTGTCCCTGTGACACCGCAGATCTCGGTGTCGTCACTGGCTGCCGCGGGGCCGCTGCCGTCCGCTGCGACGTCTTCTTCGGAGGGCGCGTCGTCGGTCTCGTCGGCGTCTTCGTCTGCCGCTGCAGCGACCGTGGGCGTCCGTGGAGTCGGGACGGCGGCCGTGGTTGCGGTGCCGACGGCTCCTGCGGCGGCTGCTGTTCCGGTGATGTCGGCGGCGCCGGCGGCGGTGGGGTCGGTTTCGGGGTTGAGTGGGAATTTGTTGTCGTGGTTGGGTTCTGGTGGGGATGGTGGTGTGAGGTGCCTGAAGTTTCGCGGACAGTGGGCCCAAACTAAAATTTGGGTTTACTGAACGGAGTTGTTGTGGTTCGGAAGAATACGAAGTTTACGCCCGAATTTCGGGAGATGGCGGTCAAGGAAGTCATCGACCATT
>CAIRCP010000203.1 GCA_903877095.1 uncultured Actinomycetes bacterium | reverse complement strand
GGGGCGGCTGGTGCCGGCGGCGAGGCCGGCGCGGGCTGTTCCGCCGCCGCTCCCGGCGGTGGTGGCGCCGGCGATCGCTCGGGGCTGCCCGGGGGCGGCGGGCCGCCCCGTACGGGCGAGCCGCCCTCCGGCGGCGGGAAGGCCGGCTTCTGCGGCATGGGCGGCGGCATCGGGGTGCCTTGCGGCGCCGCGGCGATCAGCGAGGCCACGATCGTCCCGTGGGCGTCGCAGTCGGTCAGTCCATCCCCGCCCATGATGTAGTCCCCGCCGGCCACGACGGACAGGCGGGGGCTGGGATTCACCCCCGTGTCGACGACGGCGACGGTGACACCATTGCCGGTCGAGTACTGCCAGGCCTTGCTCACATTCAGCATCGCGAAACCCGGCGCGGGCTCCCCGATCTTCGGCTCGGCGATGGTGATCGCCCGGGCACAGATGTTGCTCTGCCGCATGGGCTGTTCCGGACCGGGTGTCCCGGTGTGGGGCACCGCCGCAGGATCGACGGACGGCGGTTCGATCGCCAGAGCATTCGGCGCGTTGGACATCAACGCCGTCAGCATGACCACGGCGGTGACCGCGACCGTCCGGCTGCCCCCGCGGAGCCTCATCGCATACGCACCCAGTTGAACAATCCGCCGATCCACGCGGCCAACGGAAGTGCCGCCACGATAGCGGCCAGCTCCAGCCATTCTGCGACCATGCGGACCAGCGGGGTGAAGCGCGTGACGGGGACCAGCAGTGCGGCAGCCAGTCCGGCGGCGGCGAACACGGCCAGGATCAGGCTGCCCCACAGCAGCGGCGCCACCGTCTCGCCCGAGCCGCTCAGCACGTACCGGGCGACCCCGCTGCACAACGCCGCCGCCGCGCCGCACACCAGTGCGACGGCCTGACGGCGGTCGGCGAAGGCCCGGCCACGGCTGATGAAGATCACGACGAACAGCCCAGCCAGCACAGCCGCCGGCGTGGCCTTGGGCTGGCCAGGCATCAGCGTCGCCCAGACCGCCACCGGCAGCGCTATGGCGGCAGCCACGCAGATTCCGGTCAGTACCTGATTGGCCCGCCTGGCCGCCTTGGCGATCACTTCGCCTCGCGGGGTGGCATCGGGGTTGGGCTCGTCCTCGGACTCGTCGTCGACGGGCGCGACGGCATCCACGGGCATCCCGTCGCTGCGCCGGAACACGTCGCGCCCGGTGATCGAACCGAAGTGCGGCGGCCGGATCCGGGCGACCCACAAGGCGATGGTCGGCCCGATGGTCACCAGGAAGAGCAAGCCGATCAGCGTGCACATGCCCAAGCGCTGACCCGGGACCGGTTGCCACATGCGGACCGCACCGAGCAGTCCGCCGATCGCGCACAGGGTCACCACCGCCGCCGCGATGCTCACATAGCGGCCGGTGATAGCCACCAGCGCGCAGGCGAGGACGGCGACCGTCAGCGCCGCGATGAAGACATGGGCCGCGCCCACCTTGCCCGGTGTCGCCGCGGCGAAACCGACGGCGAGCAGGGGAACCGACAGCCAGGCCAGGCCGGTGGACAGCCGCCACTGATCCGGCCAGCCGCGCCAGACCGTGAAACCCCCGAAGGCCAGGGCCGCACCGACCGCTAGCGCCGCCACCGCGGTCACCGGCGAATCGGAGTGCAGCCGGGTGCGAACGGTCAACCCCAGCATGGTCAGGGTGATCATGCCGAGGATCGCCAGCGACGTCGCGACGGCCGTCTGCGCCGTCACCGGCTCGAAGAGCTTCTTGCCCACTCGGGCCAGGCCGGTCGAGAGCGATTCGTACTGCGGCTCAAAGGATTCACCGCGCTCGGCCGGAACCAGCACCAGGGTGTCACCGTCTTCGATGCCGAGTTCGTCGAGCGTTTTGGTGGCGTCGAGGCGGGTTCCGTTGGCGCGCTGCAATTCGTAGGCGATGCCGGCGTCCAGCGCCGGTGAGCCGCGCCGCTTCAGATCGTCGTTGAGCAGTTCAACGATGTTGTCCAGGAATACCTCCACCGGCACCGACGCCGGATAGACCTGTGAGACAAGGTGTTCACCGCAGATGACGGCGACGGCGCATCTGGCCGGGAATGACACCGTGGGCATCAGCGCGGCCGATCAGCATCGGGGACGTACTTGTCGGCCAGCGCCGCGGTGATCTCGAAGAGCCGCAGCCGGGTCTTCTTCTGGAGTTCATTTGCGGTGTCGATGATCCCGCCGGTGGCCAGGTGCGGGTCATACGGCATGAACTCGACGGTCGCCCCGGACTGGCTGAACCGCTCGGTGAGATAGTCGCGCGCGTCCTTGTCGTAGCCGTTCCGGCTGTCGTTGATGATCACCATGCTCCGCGACACCAGTTCGTGATACCCCATCGCGCGCAACAGATCGATGGCCCGGGTCACCGGCAACGAGGTGTCCGCAGTCAGACCGGAGACGAAGACGAGCGTGTCGCAGGAGTCGAGCACCGCCTGCATGACCGGATGTTCCAGATCGTCGGACGTGTCGACCAGAATCACGTTGTGGGTCCGGCGGAGTCGGGACAACACCCCGGAGAACATCGCGGGCAGCAGCGGACGGGGCTGGTCGGAGGCCCGATTGCCGGACAGCACATCCAGGCCGATCGAGTTCTGTCCCAGGTGTTCGCGGATATCGGCGTAGCCCTGAACGTCGGCGTCGTTGAGGACGGCCGCGTAGTCACCCGGCGGTGACTCGTCGATCCGGCCGGCGAGGGTGCCGAATCCGGGTGCGGCGTCGATCGCGACGACGTTCTCCGGGCGGCATTCCCGGAAGACGCCACCGATGCAGGCCGTCATCGTCGTCTTGCCGACACCGCCCTTGCCAGAGACGAACGCGATCACATACTGCTTGCGGATGTGCCGGCGGATGCGGTCGCGAAGTTCGCGGTAATGCCGCTCGGCCGGCGACTCCCCGGGGTTGATGGTCTTGAACGACATGCCGTAGACGGCCCTGCGCCAACCCGCGCCGGGCGGGATTTTCCTGGGCGTGACCATGTCGGAGATGCGCAGCGTCCCGGACACCGAATCGGAGACGCTGCGGTGATGCGTCCCGCCACCTTCCCGGTGGACGGGGATGTGCGGGTCCGTGGAGCGGACCGGCTCGTTCCAGGGGTTTGTCACCTAGACAACCTTTCGGTAGGAGAACCAGTCGACGTGCGCCGGCAGCGCCCGCAGCATGGTCAGGACCGCGGAGGCGATGTTGCCCTGGCCGCCGGGGCTGACGATCATCCAGGACCTTCCCCCGCGCTTGACGTGTTCGGACACCAGCCGGCCCTGCGGGGTGTCGATGATGGTCACCGCGCCCGATTCGATGTGGTTGCGCGCCGGCCCGCCCGCTACGCCGGACTGTATCGCGACGATCGAGGCCTGCGCGGATCGTTCGCGATCGGCGGCCAGCGTGAGCATCGCCACCTGGTCGCTGTCGAAGCGTTGCTCGATCAGGAAAGACCGCAGGTTGCCGCTTACCCGGACAGCGCCGAGGAGTTCGTCGACGTCGACCGTCACCGGCTTGAGGGCGGCCGGCGCCGACTGTCCGCACAACCGCTCAATCTCCGAACTGATCAACAGGCCGGCCGTTTGCTCGCTGGTCGCGGTCCCGACGCCGCCGAGCCGGATGACCGGGCCGGTGCGCTCGATGGTCACCCACCACTGGGCGAAGCGGGCCAGCAACGCACGCTCCGGCTCCGCGGCGCCGGCCGGTGTTTGCGCATACAGCAGAAGAGCGACGTCGCGGCGGGTGAGAACGGTCAGCCACTCCAGGACGGTCTGGTCGACCATGCCGGTGTCATCGATGACGCCCGCGGCTTGAAGTTCACCGGCGACCGGGTGGGCGAGTGCCATCTGCCTGGTCTCGACGCGGGGCAGGTGTGGGCGCAGACCGAGTTCGGGAGCCAGCACCTCGATCCCGGTGAGCACCTGGAGCACCCACAGTCCGTCAAGAGTTGTCGTCAACATTGCTTTCCCCCAACGCAGTCGGCGGGGCGCACACGGGTGCGCCCCACCGGCTGACCATTACCTAGTTAGCTGAAACGGACGGTCAGCGTCAGCCGCCGAAGCCCTGGGCCATCATGCTGTCGGTCATCGCCGCATGCTCGTTGACGTTCTGGATGGTGGTGCCATGCTGGCTCACGGTCTGGATGAGGCTCTCGAAACCGTGCAGCATCTGCATCTGCGCCTCGTGGAAGGCGGTGCCGGCCCTGCCCTCGAAGAAGTCGGCGATGGCATTGGTGCGCTGCTGCACGTCGTCGTGCATCTCCATCAGCTGCGCCGCACTCTGGCCGACATCGGAGGCGAGGTCGGACACCATGCCGTGGTTGTACGTGATCTGGTCCATGAAAGGTTCCCTTCTAAGCGGTCAGTGGGTCTTCAGTCGTTGGTTGGCTAAGCCGTCAGACGGCGGCGAAGCTGGTCAGGGTGTGGGCAGACTCTTCCTCATGGGCCTCCATCAGGGAGGCGGCCTGACCGAGCCCGTGGGCCAGTCGGGTGCCGCCGGTGATGATCTGCTGCAGGTCGTGGTTGATCTGGGCGGCGGAGTTGACCGACGCGCCCTGAGCACCGCCCTGCCAGACTCCGGAGCCGATGCTCTCGTGGGTGCTCAGGTAATTCTGGGCGATGGCGGTGGCGTGCTGAAGAGCCGATTCGATGGCCTGCTGCGTGCTGCGCAGCACATCGGGGGTGACAACGAGTGCCATGTTCTTTCCTTTGCTAGTCAGAGTTGTGGTTATCCCCGGCGGGGAAGCTTTGTGAAGTATCAGACGTGGACGGACCCGTTGTCACTTCACCCTGCGGCAAACCTGATCGAATACACCCCCTGGGGATCGCTGCTTTGCTAGACCGACGATTCGGAGGTTTCCCGACCGGAGGTGAGGACGATGCGAGCAAGTGACACGTCGTCTTTGGCGTTCTCGCCCTTGCCGTGGCCGAGCATCCCCGCCTGAGCAGGCGAGATCGGCATCGCACCACCTCCCGAGGTCGTTGGTCCACGCAACTCCGACGCACTGAGCAGGCCGCTGGGCAGTCCGGCCGGCCGGCCGACACCCTCCGGAGCGAAGCTGCTCACCGGCCGGGTGAAGCTGGTCAGCGCGGCGGCCGGCGCTCCGACGCCGCCAGCCAGGCCACCCGCGCCGGCGCCGACTGCTCCGCCGATGCCGGCAGCCGCACCACCGGCTCCGGCCCCTGCGCCCGCTCCGACGCTCCCGGCGGCGCCGACCAGACCGGCTCCCGGCCCCCCGGCTGCCGCCAGCATCGCCGACGGAATCTGGGCTTCCGAGGACATCGCTGACTGCGAAAGGCCGCCCAGCTGGCCCATCATCGACTGCGGCAGGCTGGACAGACTCTGGAAGGCCTGCATCGGAGCCTGGAACATGCCCATCAGCGGCTGCATCGCCGACTGCAGGGGCTGCATCATGGTCGACGCCATCTGCCCGATCTGCTCAGTGGACGACCCTGTGCCGCCGGTCAGCATCTGGGCGGCTTCACTGGTCTTCTTCAGGGCCCCCTGCCCGACTGCTTCACCAGTTGCCTCAGTGATCGCGGCGGCAGACCCCGCCGGCGCAGCGGGATTGGCCCCCGGCGGTGCAATCGGCGGCGGTAGGGCCAGCGCGGGAAGCATGGCCGTCAGAGCGGCGCCGTACGCGGCCCCGGCACTCGCGTTCTGCGGCCAGAACTCACCGAAATACTCCGTGTCCAGCGCCACGATGGCCGGCGTCAAGGCGCCCAGGACCATTGGGTTCATCGCGACGTCGGCGGCCTGAGCGGTTCGGTTGGCCGCCGCTATCTCGGCCGGGATCATCGCCGAGACCGCGGTCTCGTACGCCGAGACGGCGCTGGCCGCAATCGGGGCCTTCTCCTGCGCCCAGCCGGCCAGCAGTTGCAGAGAGGTGTTCAGCCCGGTCGCCGTTGCGGCCGACGAGGTACCGGCAAGGCCCTCGAAGTCGAGCGCGGTCGTCACGGTGTTGACCGTCGACACCGACGCGGCAGCCTCATTGGAGGCCATCAAGGCCTGCCAGGCAGCCGCATTGGCCAGGGTCGTCCCGGTGCCGGCCGCGCCCGGCCCGGCCAACCTGATGTAGTTGACTTCGGGCGGCGTCGACGGCCATAGCGGATCGGGCATGGTAAGTCAGCGGGCTCGTCAGATGGACAGCTCGGTGTCGCGGATGACCTCGGTCACAGCCGAAGTCGCCGCCGAAAGGCCTTGCGTACCCGCGAACATCCCGCGGTTGGCCATGTGCTCACCGGCCGAGGCGACGTACGCCGCGCCGGCCGCGTTGAGAGCTGCAGCGAACTCGATCGAGTCGAGATCGGCGCCCATCGGCATGACCGTCAGCAGCGGCATCGACGCCGCCGCGGCCGCCGTGCCGACCTCAGCGCTGATGCCCGTCTCCGCTGCGGCAGACGCCGCGACCGTGGCGGTATTGATGTTGAAAACCATTTCCCAGCCTCCCCGCGTCGACTCCCCTGAGTTAACGCAACATGTCAAATCCTAGATGTGCTGACGTGGTCTGTCGAATCAGTCTTGGTCACACTCAGCAAACAATGAAGCTATGCCTTCTCCGGGTATCCCACCAGCACGCCCTCCATCACTCCGTCGTTGCCGACCAGCAGCCCCCGACCCGGAGGAAGTTGCTGTGCGCTCGTGCGGGCGAACACCTTGACGGCCTGGGGGTCGTTGTCCATGAACAGCGTCGGCGCCCGCGACCCGGTCATCTTCTGCAGGAACGGACTCATGGCCGAGACACCGGCCCAGTTACCGGGCAGCCGGCTGGAGATGACGTGCAAACCCACTTCCCGGCCGCGCTCCATCAGGTTCCACAGCGGCGCGGTGGCGGCCGCCTTGCCGACCAGGCCGTTGGGACGCAGTTCGTGCTCGTCGTCGATGAGAACGAAATGGTGTGGACCCGACCAGCCCTGCCAGGCGAGAAGTTGTTCCTGCGTCAGGCCCGACGGTGGCAGCCGCTCCGCCATGATGGCCGTGATCTCGGCCAGTACCCGGTCGATGTCGTCGGCGGTGTACGCATAGGCGCGGACGTTGTTCTCCGGGATCTGGCCGATCAGGCTCGTCTTCGGGTCGATGATGGTGATCTGCGCATCCTCCGGCGACAACCGCGCGGTGATGGACTGCCCGATCGCCGCCAGCGCCGACGTCTTGCCGCAGCCCTGCCTGCCGACCACCAGCAGGTTGGGCACCTGTCGAGTCTGCAGCGCGACGGGTTGCAGGGCGCTCTCCCCGATCGCGAAGGGGATGTTGAACGGATCGGCCGCCGGCCCCTGGGTGCCGTACCCGGCGATGATGTCCCGCAACGCGATCCGCTCCGGCAGCCGCGCCAGGGTCTCGACCTTGCCCGCTCCGGTCTGGGCAGCGATCACCGCGCCCACCTGGCGGGTGGTGACGCGGGCGCCGTCCGGCCCCACGATCTCGGGCACGCCGACCAGCAGTTCGTGCGCCGTCCGGGTGACGCCGAAACCCGGCCGGTCCAGGGTTTGGCGAGCCGCCCGCCGATGATCCATCCCGGACCCCATCTGGCTCTCGTCGGGATTGCTCAGGCGGAGCTGGATCCGGGCGTTGACCACGTTGAGCAGCGCCTGTTTCTGGCCGACCAGCCAGCCGCTGGCACTGGTCATCACATGCACCCCGTACGAAAGGCCCTGGCGCGCAATGGTGATCGCGCGGTCGCCCAGACCGCTGTCCTTTTCGTACAGGTCGCCGAAGTTGTCGATCACCAGGAAGACGTCACCGAACTTGTCCTCCGGATCGGTCGCGCCGCCGGCAAGGGCGCCGAACCGGCGCTCCCGGAACTCCGCGATGTCGATCTGGTAGTGCTTGAACGACGCCTCCCTGGACCGGATCAGGCCCTCGATCGTCGAGATGGTGCGGGAGACGCCCTCGACGTCGGTGACGCTGACGACGCCGGCCACGTGCGGATAGTCCTCGACCGGATACAGCGACGCGCCGATGCAGAAGAACGTGACCCGTTCCGGCCGGTACATCAACGCGGCCGAAGTCATCAGCGTCATCAACGTGCTGGACTTCCCGCGCTGGGCGGTGGCCACCACCATCGCGTTGTCCATTTCCAGGTCGAGCACGTGCACGCGCTGCGCGTGCTCCTCGGGGAAGTCCTCGATACCCACCGGGAACACCAACCCGGAATTCTGGCCGTAGCCGTCCCACCAGGGCCGGCCGCGCCACGTCTGCACCAGCGCATCGGCGCTGGCGCTGACCTCCAGCGGCGGCAGCCAGATCTGGTGCGGCGGGCGCGCGGGATTCGACAGCAGCGACTCCCGGATCACGTCGAGCAGCTTCTTACGTTTGAAACCGTCTGAGTGATAGAGGAATTCGTCGGGCTCCGCGGGTTCGTCGGCCACCTCCAGCGCGGCGCTGTCCGAGTCGCTGAGCGGCTGATACTCCCAGGTCAGCGATCGCGGCTGGGTGAAGCTGACCGCGACCGTCTTGTCGACGTTGGCGGCCTTCTTCGGCACCACGAACGGGGACGACACGTAGAAGCAGCGGAACTGTTCGAGTTCACGGGGCCCGACCTTGAGTAACGCGTAGCCGTTTTCCTTGGACGGCAGGTGCAGTGCGGCATCGCTGCCGATGACGTCCCGGGAGTCCTCCGCGGTCTCGGCCCGCAGCGCCACGCGAAAAGCGATGTTGCTCTTGACTTTACTGAGCGAGGACAGATCCAGACGCTGACCGCCGAGGGTGAAGAAGACGTTACAGCCACGCCCCTCCTGGCCGATGTGGATGACCAGGTCGATCCACTCGGGATGGTTGTGGAACAACTCGAGGTACTCGTCGATGATGACCAACAGGATGGGCACCGGTTCGAGATCGCGTCCAGCGAGCCGCATCTCCTCGTACTCGTTGGCGTCGCGGGCGCCGGCGTCCTTGAAAAGGGCGTAGCGGCGGGCCATTTCGCCGTCGATGGCCTTGCGCATCCGTTCGGCGAGATGACGGTCGTCCTTGCCGAGGTTGGACAACGAACCCGCGACGTGCGGCAGCCCTTCGAGGTCCTGGGCCGCCGATTCGAACTTCATGTCGACGAAGATGACGATGAACGCCTCGGGGGAGTGCGTCAGCGCGATGCCGTTGCACAGCGACAGGAAGTACTCGGACTTGCCCGAACCCGACGTTCCGACCACCACGGAGTGAAAGCCGTATCCGCCGAAGTCCTTCGCGCGCAGAATCACATACTGCAATTCGCCGCCAGGTTTGACGCCCACCGGCACCATCGCCCACCGGGAGTCACCACGGCCCCGACTGTCCGCCCACAGCCGGTCCACGTCCAATCGCCGGGGGTCACTGATTCCCAACGCCCGCAACAGCTCTCCGCCCTTGCTGTCGGTCGAGGAAAGCTCGCCGGCCGTCATCGGCGACCACCGGGCCAAAGCCCGCGCGTATCGGTCGGCCGTGCTCTTGGGGAGCATGTCGGCGACGGCATAGAAGGCGTCGCGGTGGCGCAACCTGCCTTCCCGTAACTCGAAACGCTCGTCGGGATGAGAGAACCCGACCCCCTCGCCGGTGCGGGTCGCCAGCCGTAGAACGGTGATACCGGCCATGCCCTTCTGGCCGGTGACCACCTCCCACTGCTCCGGGGTGCCGACGTTGTCGTCGACGATGACCCAGTGCGGGCCCAGCCCCGAGGCGCTGTCGGACTCCATCGTCGACAGCGTCGTGGTGGGGCTCGATCCGCTGCGCGGAGCCCAGGGGCCGCGCCCCTTTCGGTGCAATTCAGCGTCGAGCGCCTCTTCGAGTTCACCCGGCGAGGTGAACACCAGACGGCGCAGACCGCACGCGTCGAACATCTCGTCGTGGTGGTTATGCGGCAGCCAGACCAGCCAGGACCACCGCTCCGGGTGACGGGTGACCACCATCAGCTTGAGGTCGCTGGGGGCCTGAAACACCGCCAGCGAGCACAGGACCGCCCGGGCCAGCGCATGCAGGTCGTCCATGTTGTCGCCGACGAAGCTGAACCCGGGGCGCGACCGCAGACTCAGCACCTTCCCGACGTCGCGAATCTTGCTCTGTTCCAGGATGAAATCGCGCAGCGCCCGGCCCGTCACCGGCTCGAGCTCCTCGCCCACCGGAACGTCGGGCCACTGCAGCGACACCGCCGAGTCGGCCGTCGACTGCACTCCGATGCCCAGCCGCACATCGAGGAAGTCGGGGTCGGTCAGGCGGCGCTCCCACATCCGGGGACCGCCGATGATGGTGTCGAGGTTGCGCGGGTCGCCGTGGATGTAGAGCTGGCTGCGGCGCTGCTGCAACGCGGCCCGCTGCACCTCGTCGCGGTCCTCGTCGAGTTGACGCAGATAGATGCGGCGTTGCTTCTCCTGCTCACCCCAGCTGATCCGACGGCCCCGACCGAACCGGCCGCTGAACATCAGGGCGCCGAACCCGACGAGCCCGATCATCGGGAAGAACCCGGACTGCAAGGAACGGACGCCCGAGGTGTACATGACCACCAGGGTTCCGAGGATGCCTACCAGCAGGGCGGGCGCGGCGATCATCAACAGGATGTTGCGCGGCTCGCGCTCCGGCAGGGCCAGCGGTGGGTTCACCATGACCCGCACCGGCGTCACCGTCGGCGCCGCCGCGCGCGGGCCCCGGACGAAACCTCTCTTGGACACGCCTACCCTCCCGCGTTCGGTTGCGACGGAACCACCTGGGCGGCTTGGCCGGCGGGGCTGATCGTGTCGCGGGCCAGCAGGGCGTTGGCCTTGCTGATCGCGGGCCCCGGGGCGAAGGTCCGCACGATCGGCCATGGCGCCTGCAACGCCCGCTGTGGGTCAATGCCCAAGGCCTGCAGGGTGTTCTGCTCCCACTCGATGCCGTACCGGACACCCTGCGGCGACACCCAATAGAGGCTCTCCCGGGTGTCGGAGGTGACGGCGCCCCCCGTCGTCGTGACGAAGTTCGCCGCTCCCGGGATCATCAGGGTGTGCTGGGCCTCCACCGATTCGGGGTCGCGAGCGTCACGCACCAGGGTGACGATGTGCGAATCCAGGCTGGGCGGAGTGGGCAGCCCGCGGCCGTTGACGACGGTGATGGTGGCCTGCGGGTCAGTGGACTGCTTTTTCCAGCTGACGCAGGTGACCGGGTTCGCGTCCGGATCGATGAATTGCAGCTTCCCGTTCGGGTAGAAGCCGGTGTTGAGCACCTGAACCTCGGGGATGTCGACGAGCTTGTCCGGCGAGATGAGTTGCGGGGTGGTCGCACCCTGGCTGTCCGCCGTCCGCAGCAGGTCGGCGACAAAGGCCGTGATCTTCTGAACCCCGTTGGGCAACAACACATAAAAGCCGTTCACCGCGCCACCGGCGTCCTGGGTCTCCAGCACCCGGCCCACCACCGATCCGGGCACCCAGCGCGACGGCGTCCCCGCCTCGGGTACCGGCGGAACGACGAGCGGCTCGGTGGCCGGCATCGCGTCGAACAACGCGTTGGACAGTTCGACGGGCCGGACTGCGCCCGGATCCAGGCCGAGATTGAAGGTGACGGCACGGTCGGCCGCATCGATGCGGCTGCGCTTGCCTTCCCAGATCAGATAGGTGGTACCGCGGTGGGTCGCCAGCACGGCCTGTTCGGGCTTCATCGGCGCGGCCCGGTCTTCGGACAACTCGCCGGCGATGGCGGTGACGATGGTGGCGTCCCCACTGCCGCGGCCGGGTGCGGTATCGCAGACCGTCCATGCCGACACTGGGTTGGCGGACACCGCAAGGTCGTCGGGGATCCCGGCGATGCCGATCATCGGGCCGGTCGGGTACTTGCCGATTTCGGCGGGTTTGACCCAGGTGGGTTTTCCGGCGCTCCCCGTGGCGAGGCGCGCCGAGGTCAGATTGAGCGCCGGGTAGAGGCGTCCGTCGATCCGGGCGTACAGCGCCCCGGTGTCCCGGTTGCCGACGATGGCCGACTGCCCGACGATGCCCGCCGGCTTCATGACGTTCAGCAGCGCCATCCACGCACAGCCGAGCAGCACGAATACCAGCGACAGCGCGAGTGCAGCATGTTGCTTGCGGTCGTCGTGCTTCATCCGCACCGAGAACCGGGTGATCGCGGCCCGCAGGCGGCGGTTATAGAACAGGTGTCCCGAATTCTGGTCTCTGTTCGAGAGGTTTAGCGGCACGGTCGTCCCCCTCCAGGAGCCCGGCTAGCAGGGAAAATGCTCATTCCAGCTCACCGCCGTACCGAGTGAGGTAGTCGTCCTCGACCTCGGCGCGCAGAGCGGCGAACGCAATGTTCAGCCGACCGGCCAACTCGCCGTGGGTGTAGTCGGCGGTGATTCCCGGGGCCAGAACGAGATCGACGAGTTTGCCGTCGGAATTCGCGACGGCGCGAAGATCGCCCATATCGACGCTGTAGGTGACCGTTTCCGCCTGCGCGACGAGCGCCTCCCACCGATCAGCGGCCTCGGCCAGATCCCGGAGAACGGAGTCGACGAGTTCCCGCTCGCTAAGCCACCCGCCGCCGCTCCCCTCCACGAACCCAGTATGGAGACGGTCGTGACGTGGGTCAATTCACTTCGCAGCGAGAGTAATCGGCACCCGCGATCTGGTGCGAGCAATCTCTCGTGCCGCCACGAGTGGCACAGCGACACGCCACACACACCTAGGCTGGCGGGGTGCGATTCGCCTTCAAGACCTCACCGCAGAACACCACCTGGGCCGAGATGCTGGCGGTGTGGCGGGCTGCCGACGACATCGAGGTCTTCGAATCCGGTTGGACCTTCGACCACTTCTATCCGATCTTCTCCGACCCGAGCGGCCCGTGCCTGGAGGGCTGGACCACGCTGACCGCCCTGGCGCAGGCCACGACCCGGCTTCGGCTGGGCACGCTGGTCACCGGAATCCACTACCGCCATCCCGCGGTGCTGGCCAATATGGCCGCCGCGGTGGACATCATCTCCGGTGGTCGGCTGGAACTGGGTATCGGCGCCGGGTGGAACGAGGAGGAGTCCGGCGCCTACGGCATCGAATTGGGCAGTCTGCGTGAAAGATTTGACCGTTTCGAGGAAGCCTGCCAGGTTCTCATCGGCCTGCTCAGCCAAGAGACCACCGACTTTGACGGCTCTTACTACCAACTGAGGGCAGCCCGCAACGAGCCGAAGGGCCCGCAGAAGCCGCACCCACCGATCTGCATCGGGGGCAACGGCGAAAAACGCACGCTGCGGATCACCGCCAAGTACGCCGACCACTGGAACTTCGTCGGCGGCACGCCCGCCGAGTTCGCCCGCAAACGCGATGTGCTCAAAGCGCATTGCGCCGACGTCGGCCGCAACCCGAAAGACATCATGCTGTCCGCGCACATCAGGATCGGTGAGCGCGGGGCCCGTGGGGTGATCGAGGACTGCATTGCCCTGGGGGCCGAGGGATTGGACTTGGCGATCGTCTACCTGCCGTTGCCGTACGACCCGGCGGTGCTGGAGCCATTGGCCGAGACGATCCGGGATTCTGGGTTATGGCGCCCGGGCCAGACTTATTCGTAAGGAGGGCGGCGCCCAGACTTATTCGTAAGACTCTTCGCGTTAGATTAGCTCCATATCGACCACGTATTGCGATGTGAGGCCTATTCGGCGGAACCAATTCCCATATGAGGCGCCAACGCTCTGCTGCTGATTGTTTAGCCGGGGTTGTTGGTAGCGGCTGTGTGAGGAAGTGGTAGCGCGGGCGCGGGGATCTGGTAGCGGTCCCCGCGCCTGCGCTGTGGTCAGGTGGTGTCCTGCTGATGGCCGTGTCGGCGCATGTTGGGGCCGTCG
>CAIRCP010000202.1 GCA_903877095.1 uncultured Actinomycetes bacterium | reverse complement strand
TCGCCTCGATCCCCTCAGCCCTGCCCGACATCCGACGCGGCATCCGGGTCAAGGCCCGCTGAATCCCCGTCCTGGTTTCGCGGGCATTTCTAACTGAGGCACCGACCCCGTTTCGCGGGCATCTTGACGTGAGGCACTACGTTCAGACAACGTCGGTGACATGTCCAGCACGCGGATGCCACCCGACCGGCGACTGCTACATGTAACAAACGTTCCCGAGTGGTGGCTTATGCCATTTCCGACTAGTCCTTACGGATAACGGGTCCAGGGTCCGTGCTACGTCACCGTGCGTTCGCCGACCCCGACGCGTTGTTCATCAGGAGTGCATCGCCCACCAGGCGTAGATCGGATCGAGAGCACTCTCGGTGTTCGCCTGGGGGACGGCCACGGTGCTCAGGCGCAGCGCGGCGTCGGTCGTCCACGCGACGATGCCGCGGCCGGGCTGCAATCCGCACGCCAGGGTGCCGGCGACTTGCTCGGGGGTGGCGTTACGTCGCCATGGGCCGGGCGACTGGATCGACCCAGGACACAGCACCACGCTGGAGGTTGAAAGCAGGTGCTCGAACGCGTCGTTGAGGGCAGCCCGGTTGGGCATCAGCAGGTGGGTGACGGTGACTGGGGCCTGATCGGGGCCGGGGATCACCGAGCATTCCGCCGCCGCTTGAGCGCCGTCGGTGGGCGGCACTGCGTGGCAGGCGTCCGGGGGGTAGCCGGGGGGCAGGTCCTGCAGGAGTCGGGCCTCGGCGGCGGGGGAGCGGGTCGGGGTCGAACTGGTTGCGGTGGTGGAGTGATCGGTGGCGGGGGTTGTGGTTGGTTCAGCGGATTGATCGTCACGGCTGGAGGTCAGCCAGATCACCGCACCAGCGGTGAGCGTCGCCGCGGCCACGACGGCGCCGCCGACGCGGAGCAGCCGGGCGTTATCGTGGTCGCGGGGTGGGGTGATCGAGGCGGGGGCGGGTCGAGGTATTGCGAAGGGCGCCAATGGTGATGGCGAACCGGGCCGGTACTGCGGGTTATGCGGTGCGCCCATCGCTGGGGGGGCAGTGGGTGGCGTCGCAGGTTTGGGTGCGGCCGGTGGTGCGGGGTCGGCGCGGTGCAGTGCGTCGGCGGCGGCGAGGGCCAGTGCGCGGGCGGTCGGGTAGCGATCGGCGGGATCTTTGGCCAGTGCGCGGGCGATCACGGCGTCCATTGCGGCGGGGATCTCGGGGGTGGTGTCGCTGACCGCGGGGATCGGGTCGTTGAGGTGGTGGGCGATCACGGCGGCGGTGTCGGCGGTGGAGGGAAACGGTGTGCGACCGGTGAGAAGCCGAAACAGGCTGCACCCCAACGAGTAGACGTCGGCGCGGCCGTCGATATGTGGCTGGCAGGTCAGGACTTCCGGTGCGGCGTAGGCCAGGGTCGCCGCGACGGAGTTGGGCATGTCCACCTCACCGACGCGGTGCGCGATGCCGAAGTCTGCGAGCAGAACTCGCCCATCGCCGGCGATCAGGAAATTCGCGGGCTTGACGTCGCGGTGGATCACGCCCTGGCTGTGCGCGTAATCGAGAGCGTCGGCGATGTCGGCGATGATTTCCACGGCCCGCGCCGCGGTGATCGCCCGGGCGTGCAGCGCGGCGTCGGCATCGCCCCCGCTGACGTACTGCATGGCGATCCACAACAGTCCGTCGTCGTCCTGGCCGCGGCGATGGATGGGGACGATGTGCGGGTGGGTGAGTGCAGCGCCGACGTCGGCTTCACGAATGAACCGGGCCCGTAATGCCTCGTCGCTCATCACCGCATGGTTGGCGACTTTCACGGCGTCGTGGCGGGGAAGATCAGGGCTTTGTGCCAGATAGACGGTGGACATTTCCCCGGCGCCGACCACGCGGTCGATGCGGTAGCCCCCAACGATCGACCCGATCTCAACGATCTGCTGCATTTACCTCTCCCGTCCATCGGACTGATCATTGGTCGTGGCCTGGCGCTGCTGGGCGTCGCGCTGTCGAGCCGTGGTGCGCGTCCTCCACAGCGCCTGGTGGCTGCGGTAGGAGGTGGCGTTCTCGGCGGCGAGGCGGTCACGCTGGGCCAGCGTCTCGGCGAGGTCCTCGGTGAGCAGTTCGGTGTCCCAGCGCTGGGCTTGATCGAGGGTGGGGGCGCGGTCGAATGCCTCGATCCGGCGACTGATCGGCCCATCGGCCACACTGAGGGTGACCGACCAGGGCAGATCGTTGTGCAGCAGGCGCAGCAGCGGCGCTGACGGTTTGGGTGGCCAGCCGTCGGTGCCGTCGTCGAGCAGGATCAGCCGGGCGCCGCGGTCTGATGCGTGTTCGGCGAAGTCGCGCAGCACCTCGGGGGCCAGCGTGGCGGCGTGCTCGACGATGAGCAACCCATGCTCGGGGAGTGGCGCGGCGGCCAGCCGTTCCCGCGCGGCGGCGGCGGTGAGGACCTCGTCGGCGACCCCGGCGCCGCGGGCTCGGTCCTGGAGGTCATCGGGGGCGGCCCAGAGCACGGTCCGCCCGGCGTCGCGGTGAGCGGCGTAGAGGACGCGCATCGCGTCCAGGCCCGCCGCTTCGTCCCCGACATACACGGGGGTGACGGTAAACGGTGTGGCGGACAACGCGATCACACCGCGACGGGTCAGCTCCGGCAAGTGCTCTGTGGCAGCCTCGTCGAGCGCGACGTCGCGGGTGAGGTCGTAGCCGCCGGCGGCGGTGAGCACCGCGATCTCGGTGCGAATCTGGTCCTGGCGGTCGAGTAGATACTGGGCGCTGCGGGTTTGGGCTTGGGCGAACGCCCTGGCCGCGGCGGTTTCCGCCCGGAACAGGGCAGCCTGGATGCGGTCGCGCTCGGCGTGGGCGGCCTGCAGAGCGGCCTGGTCGAGTTCGTCGGCCAGCCGGCGGGCGGCGTCGACATCGTCGGGGGTGACGATCTGATCGGCACCCCCGGCCGCGCGGGCGCGGGCCTCGCGGGCGTCGGACAGTTCGGCCTGGAACTGCGCGGCGGGAGGCTCGGGGATACCCATCGCTGCCAATTCGACGAGCCGACGCGCCGAGGTGATCTCCAGCTCGTCGGCGTCGCTGGCTTCGCACTGGTCGAGCTGCGTTTGCGCCCACGTGTGATGGGCCACGGCGTGCTCGTAGGCGAGGTCGGCGTCGCTGTATCTTGCGACGACGTCGCAGACCGCAAGCAGGTAGGGGCGGTCGCGGTCGGCGCGCTCACGCAACGCCACGATGTGTCGGTGGGCGGCAAGGGCGGCCGGCCCGGTGTTGGTGGCGACGGCGCCAGCCAGAGCATTCAAGGCGGCGGCGGCGTGGTGGAACTGGTGGCGTAGATCGGCGAGGGTGGCCAGGGCCGGGTCGAGGTCGGCGGCGGGAGCCAGCGGGGGGCGCTGCGGCAGCAGGTCTTCGAAGGGCAGCGCGGCCTCGTCCCCGCCGATCAGCTCGGTGTAGTCCAGCGGGTCGGGAGGGATGCTGTCGGCCAGCACCGGGTCCGGCAGGCTCGTGAAGCCGAGGATGGCCAGCATGTCGTCGGTGCTGATCGCCGTGAAGATCGGCCGGTGCGGGTCGGGTACCAGGTGGCGAAGCGCCTCGTCCTCGTCGGCGCTCAGTGGCGGCTCGTCCGGCAGCGGGAGGGGCTGGTGGTCGTAGGGGTGTTCAGCGGCGAAGAGGCCGATCGCGTAGGTGAGCAGCTGGGCGCGGTCGCTCGGGTGCAGGGTGGCGTCAGGATCGTTGTCGCGCAGGTCCTCATCGGCGATCTCCAGCAGAGCGCGGGCATTCCAGCCCTGATAGGCGACCGCGTCATCTACGGCGGCCACCAGGCCGGCGAATGCCGGATCGGAGGCGATGACCTCGGCGGTCGCGGTGCCGAAGACCGCGTCGAGGTCGCCCAGCCAACGTGGCCGCAGCCGGTTGCCGACAGTGTCCAGGGTGGCCGGGCTCAACTGCCCGGACAGACGCCACCACAACGCGGCACCGGGCATCTCGTCGGGCAGCGGCCCGTAGCTGGCCGCGTCGTCGAGCAGCTGGCGCAGGTTGACCCCGGTACGGGCCACGGTCATCAGGTGCGTCGCCAATTGCGGCCAGTAGCAATCGCGGCGCACCCGCGGGTCGAGGGCGTCGATCAGGGCGTCGAACCGCCGGGTGGGCGTGGTGGTGTGCCCGACCCGGCTTTGGCCGGCATCTTCCAGCTTCTCCTGGATGCGGCGGGGCCGCCAGCCGGGCTGGCGCGGCCCGGTGAGCCGGCTGTCGGCCTCGCCGACGTCGAACGCGGCCCGGAACACGGCGAGTTCTTCGATCAGCCCGCCGCGACTGGCATCGTCGGGGGAGGACGTCAAAACCGGGCGCGCCCAGGTCGGCACGGTGGTGTGATCCCAGCCCGCGGCAATAGCGCGGACCTGATCGGCCAGCGACGCGACCAGTTCAGAGCGGGCACGCAGATAGGTTCCCCACCGGGGATGCTCGGCCAGCGCAGCCGGCAGCGCGGGCAGCCACATGAGGGGGCCGACGTGCTGGCCCCGCGCGGTGATGTCGATGCGCCAGTCCAATACCGCCGCGGGGTCCAGCGCGGTGTCGAGTTCGCGGCGGGCGGCGGCTTCGGTCAGGACCGCGACCGGGTCGGCACCGTGCACCGCCAGGATCGCCAGGGTTTTCCGCAGCTGCGGCCAGGACAGCCCTTCGGTCAGGCCGGGGTGAACGTCGTCGGCGGCGGACTCCAGGGCGGCGAGCGCGTCGGCGCCGAGAAGTCCCTCGGCGGCCTGGCCCAGCGCGTCGAGGTACATGGATGCCGCCCCGGCCAGCCGCAGCGTCGGGTCCTGCGCGCGGCGGGCGGCGGTCGTGGCCGACACCTGCGCGTCATCACGGGCCAGAATGCGGGTCAACACGTCAATCGCGGTGTCGGGGTGTGTCGCCGTGGGCGCCAAAATCCGGTGTGGATCGGTCTCGGCGGTGGAGAAATAGACGTGATTGGCATGGGTCCCGCGGGTCAGGCCGGTGTAGAGCTGCTGGCGGCTCATCGACTCCACGCCGACCACGTGACAGGTGCCCTCGACGTTCTTGCCGCCGGCGGTCATTCCCTGAGAGCCGTCGACGGTGAACGCGTAACCGAGCGTGGTGTGCTGGCCGACGTACCACGCCGGCAGCGTCACTTTCTGGCCGGTGCCCTGGTGCGCCACCGTGAGCGCCCCGTCGTCCCAAACTTTGGTCACGGTCCATCGGTAGCCGTTGCGTACGAAGTCCCGCGCACCGCCGATGCGCAGCCGGCGACGGTTCTTGCGGGTGGCCACGATGTCGCCGACGGAGGCCCGCAGGCCATCGGACAGCGCCGCCTCAGCGCCGCCGCTAGCGCTGCCTTCGTCGTGGAGTCGGTCAAGACGCGCGCGCTGGTTGAGTTCGGCGACTGTCTCATTGGTGGGCGCCAGGAGAAGGCTGTCGGCGCCGCGGGCGCGATCGGCCCGCCAGGCGTCGTAGGCGGCCTCGGCGGTTGTGCCGTCGGCACTGACATGGATTCGGCGGTTGTCGGCATAGAACGCCAGCGCCGACGGATCACCGAGCCGCAGCGCGGTGGTGGCGTGGCGCTCGGCCAGGGACACGAACCGCAGGACTTCGGTGAGCTGGAGCGCGCCGACTGTTTCGGCGATGTCGCGCAGGATTCCGCCGGCGGAGATTGAGGACAGCTGACGGTCGTCGCCGATCGGCCGGATGGTCGCGCCACGGGCCTTGAGTCTGGAGATCACGGCGTCGAGGGCCAGCGTTCCGGCTTTCCCTGCCTCGTCGATGATGACCAGGGTGGATTCGTCGATGCGGTCGAACCAGCGCCGCGCAGGGTCGTCGTGGGCCTCGGGGTGTTCGGCCAGCCACACGAACTTGTCGATGGTGTCGGTGTCGGCGTGGGCGATGTCGGCGCGAAGAATCTGCGCGGCGTTGGCGCTGGGGGACAGCCCGATGACCGTGCCGCCCGATTCCCGCCATGCCCGCGCGAGCACCGACATGGCCGTGGTTTTTCCGGTGCCGGCAGGGGCGAGCGCGAGTTGGAGCCGCGCCCCCGAACATGCCATCTCCCGGACCATGGCTTCCTGGCTGGCTGTGAGGGTGCGGCCGCGGTCGGCCTGCTCGGCCAGTAGGGCCATCTCGACGACCTCGGGGGAAATCCGGCGGCCATCCTGTTCGGTGGCGGCATGGAGAATGCGTTTTTCCGCGGCCAGCATCTCGGCGCTGGTGAACAGTTCGGTGCCGTGCGGGTGGTACACGCTGGTGCCGTCGCGGCGCCGCAGCACCTCCGGTTCCCCGAGGTCGGTGTCGGTGACCCGCGCGTGCGCCTGACTCAGCCCCGGCCCCAGCGCGGCGTCGGTGAGGCGATCGGCAAGGGCAGCGTCGGCGGCGTGACCGGCGCTGCGCACCGACCGCTGAGCTTCGGCGTAGATGTGTGTGCGCTGCCAACTTGAGCGTGATTCCGAGACTTTGTGGACAATCCAGGCGGCTTCTTCGGCAATCCAGTCGTCGGTGATCTCGACGTCCGGCCGCGCGACACGAGCAGGTGCCAGGACCGAAGCCAGCATGTCGCGCACCGCGGTGTCGCTGCCAAGCACTTCGCGTGCCTGGGTGCGCCATTGCTGGCGCTGCTCGGCCAGTGAGCGTGGCTCATGCTTGGCGGCGCGGGTCTCCAGGGTTGCCCGCTGGGACAGCGCGATCGCTTCCGTTGTGGTGGGTTCGCGGCTGTGATCGACGAGGAACTGCTTGGCCAACTCTGCGAACCGCGCGGTAATCGCGGCGCGGCGCGAGGAGAACTCGGTGTCTAATGCGGGGGATACTCCCACGATTTCACGGATGGGCCGCTTGCCCTCTCCGGCGGCTCGATCCTCGAAGGACAGGGTCAGCCGTTCATTCAGGTAGCCCTCGATGCGCGTGTTGTAGAGCTCCGAGGCTGCCACCACATGTTTGAACAGGGTGCGTCCATCCAGGGCCATCCACACCGGGAAACCCTGGTTATCCCGCGTCCGCACTTTGTTGCTCACCGCCACATGTGTGTGCAGATTGGGGTCACCTGCGCGGCTGTCGCGGTGGGTGAACGCGGCGGCGATGAAACCTTCGGTGTCGAGTTGGGCGACGCCTTGGGCACCCATTCTGGTGAATGCGGCGTTGTCTTGAAGGAACTCCAGGGCATCGGCGACGGCCTGGTCATGGCATGCCTCGATCGCCGATGCCACCTCCAGAGGGGCCAGTGCCCACAGCACCGACACCGACTTTACCGGCGTAAATGTCAGATCGTAGCCTGCGACGGAGGTGGTCTGGTCGCGGGATTGGCGGGCGATAAAACCGGTCAGCTCGCGGGAATCAAGGGGTTCACGCCCAAACTCTTCGACGAACAGTGTGCGGCCGATCTCGGTCTTCATTGTGGCGCGCAGGGTGTCGTCTATCGGGGCTTTCCAGTGCTCACCGATGCTGATGTTGTGGTCGCGGAAGGCTATCGCGAGGCGGCGTTGAAGTTCCGTCGACGCGTCGTTGATGATAAATGGCCGGCCCAGCGTAGCGGCTTCCACGGCGGCGGCTTTGGGGGCACCAGTAGCGCCCACACTTTTCATGATCTTCTCGGCATTGGGGTGCCACCCGAGCCCAAATAGGGCCTTCATCTGGTCTTCGTTGACCTCTGATCCGGCCTCGACGGTCCACACATCCTCGATCTGCTCCGAGCCGCTGATCTTGGCGGCAGACTCGGCAAGCGCGGACAGTCCGCGTCCCATCCACCGGCCGGAACTCTCGCCCTTTTCGCTGTAGTAGCTCCCCAGGGTCTGGCGCCCGCGCACCGACGCGTCGTGTGCAGCCGTCTGACGGATGAGATACAGGTATCCATCGGCCGCCGTGAGCTTGTGAATGCCCATCATGACCGCATCACGATCCCGACTCTACAGGTCTAGCTACGCTGAAACTGGCACGAATTTCGCCACAGAAACGAGAGTTAACATGACAGTAACCTTAGTGCAAGAGGTGTGTGGTCCCAAGGATGGGCGCAGCTGGTCAGGAAAGTCTTGGATGAAAGTGGGGGAATGCGGTCGGAACAACGAAGACGTTCTATGGGATGGGGTTCTGGCAAATACGGTTGATGTAGTGACGTGACAAGAACGACGAACTAGCATGCTGAGGTATGGATAAACCTGTGACGCGCAAAGACGTTCGCGCGCAAGTTCGTGCGGAACGCCGGAAGGCGCAGCTGGCCCGCGAGGCGGTCGAGCGGGCCAACGTCTCTGACCTGACTGAGGTGAAGTTCCGGCAGGGACAACTAGCTGAGGTCGATACCTGGCTGGAGGCGCAAGTGGCGCGGGTGACTGAGTCCGCTGACAAGCGCCGCGACCGGCATCGGGTGGCGATCGGCAAGTCACTGCACGCGATGCGAATGCGCGGCGAGAGCATGCGCGGGATCGCCGACCAAACCGGCCTGACGGAGCGCCAGATCCGCGACTTCATGCAACGCACCGGCGGCGGCGCCCGCGACGATGACGCACCGGCGCCCACTCATGACAGTCACGAACCCGACGCGGAAAGCCAGGCGGTGCCCAACCAGACGGACGCCCAGGCGCTGCGGGCTGCACAGCCGGAATTGCACGAGTCATCCCGGTAGCCAACGGGCAACGGATACTGGGCAGCGGGCAAAACGTGGGCAGCGGGCGGGGGCGGTCACAACCGCTACCGTTGCGTGTCGACCCGGGCGTTCACCGTGACGAACGCGATCGGTTCTTGAATCGGATCGTCCACGGTCCAGCCGAGAACGACTGCGCCATCTACGTGGGCGCGATCAGCAATGACGGATACCCGGTCTTGCGGCTACGCCGCGAGGACGGGGTGCGGGTTGTTCGCGCCCCTCGGTACGCGCTGGCGGTGGCGTTAGAGGGAGCGGAGCTGGGCGCCGACGTTCGTGCGCTGCATGAGTGCGACAACCCGGCCTGTGTTCGGGTCGTGCCGGCCGACGACGTGCGCCGCGGGGTGCGCCTTCACGTCGTCGGGGGCGACCAGCGCGAAAACATGCAACGCATGGCGCGGATGGGACGTGGCGGCGGGCGGCCACAAATTGTGGCGCGCGGGGCGGGGCGTGCCGCACGTGCGGCGCGTTCCCGCGCGATTCGTGAGGCGGTGCGCCACGGGTGGGATACCGAGGCGGTGACCGCGGCCCTCCTGTTTGGCGGCGCGCAAGCGATGCTCTGGTAAGTCCTGCGTCCTAAACGTTAGATTGCCAGTGCAGGAGGCAGCTGGGGCAGCGCTGGGTGAGTTGTTCGTCCGGTGTGGTGAACGCGGCGCGGGCCTGGAGGCAGTCCTGGCATACGGTGTGGCCACCGAGGCGGTGGATGATTCCGGTCGCGATGTGGTGGGCGATGCGAGTGGTGTGCCGGGCGAGCCCGGCAGCCAGCCGCGCGCGCGGGGGTCCGTAGCGCAGGGCCCAGGTGATCCAGCGCGTCTGGTCGGGGCTGAGTCCGTGTACCGCCAGGGGCGGTGGGGGCGGTGGGGCGATCCCCACGGGGGACGGTAGGCGTGGCGGTCGCACGCCGGTGCCGCCCGCGGCCGCGGTGACGACGACGACGACGGTGACGGTGACGGTGAGGACGGCGGCGGTGATGATCGTGGTGGTGTCCATTGGCGGGTGTCCGTTTGGTCGTTGTGTTGGGTTAACCGGCCGCGCTGGCGAACGCTGTAGGCCGGCTGGGGCTCGGGCTCGGGCGGTAGGTCTCGATAGTGGCGACTCCGACGACGCGGGGTCGGCCATGGGAGAGGGCGAGCAGTTCGTATGCGCTGTGCTCGCCGAGTTGCGTAGGGCTGTGGTAGCAGTCTGCCCGGACCAAGTAGTCATGCAAGGCGGTGAGGGCGGCGGCGGGAGTGTCGTGAAGCGTGGTCATCTCGTGCCCGGGGCCGGTGATGTTGAGCGTGTACATGCGTCGGGCTCACTCGTCGTCGGTGAGGCGTGCACCGCTGTGGTGGCCGGCGTGCGGAGCATCGTCGGTTGGGGTGATCACGAGAACGCCGACCCGGGCTGAGCCGGCGAGAATTGCGTAGACGCCGTGTCCCGCGGCGACGAACCGGTCGTGCGGTTGCGTCGCGTGGACGTAGGTCAGCGCTGACTGGAAAGCTGCCTCGTGGTCCGGATGGTCGGACGACTCCCACATGGGAGGGGCGTCGTTGTCGGTCGGGTGGAGGATCTCGGCTGTGAAGGTCATTGCGGTTGCTTTCCTGTTGCTCGGCGGGCTGGCGGACAGGCGGTATCCGGGGGAGGGGTTCTCGGGTTCCCGTGTCACCGGGGGGCGACACCGCGGCGGTGGGCGAACACTGCGTCCAATGCGTCGTCGTAGAGGCGCTCCGTGCGATTGATCTCCGCTTCGTCGCCAGCGGTCAGGGCTGCCACATAGGCGGCGTGAGTGGTGCGTTGGGCGGTGTAGAGCCGGCAGAAGGCGGGGTTCCAGCATCCGAGGGCGGCCAGGGTGGTCGAGCAGTGGGGTGTGTTTTGGATCATTGGGCTTGGGCCTTCCTCCGTGGTCGTGGGGGATGTGTGTGTGGTGGTCACGCCGTGGCCGCCGTTGCATCTGCTCCAAATACCGCTTGATTCGGCAGGGCCTTGATCCGGTCGGGTCGGAATCCGGACCAGTGCTGGTCGCCGGCGACGACGACGGGGGCCTGGAGGTACCCGAGGGCCAGGACGTAATCGCGGGCCGCGGCGTCAGTGGTGATGTCCACGGGCGTGTAGAGGACGCCGGCCTTGTCGAGGGCCTTGTAGGTGGCGGTGCACTGCACGCATGCGGGCTTTGTATAAACGGTGACTGTGCTCATAATGGGCGCTCCTTTAAAGGGAAGGAAACGGGGCCTGCTGTTAGGTTCAAGTTTAATTCAATAGGCGCATTTATGCAATAGCTGAAGGCAAATGCAATCGGCCTATTTGTGGCGATTATGGCGGGCTTGGTGGAACTGGTTCGCCGAAGATCTGCGAACCTTTCCGGATGCATCAATGCCACGATCTAAGGGCGTATTCAGCGCGGCTGAAAAGGCTTGTGATTAATTCCGTCAATGCTTCGCTGTGTAGGTTGCTGGGAGGAACTCAGATTATTGTGATTACACCCTTTGAATGGTTATCTTCGCGCCTGTGCACGTTCCTCTCTTCCAGGCCATTCTGGAAATTCGCCACGACGACGACGGCACGTTATTCGACTATCCGGTCCACTGGCACGGGGATTCGAGCCGCTCTGCCCGCTCCCAAGAGAGCTGGTTCCTCGTACCCGCGAGGGTGCCCGGTGGAGGCGCGCGCGTGGCTCAGTGCCCGAACCGCCCGGCGTCGATCTGCCAACGGCGGGCGTCGGCCTGCGCGGCGGCGCGGTGCGCCGCCGCACGATCGGCGGCCGACAGCTCGGCGAACGCCTGTGCCTTCCCGCCGGGCCAGTAGTGATGGAGGGCAGGCCGGGTGACATCGACGGCCGCCGCGATCATCGTCAGGGTGGTGCCGGCGTAGCCGTTGGTCAGGAACACCTGACGCGCGGCGGCGACAACCTCGGCCCGGTCCTTACGGGCAGCGGCACTCGGCCGGCCAGGGCGGCGCTTCGCCGGGGCGGTCACTGGGAACCGCTCTCGGCGGTAGGACGTTCGCCGGAGTTGGAGTACCGGGCGGGCGGCTCGGCCTGGTCCAGGCTTTCCAGCTCGGCGATCAGCTTGAGCGCGTGCGGTAGGTCGGCGGCGGTCGTGATGACGACGGCGTGGTCGCCGCCGTGGCGGACCGAGAACGCCGGCCGTTGGCCGATGCGCTCGGCGTGCGCGTCGTAGATGGCGTCGAGACCGGGGCGGGTGTAGGCGCTCCAGGACAGTTTCAGGGTGATGACGGGGTTCGGGTGCTCCGCACGCAGGGCGTCGTACTCCGCGAAGGTCATCTCTCCGAGATAGATGGCGCCCCTTTCGCCCGCCGGGGACATCGCGCGCCATCCGGCCCTGGTTCGGGCCTCGTCGGGATCACTGCTGGTGCAGGCGATCAGGATGTCGTCACCAGCGAATTGCCTGGAGCCGTCGTGGATCATCCGCCAAACGTGGACAGTGGTCGGTGCGGTGGCCTGTGCCATCCCGGGTTCCTTTCGATCTGGTCAAATCTGTTGTCGATAGCATACACATAAGTGTATGCGATAGGCAACATTTGGGGCGGGTTGCCGCCGGGGTCGGTTTCCGCTATTGAGCAGGCGCTTAACCTGCGGCGCTCAGGTCCAGGAGGTCGAGTTGGCCGTGTTCGCCGCGGGCTTGCGCGATGATTTCCGCCATCGACAGGTCGGCCCGGAATCGGTGGCCGACGGCGGCTTCGACATCGGCGTAGCGCTGGGCGAGTTCGGGGTTGAGACGGGCCGAGCACACGAGGTCGGCGCGGGACGCCAGGACGCAGAACCGGCACGAGAGGCGGCGCATGCCATTGATGTATGCCGGATGGGGTCGGGTGCCCGCTGTCGCGATCCGCTGCCACACCTGGGCGGTGGTGAATGCGTGGATGGGATGCCAGTCATCGACGTGCCGGCGGCCGTTGGATGCCGCCGGATTGGGGGCGTACGGGGTGCGGCGGGCGCGGGCCGTGCTCTCTTCGGCTCGTAGGCCCATCACGTTGAGCAGCCGGACGGGGCGGCCGGCGACCTGGCCGGTCTCGCGCAGCTCGGAAACGAGCCGGGTCATCACGGTTCGGATGGGTGAACGCTTGTGGTCGGAGGTGCACCAGCGGCGGGCGGCGTCGGGCCACATGCCGCGGTCAGTGACGCGGTCGAGGATCGTCTGTGTGGCACCGTCGGCGGCGGTGCGGCGGGCGATCTCGAACCGTAGGCCGTAGTGTGCGGCGTGCTCGGCGGCTAGTTCGGGAACGCCGTCCCATTCGGCGTCGCCCAGGTCGGCGTGGACGACAACCAACCGGTCGCGCACTCCGTCCGCGGTGGCGTGTTCCACGGTGACGTCGAGGCTGGCCTGCGAATCCTTACCGGCACTGGAGTTGATCAACACGATGTCGTAGTCAGGCAGGTGCGGCGCCGGGCCTGCGGTGACGGTGCCACCCACCGTGGGGCCGGGTTGCCGGCTCCCGATGTCGGGGCGGGCCGTAGCGCCAAGGTCCAGTTCCATCAGCAGCGGCGTAGCCGGTTCTTGCACCATCTCACGCGCTCACTGCTGCGTCGAGATCGAGTAGATCGAGTTGGCCGCCTTCGACGGCTTTCTGCGCAGGGGCGGTGAGGGCGGCCCGCGAGTCCTTACCCTCACTGGAGGGCTGCGGACGCACCTTCCTCGTCCTGCCCGGAACGGGCGGCCGACCGAGGTCGTGGTTGGCCCAAACCCAGTCCCAGTAGCCAAGTTGCGTGCGACCGGATTGCGCTGCGGCGAGCCAGCCGTGTCGGGGGAAGTGTCCGCACTCGGTCCAGGCGTCGGCCTGGCCGGCTGCGCGTTCCTGGAGCACCTCGCAGTCGGTGTGGTCAGGCCCGAAGTCAGGGCAGGTGACGGTCTCGCACGACATCTCCCCTCGAACGGAATCTGCGATCTGGTCGGCGAACATGCCGAACACGAGGTCGACGTCGTCGCTGCCGTGGCGGCGGCAATTCTTGAGGTGGCAGGTCGGTAGATGCAGCATCACCTCGGATCGGGCGACCGTGGCGGCGTAAACAGCTGCGCGGACGCGGTGCCACATCTCCGTCGCCGCATCCGGGGCTGGGATCGGCTGCCGCACCGGGGCGTGGCCTGGCGCGGGGATCGGAGAGGCGGCCGGCGACAGGCGCCTCGACGGTGGGGGTGTCGATCATCAGGGGGGTGTCCTCTCGGGTTGGGTGGCGACTTGGGTCGTGCGATCAGAGGTCGGCGAAAAGCGCTAGTTGTCCGGCGTCGATGGCAAGAGCGCGGCGCAGCACCTCAGTGGTCCATGCGTTGATCCGGCGGCACTCGGCGTAGTGCTCCTGGTCCTCGGCGTCGGTGGGGTGGTAGCGGCGGCACGGACCGGAGTGGCTGTTGGGCGCGTCGTACTGCCAGGGGCAGTGGCACCAGGGGGCTGTCCGGGCGCTCTCTCGGAGCGCGGCGGATCGGCATGCGGCCAGTTCGGCGCGAAGCTCTTCGGTCAGGGTGCGCGCGTAGGCGTTGATCTGCGCGGCGGTCACCACGACCCGAACGTCCCCGCGGGCGGGCGCGGTGATCTTGCCGCCGCCGGTGTTCCAGCCGGTCAGCCAGTCCGGACCTCCGTCTGGCCCGCGGTGGCCGTAGGCCGATGAGCATGAGGCCATGAAGTGATCGACGCCGTGTGTGCCGAGCAGGCAGTCGCGCATCTGCCAGCCCCCGATGGCGAGCAACAGCGACTTCTGGTCCTCGGTCAGCGATCCGGTTGCCATCAGCGCATCCCCTCTCAGCGGTCTACCTGTTGCCTAAAGCATACCGCTAGGAGTATGCGATAGGCAACAGTTTGGCGCGATTATTCAAAGGCGCGACCGTTGCGCACCAACGGCTTTCACTAGGCCGCAAGGGTGACGGGCTGGCCGCTGAGCGCTTCGATGACAAGTCCCACCAGGTCACGTGCAGGCGGGGGAGTGACGGCGTTTCCCGACAGGCGCACCTGCTCGCGCCGGTTGCCCACGATGACGTAGTCGGTGGGGAAATCCATCGCGCGCTTGATCTCGCGCGGCTCCAGCATGCGGAACAGGACGTCGTCGATGTCCAGGGTCGCACCGACGGCCAGGGCGTCGTTCTCCCGCGTGGTGCGGGCCGGGAACGGCATCGACGTCGGGACCGGGTCGTTGCGCCACGTCCCGCCAGTCGGGGTTAGCAGCGCGTGCCTCTCGACGGTGGTGCACGTTGGCAGCGCCTCGCCGGTGGGGGTGGTACCACCCTTGCCGTAGTAGCTCGTCACCAGGCCGTGATGGTTCCCGCTGGCGGTGACCGCGGCCAGGGGCTCCGACACGGCACGGTACTTGCTCCCGCCGCCGCGCAACTCGGCGATGAACGCGTGCTGGACGAGACCGTGATTCGCGCCGTCGGCCACGACCGTGGTCAGCGGCTCCTGGGCCGGGTCAAGGTCACGCACCCTATCGCGGAACTGCGTCAGAAACGCCATGCCGGTTTCGTTGCGGGCCGGCATCGTCCGCGCCGGCATGGCGACGGGTGCGGCGGCCTTACCGGTCCGGCCTTCCAACAGCGGAGCCCAGTACTTGTCGATGCCGGCCTGGATGCGGGCCAGGGTTTTCGCGGCGAGCGGCTTCTGACGGTCGCCGATGCGGGTACCGGTCAGCGACCAGTCGATGATGTCGGCCGCAGGCCGGAACTCGGGCTCAAGGACCTGAAAGCGGCACTTGGCGTTCGGGCAGCGGTACACGTACTGGCTCCGATACTTCCCCCAAGGTGCCCGGTCGAGACGCTTCCAGGACTGCACGGCCCGTACCGGGCCGCACTCCGGGCAGAACGCGAGCGGTGAGACCGCCCGGCGGACATCGGGTTTGGGTGCATCGGATCGGGAGAAGACCGCATAAAACCGGTCCCTCGACTGAGGGGCGCCGGGACCGAACACCTGGGCGTGCATTGAGTTGAGGAACACCAGCTGAGTGGTGTAGCCCAGCGATTCCATGGCCATCCGCCACGCCTGGAACGGTGGCCAGAAGACGACGTCGACCACGTTCTCGACGATGACCGCGTCGTAGGCGTGGTACTCGGCGAACCGCACCACGTCCCACATGGTGGCCCGGGACCGCTCAGCGGCGGCGTCGGGAAGAACGTCACCGAAAAGGTCCGGCTGGGCATCCTGGCGGCGTTTGCCCTGGGCCACCGAATGCTTGGTGCAACTGGGAGAGGCCCACAGAAGTTGGGTCCGTGGAAAGTACTGGGGGTCAGTTTCGCTGAGGTTCGCCTGAATGTGGTCGGCGTCGGGGTGATTTCGGCTGTGGGTCTCGATCGCGCGGTCCCAATGATTGGCCGCTGTCCGGATGCGTACACCGGGGATCGAAATCGCGCCGGTGCTCGATCCGCCTGCGCCACAGAACAAGTCGGTCATGGTGAAGGACATTCAAGGCTCCTGGGTTGTCGTGTACCTGTCTCCTATAGCATACACCTAGCGGTATGCTATAGGCAACACCCCGGCGAAGCCTATCCGCCGGCCTGGCAAGAGTGGACCGGCCCCGGCCCGACCCCGAAAAAAACGACCGCGCCGGGTCGTCGTCGACACAAGAAGCGCCCCGCCGGGAGTCCGGCGGGGCGCGTGGGAGGTGACGTCTACATGGCGGCGAGCTGGCGAAGGTAGCGGCGGCGGTCCTTGATGACCTCGATGTCGATGCCGGTGACTTCGGCGATGAGCTTCGGCGCGTTGTCCATGGTCTCGGCGTAGAACTCCAGCCGGTCCATCTTGCCGGCCTGGACCCGGGTGTACATGATGTGGACCTGGTACCGGGCGGGGGTCATCTTGGTTACTTGGGCGGTCGCCCTGCGGCTGCCGTCGCTCGATCCCTCTGCGCCAGAGCACAAGTCGGTCATGGTGGGCATTGTGAGACTCCTTCGGTCGTGATTTGACTGTTGCCGATAGCATACGATAGGCTGTATGCTATCGGCAACCCCATCGGGAGACGGGTGGAGAGGAGGTGAAGATGACACTCACGGCAGGCGCGCTACTGCCGGGACGAATAGCCGCATACCATCGCATACAGCATCGCGGAACCGCGGACAAGGAGGATGGGATGGGTGAGATCGACGAGTCGGCGATCCTGACGGGAATTGGCCAGAAGATCGTCGAGCGGCGAAACGCGCTGGCTATGTCTCAGACCAAGCTGGCGGAACTGGCAGAGTTGAACCGCAGTTTCCTCAACGGCGTGGAGAACGGCACACGCAACCCGAGTGTGATCACACTCATCCGCGTGGCAGCCGCCCTGGGAACCACCGCGGCCGACCTCGTCACTATCACCGACAAAAGCAAAAGAACAAAAAAGCACTGAACACCGAAAGACCAACCAAAACCATCACTCGCGGAACACCCTCCGCGACAGCAGAACAAGGAGATCTACCCATGGGTATTCGCTGCGATTCGACCGCTTTGTCGCTCGTAATCAATCAGCTGCGGGGCATCGTGTTTAGCCGGGGTTGTTGGTAGCGGCTGTGTGAGGAAGTGGTAGCGCGGGCGCGGGGATCTGGTAGCGGTCCCCGCGCCTGCGCTGTGGTCAGGTGGTGTCCTGCTGATGGCCGTGTCGGCGCATGTTGGGGCCGTCG